>CAZBFG010000017.1:12850-26691 GCA_964491155.1 uncultured Bdellovibrionales bacterium | reverse complement strand
CATGCGGCAGATGTCGTTTGATGCTGCTTCGTGGCAAGACCAGGAACAGGTGTATGATCAGGATCCTGTGCGTCTGCGCATGGTAGAAAGTCTTCTCAGTGAGCACTCTCTCATCGGAATGACTCGGGAACAACTGTTTGTACTGCTAGGCCCGGGAGAACCAGATGGATCGAGTACCGATACTATTTTGTATTGGCTTGGTCCCGAGCAGGGGCTGCTTGGCCTGGAGGATCAGTACCTGAAAATTTCTTTGGAAAATGATATCATTACGGCGGTTGAAAGAATTATGAGACGAGAATAACCATGTACAAGTGAAACGAGATTGAAAGTGTATAGAGAGAAGTATTAAATTCATAAGATGTTTCAGATATGAAAGTACTCATCACAGGCGGGGCGGGGTTTACCTGCCCGAAATGCTACGCATAGCGTTGCAGGCGGGTCGGCATAATTAACTTGATTTTCCAAAATATGAAGATTCTTATTACTGGAGGTGCCGGTTTCATTGGTTCAGCCACAGCCAAGGCACTGATGGAGCGAGGCGATACACCAGTGCTTATTGATAACTTCAATGACTATTACGATCCAAAACTTAAAGAAGATCGTATCAAGAAATTTCTCAAAGACTATAAGGGGCAATTCAAGCTCTATCGTGGCGATATCCGCGATGAGAAATTTTTGGACAAAGTATTCAAAAAAGAAAAGCCAGAAAAAGTCATCCATTTGGCGGCCATGGCCGGAGTACGCAACTCGCTTGAGAACCCAGCGCTCTATGTCGACATCAATGTCCTGGGGACGGTGCGACTCCTGGATCTGGCCGTGAAATACAAGATCAAGAATTTTCTCTATGCCTCGTCATCATCGGTCTACGGCAACAACAAAAAACTCCCATTTTCCGAGAGTGACAATGTCGATACTCCTATTTCGCCCTATGCGGCCAGCAAGAAAGCAGATGAACTCCTGGCGCATGTCTATAGTCATGTGTACAAATTGCCCACGACGGGGCTGCGATTTTTTACGGTCTATGGTCCGTGGGGTCGTCCTGATATGGCGCTGTTTCTTTTTACCGAAAAAATCTTTGCCGGCAAGGTCATTGAGGTGAACAATCATGGCAAGATGTCTCGCAACTTCACGTATATCGATGACATTGTTTCGGGTATTGTTACCTGTCTTGATAATGACCTACCCTATGCGGTCATGAATATCGGAGGAGACAAGGAGGACACACTGCTCAAGTTTATTGAAGAAATTGAAAAGAATGTCGGTAAGGTAGCCAAGAAAAAAATGATGCCACTCCCGGCCGGTGATGTGGTAGCAACGGTGGCCGATATCCGCAAATTGCGCAAGCTTGGCTGGAAGCCCACTACGCGGATCGAAAAGGGGATTAAAAATTTCGTTGAGTGGTACCGAGAGTATTACAAAATCTAGTGGAGCATTTCACTAAAAAAGAAAAAGAGGCGGCCGGGTTCCGGTCGCCTTGTGCGTTTACTGCGGTACTACATCGTGGTGAGCGCACATTGGCACTCAAACGTGATGTAGAACCGAATCCGACATTCCGGAATCAGCTGTGCCAGTTCGCTGTCGCTCAATCCGATGACGAGTCGGGCAGCGGCTTGGTCTTGATCCATCCGGATCCGATGGTGCCGCACACCGTCAGTCTTGATGACCAGACAGGGTTCGCAGTTTTTCGGGTTAGCCCGGTTCTCTACCCATTCGACCGTGACCGGAAGTAGAGGAGGGAGCTCCTCGTAGAGTTCGGCGCTTTGAGTGAGGCCTTGGAGGATTTTCTGTCCGATGTCGGCGCAGAAACTTCCTTCCCAAAGCCGCGCATAGTGCGGGTCCTGCCGCCAGTCGGCAGGAACATACAGTGTTGCCTTCATCTACTTCTCCTCTCGAGAGTGTTGCCGCCAGACCATTTCCGGCGGTAACACCTCAAGACGAGGGATAATAATTTTCACATAGAAAGAGCATTTTGTAAAGGACTGGGCTGTCGGAAAGGGGTATTTTCAGGTAGAATACAAGGGTCTTGTCAGCTATTCTTTTTTGGTATTTTACCCGTGACCGACCATTGACAAAATGTCTATTTTGTGCTAGAATAGACCGTTAACCGTTCTTTTCCAGGACAGATCAGACTATCGCACGGCCAGCTCTGCAAAGAGCTGGAGTGAGGAAAGTCCGGACACTGAGTCACGGCGCAAGCCAGTGGCAAGGGTAATGGGTAACCCCCATACGTCGTGAGACGCGAGGTGCGAGCAGAGACGCTCTTTTCCGAAAGGAAGGAGTATCCAGCAATGGATAAGTCTTCGTAGTAATACGAAGGGTGAAACGGCTAAATCCTTACCTCAGTGCAAGGTCGCGCTCCGCTTCGGCGGGGAGAACCGCAAAGATCTTCATGGTAACATGAAGACAAGATAAATGATGGTCACTCTGCTTCGGCAGGGGACAGAATCCGGCTTATCAATCTGTTTTGGAAAAGAATTGCTAACGACTAATAACTAAGGTCTGTTATACAATGAAGCGTTCAGAAATATTTTTTAGTGCTATTCAAGTACCCGTAGACTTTCTCATGATTGTCCTAGCGGCTATTTCTGCATATTATTTGCGCGGTTTGCCAATGTTCGAAGGATACGTCTCTCGTGTCTTCAATCTTTCTTTTGATGACTACCTTACCTTTTCTTTGACCGTTGCTCCTTTCTTTCTCATTATCATCGCTTTTGAGGGGCTGTACTCTATGCGTGCTACGCGTAGTTTTTCCAAGGAAGCCTATGGTGTGACGCGTGCCATTACCTTTGGCCTCATCATTCTCGTCATCGCCGTCTTTTTGAATCGCGAATGGTTTTCTTCTCGATTCGTTATTCTCGTTGGTTGGGCGGTAGCAGTCGTGTATGTCGTGCTGTCACGTTTTCTCATTCAGCAGATACAGCGTTGGTTTCTGGTCAATCGAGGGGTCGGTATGCACCGTATCCTCCTCATTGGTACCAACAAAAAGATGTATGCTTTGCGCAAACTGCTCGTGAGGAACAAGCAGATGGGCTACCGTATCGTCGATCAGATTGAAACGGCCAGTATTACTCTTATCAAAGAAATCCGTGCCAAAAAAGGAGTGGATGAGATTATCTTGGGCGACCCGTCGTTGACTGATGATGAACAGGAAAAATTGTTTGACTACTGTCAGATCAACAATATTACCTACAAGTATTTTCCGACCACGCTGCAGACCCAGCGGTTTACCATGAAGATTTGGAATGGAGAGCCGATTATTGAGTTTCAGCATACGCCGCTCGATGGGTGGGGCCGTGTGATCAAGCGTGCCTATGATATCGTGGCAGGATTTTTTCTGACGGTGTTGTTTTCGCCGATTATGCTGGTGGTAGCACTCCTCATCAAACTTGAAGACCCGGATGGCCCGATTATTTACAAGAACGAACGCATTGGCGAGAATGGCGAGAAATTTTTCGTGTACAAGTTTCGCTATATGCAGTGGAAGTACTGTGTGACCAAAGAGAATCCTCATATGGCAGAGGCGATTGCATTTGAGAAAGAATTGATTGCAGAAAAAAACGTCCGCAAGGGAGGTATCCTCTACAAGATCAAAGACGATCCACGCAAGATGAAAGTTGGTGCTTTTATCGAGCGGTTTTCGTTCGATGAATTGCCACAATTTTTCAATGTTCTACAGGGGACGATGTCTCTGGTCGGTCCACGTCCACACCAAGAGCGTGAAGTGGAGCGTTATTCTGAGTATCACCGTCGCCTCCTCACGATGCGTCCCGGTGTCACGGGTATGGCACAGGTCTCCGGTCGTTCTGATCTGGCCTTTGAGGACGAGTACCTCTTGGATGTCTTTTATATCGAGAACTGGTCACTGTGGCTCGACATCATCATTTGTCTCAAAACCGCCGGTGCCCTTCTCCGTCGCCGCAAGAACGCGAAGTGACGCGTACCGCGTCATCCCGGGCGCGACCCGGGATCCAGACCTCTCGAACTTATATCTAGTCGCCCACGGTGGGCGACTTTTCTTTTTGGTCGGCTGTGGTATAACGGGAGTAAGGGTTAATTTTAAAGAAAACAAATATGTGTTCGTTTCTTAAGTGCCCAGGAGTGCTGGAATCTTTAGGCTTTCTAGTGTTTATTGCGCTGATTATTTCATTTGCTGTTTTAATGAAGACAAAAAAATATAATCTTTCAATGTTAGTGTTTTTTTCTTTGGTAGGCATCATGTTGTTTTTTGAAGCCGTTAACAACTCTCTTTGGTTTAGAATTTATAATGTTGAATGGCTCCAATACTTTTCTCTCTTCATTTGGCCGATTATAAATATAATCCTAATCATTCTGTATGTTCGGAAGAAAAAACAGTAAGAGGTACGGATTGGTATTTTTTATCACGTCTTCTCTTATTTTTTCACCGTTGAACTTTAAATTTTTCTCTCAGTCGTTTTTTGCGGAAGGTGAAGAAGTCCCTGTTGAGAATATTGTCGGTAATGTTACGTGGTCGGAAAACAGAGTCGTGTCAGGAATAGTGACAGTAGAATCAGGGGCGACACTGATTATTTCAAAGGGAGTCGTCATAGAGTTTGATGGTAAATCTACGATTGATGTTTTGGGAAAGCTTTCGCTTGAGGGAACTCCAGAACAACCGGTTATCTTGAAGAAAAAAGATGCAGATGCGGGGGATGCATATACCGTAAGTGCAACGTCCCCTGGTGTTATCTCAGTTAGAAATGCGATCGTCTCTGGCGGTGGCAGTGTAGGTGAGATCTTTATGGTTATGCAGCCGTCGCTCTTTCAACGAGCATCGGCGTTTTGGGTTTATACCGGCGCGCTGAGCGCTTCAGAAGGAGGAAGACTCGATGTCGAGGGGGTGAGTTTTCATGACAATACACTGGCTGTATATACCGATGCAAGTTCCTATTTCAAAACAAAAGTTTGGCGGTCAAAATTTGCTAACAACAGTTTGGATGTTGTGAATCTCTCAATAAATGGAAAAGCGGATGTTCGGTATAATTGGTGGTCAAATCAGAATGGGCCGGCATTGTGTAGTACAGAGTGTCAGGACAGGCCACGTACATACGAAAGGATAGTGGGTGGAGTGAATTTCTCTGATTGGGCAAAAACGGAGCATTTCAGGGATCCAGTTATTGTCATCCCAGGTATTATGGGATCGTGGAAAATGACTGAGAGGAGCGAGTTGGAATTGGATCCTGTTTTGGGCACATATGATGAATTACTTGAAACTTTGGAAGAGAATGGCTATACCACCGACGTTAATATGTTTCCTTTCCCATACCAATGGCGAGCCAGTAATGTTGAGACTGCCAAGTTATTGAGGACAAAAATTGAGGCGGTAAAGGTCGCTGCGAAGTGGCCAAAAGTAGATATCGTCGCTCACTCCATGGGCGGTCTCGTTGCGAGAGAATATATCGGAACACTGAGTGGTGGTGGGAATATTGACCAGTTTGTTACACTTGGGACGCCTCATGATGGATCTCCGCAAAGTTATTTAGCATGGGAGGCGGGGGAGTTTTATGACGCTCTCTTTTTTAGAGAACTTTTTATTAGAAAAATCTTTGAACAAGAGGCCGAAGAAAATGGTTACGAGAGTGTTTTTGACTATGTCAGGCGCGTGCCGGTAGTTTCTGTGCGCGAGCTTCTTCCAGTATCTTCATACTTGCGTGACAAAGATACCAGTGACATGCGAACATATCCCAGTTTGTATCCGAAAAATACATTTCTTGAGAACCTGAAAAGTACTTCTAATCTGAGTAAATTAACTCCCACTTTGTTTAGTAATATCGTTGGTAAGCTTGATAGAGAGGAAACAATTACTAAGCTTCGTGTAGAAGGGGCTTCTATTGAGTTGTTGAATGACCCAGAGAATATTGTATTATGGGGACATGGTAAGCCAGATGGGTATGATAATGTGATTGGTGACAGTGGTATGGAATTAGGTGCTGGCGATGGCGTTGTACCGCTGGAGTCGGTCAAGGGCATTGCTGCTGATGAAACGATAGAACTCGAAAGTAATCATGGAAATCTCCCAACTGATGGAGCAAAAGTGGTAGTGAAGATACTGACAGGTCTAGATGCTCTCTCAAACGAGGCTCCAGTATACCCGGCAAGCTCGATGCTTCTTTTTATGCCGTTTTCTCCTATCGACATTCAAATTGTTGCTCCCTCGGGGAAAAGAGTCGGCAAGAACTTTGAGACGGGTGGATTTGTGAATGAGATTGACGGTGCCTACTATACGGGATCGGATACGGAAAATGAATTTGTTACCATACCTCGACCGGAAAAGGGAGAGTATCGGATACTGAGACAGGGAACCGGAGACGGTGAGTACCGAGTGGAAGCGGTGTACCTGGAGGAACAACCAGATGGGGAGGCACGAGAATCGGTAGCGACGGTAACCGGTGTCGCGGTGATAGGCATCGAAGAAGAGAGTAGTGTGGAGCTCCAGGAAACTGGTGAGGTAGTAGCTACAAACGATCAGGATGTGATAGCTCCCGTGACGGAGAGTCCACTTGAGGGTACACCAGGAACCAATGATTGGTATACGAGTGATGTCACAGTGACGTTGACTGCTGCTGACAATGAGGGTGGTAGCGGAGTGGAGCAGACAGAATATTCTTTGGACAATGGGGCGACATGGACTGTTTTTACCGAGCCGTTTGTTGTCACGAGTGAGGGTACGACGATGTTGCAGTACTTTTCTACTGACAAGGCTGGCAACAAAGAAACAGTAAAGACAGAAGCTATTCAGATAGACAAAACTGCTCCGGAGGGGAAGGTCGCGTTCAATTCGATGACACAGAAGCTTAATGTCACTGGTACGGACAATTTGGGAGGCGCTGTCTCTGTAGTGATGTTTGAACAACCGAAAGGTATGCTCGCGACCTTGACCGATGATGCGGGGCATACGACGAGTATGGTTTTTGAGAAACGGAGGGATCGCAAGGGGTACACATTTGTTCGTGTAAAAACACTAACGTACGATGAGGGCGAAAGTATCCCTCTTGGGGTATCAGCGGAATTCAAGTGGCGCACTGACCGTAAGAACCAGTATCAGCAGTTAGCTGCATATCTGCGGGTTGGTGCTGAGACGCTCGAATCGCGTTTTGTACTAAAAAAGAATGAAACCTGGATCAGAGAACGGACAAAAGAGCATGAAGATTATTCTTTTGAAAAAAACGAAGAGGACGAGGTCGGCGAGCATGAACAAAGAGAATGGCAGAAGCTTCCCGGGCTAGTCGTACCGTATCTGGAGACAGAAAACGGATTACTTCAAACAAAGTATTGAATAATTGGTGCTATACTGTAAAATATAAACTTTCTAATATTCTAATCGTACGTGTATGATTCTGCTCCGCTGGTTGGTGAGTGCGCTGGCTTTTTTGGCACTTTCCCAGTTGATTCCTGGTATTTCTGTAGCGAGTTTTGGGACGGCACTGATCCTGGCGTTGCTTTGGGGTGTGGTCAACATCACCATCAAACCGATTCTTTTGCTCTTGACCCTGCCGTTCAATATCCTGACGCTCGGGATTTTCACCTTTATCATCAACGGTTTTCTCCTTTGGATGCTCGGGGGTCTGGTCAAAGGATTTGAAGTGCATGGGTTTTGGGTGGCGGTACTGGGAGCGCTGTTTCTTTCTGTCGTTAGCTCGGTGTCACACTGGGCTCTCAACGCGAGTGTGAAGAATGACGACTAGAGTTTGGTTGAAATAAGGAGATCCGCGTTCGCGGTTTTTTCTTTCTCCCGAGGCTTTTTTCCTGTATAATGGTCTATATACAAGCAAAACTTCTATGAAGAGGCTGATTTCAAATATCTCAAAAAACCCGTTTCTCAGAAATAGTACTATTCTTTTTGCTGGGACAATGACGGCCAATGTGCTCAATTACGTTTTTCACCTCATGGTTGGACGGATGGTGAGCCCGAGCGCTTATGGCGAGATAGAGTCGCTCATTTCTCTCTTGACTATCATATCGGTACCGGCTGGGACATTGACGCTCATCGCTACCAAATATGCGGCTGATATGAAAGCGGCAGGGGATGTAGCGGGGACGTATGCGCTTTCCCAATATCTGACAAAAAAAGTTCTCATATTCGGTACGCCGCTTTTTGTGGTAGCTCTTTTCTTTACGCCGCTGATAAAGGACTTTCTCAATACGGAGGGGAGCTTACCAATACTACTGCTGTGGGGAGTGATGTTTTTCTCTTTTCTGAGCGCAGCCACTTCTGGTATCTTGACCGGTTGGCAAAAATTCAAGAATACCAGTATTATCGGGGTTTTAGCGACTGTTTTGAAACTTTTATCAGTGCTCCTCCTGCTCCAACTTGGTTTTGCGGTCAGTGGCGTGGTGGGGAGTTATATTCTATCGACCCTGTTTGTGTATATAGCCACGCTCTTTCTCTTGAAACGGTTTTTTCGGAAGAATACAGAAGAAAAGCAAAAAGAGACCAGAGTAACCTTTTCCGATATCAAGAGTTATGTGGCACCGGCTTTTTATGGGACGTTGTCTATCGCTATTCTTGGGAATGTCGATATGATTTTTGCCAAGCATCATTTGGAAGCGACAGCTTCGGGAGAATATGGAGCCTTGTCGGTGGCGGCCAAAACCATATTTTTTGTGACGGGAGTCCTCACGACAGTACTCTTTGCTATGTCAGCTGAAGAGAGCAAGCAAAAGAAGAAAGAATCTCATACGTTTCGCCTTGCCGTCGGTCTCACTTCTCTCGTAGTTGTGGGTTCCATTGCTTTTTTCTCGCTCTTTCCGGAATTTGTCGTATCGGTTCTTTTTGGGGACAAGTACCTAGCGGTCAGTCATCTGCTACCATGGTTTGCTTTGGCGGCAGGAGTGTTTTCTTTGGCCAACTTGTTCCTGCAGTACCTCCTTTCTCTCCATGAAACCAGGGTGACACTATCTTTTTTGGCTCTAGCTGGGCTTGAAATACTGAGCCTGTTTTTCTTTGGGGAGACCTTGTATGCTATAATCAGCATAACGATTGGTACCCAAATTCTGGCCGCTTTGTTTGGTCTCTGGTTTGTTTTGAAGCGAAAACGCTATGGGGAAGAAAATTTCGGTAGTGATACCGGTCTATAACGAGGAAAAGAATATCCCGCTCATCAGTCGAGAGGTGACAAACGTGTTTGCGTCACTCCCGTATGACTATGAGATTATTTTCGTCAACGACGGGAGTCGGGACAATAGCCTTCTTGAAATTCTTCGTTTAGGTGAGGAAAATCCCAAAATTAGGGGTTTGGACTTTTCTCGCAATTTTGGAAAAGAGCCGGCGCTTTCGGCGGGGTGTCACAGAGCTTTCGGTGACGCAGTGATTACTATGGATGCTGATCTTCAACACCCAACCTCACTTATCCCGGAGCTTATACAACACTGGGAAGCGGGATCCGAAGTGGTCTATACTGTCCGCAAAAAAAATGAAGGGGCTAGCCTCACAAAGCGGGTGACTTCCCGGATGTACTATTGGCTCTTCAACAAAATTACTTCAGTGACAACCGAACCGCGTTCGACAGACTTTCGACTTCTCGACAAAAAAGTCGTTGAGGTATTTCGGAAATTTCCCGAGCGTGAACGTATGTTTCGGGGGATGATAGACTGGATGGGTTATAAACGTTCCCGAGTAGAGTTTGTGGCACGAGAACGTCAGCACGGTCATGCCGGCTATTCTTACGCCAAGCTTTTTGGATTGGCAATCAACAGCTTCACGTCTTTTTCTCTTTTGCCACTCAAAATTGCCGGGTATCTCGGAGTGATTATTACAACCTGTTCCGGGATTTTGCTCACGGTGATGTTTGCGGCGCAGTTTTTCAAGGGTTGGTTGGTTTTTACACCACTTTCCATTCTGGCTACTATTAACATTTTTCTCGTTGGTATAGTGCTTATCTCGCTTGGTTTTGTTGCTCTCTATATCGCTCGTATTCACAGTGAAGTGATCAACCGACCCTTGTACATCGTGAGAGAGAATGTGAATTTTGGTGCTGAATCGGTGATTAATTAAAAATCTGTTGTACTTATGGAACGAAAGAAGATTATGGTGACCGGTGGGGCAGGTTTCGTCGGTTCGCACCTCTGTCGGAGACTACTTAACGAGGGCCATGAAGTGCTCTGTGTCGATAATTATTTCACTGGCACCAAAGATAACATTATTGATCTCATCCCAAATCCTCGTTTTGAACTCATGCGTCACGATGTGACTTTTCCGATTTATGTCGAGGTCGACCAGATTTATAACCTGGCGTGTCCCGCCTCGCCGATTCACTATCAGTTCGACCCGGTACAGACGACCAAGACTTCGGTGCATGGAGCGATCAATATGCTGGGACTAGCCAAGCGAACAAAAGCACGTATTTTGCAGGCTTCGACATCAGAGGTCTACGGTGATCCGGAAGTTCACCCTCAGCCGGAGTCGTACTGGGGCAAGGTCAACCCAATTGGTATTCGTTCTTGCTATGATGAGGGTAAGCGTTGTGCTGAAACGCTCTTTTTTGACTATTATCGCCAGAATCAAGTGGATATACGTGTTATCCGGATTTTTAACACCTATGGCCCAAATATGCATCCTAACGACGGACGAGTTGTCTCGAACTTCATTGTCCAAGCCCTAAAAAATCAGGATATCACTATTTATGGTGACGGCTCACAGACACGTAGTTTTCAGTACGTAGACGATTTGATTGAGGGTATGACTAAGATGATGAATCAGGATGGCTTTATTGGCCCAGTCAATATTGGGAATCCGGTGGAATTTACGATCAAAGAATTAGCCGAGATGGTGCTCAAGTTTATTCCTGAGAGTACGAGTAAAATTGTTTACAAGGATTTGCCACAGGATGATCCAAAGCAGCGCAAGCCTGACATTTCTCTCGCCAAGGAGAAACTCTCTTGGGAGCCGACTATCAAACTTGAAGATGGGCTTCAAAAAACTATCGATTATTTCAAACACAAGCTTTCAATAGTGTAGCACTATGATCAAATACAGCTTTATCGTCCCGGTCAAGGCTATCAATGACTACATTTACGAGGCGGTACCAAATATCCTCAAAATACAGAGGGAAGACTACGAAATTATCATCTATCCTGATGAGATAACGACTGATATTTGGCCAAAGACGAGACAGATTGGCACGGGGCACTGTGGTCCGGCTGAAAAGCGGACGCGGGCGATTCATGATGCAGCCGGGGAGATTATTATCTTTGTCGATGATGATGCATATCCAGAGCCGAACTTTCTTGATATTCTCGATCAGGATTTCAAGGATGTGACTATCACCGCAGTCGGTGGTCCCGCCATCACGCCGCGCCACGATTCTTTCTTGCAGAAGGTCTCGGGAGCGGTATTTCTAAGCTCGCTTTCCGGTGGGAGCCCAGAGCGCTATGTATCGATTGGGAAAAAGCGCCTGGTGGATGATTGGCCAAGTGTCAACCTTTCGATGCGAAAAGAGGCTTTTGCTCAGTTAAACGGTTTTGACTGTGAATTTTGGCCAGGGGAGGACACCAAGCTCTGTCTGGATATTGTGAAAAAATTAAACGGCAAAATCCTCTACGATCCAGCCTTGTTGGTTTATCATCACCGTAGAGAGGGTCTGTGGCGCCATATCAAACAGGTAGCCGGTTACGGCCTTCACAGGGGATTTTTTGCCAAAAGATATCCCGAGACGTCGCTACGGTTCAAGTATTTTGTGCCATCGCTTTTCCTCCTCTTTGTCAGTGTGGGTACTATTTGGGTGATTGCTGATCCAACTTTGCTCCCTTGGTACGGGGTTTTATGGGCGTTTTATGGGTTAGCGCTCCTCAAGTCAGCGGCAGATATTTACCGATACGAGCAGAACCTAGCCATTGTTTTGCATGCTCTGTACTATATCTTCTTTACCCATCTTTCCTACGGTTTTTCTTTCCTGCGAGGATTGGTGTGGACGAGAAACCTTAAGAGCAAGCTCCGTTAGTCGGAGACGGGAGTATCTTTCGACCAAAGGGTCATTTTGTGGTATTCTTGATGAGTAACAAAATTGTTTTTTCGGAAAATTTATGGAGTCAGAAAACGTAGCTGTTGTCACCAAAAATGGTATTGAAATACGTATCTTACGAGAGAAGTGTATCGGAGCAGCGACGTGTGTAGTGTACAGTCCCTCGACCTTCGATCTTGATGATAAGAGTATTGCTATCGTAAAGGAGGGGCAATGGGATGAGTTGCAAAAAATTATTGGAGCTGCTCAATCTTGCCCAGTTGTTGCCATCGAAATTTACCAGGATGGGAAAAAATTGTATCCCGCCACTTAAATCGAAATTATCATCATGATGCTATGAGTGCTGAGTCAACAAAAAACCTGAAACCTTTGGAGAAGGAGGTAACTATCGTGGTCGGGTACCCACCGATCAAGTCGGATAAGGGTGTGGCACTGCTCAGTCAGAACCGTCAGTTTCAGTATTTTAATGCGCCGACCTATATCTACCCAATGGTACCGGCCTACGCTGCTTCGTACCTAAAAGAACAAGGGTACCAGGTCTACTGGATGGATGGTATTTCTGAACACAAGGAATACGATCTCTGGGTAGACGAGCTTCGCTCAACGGGTGCGCAGTACCTGATGGTAGAGTCCAAATCACCAATTATCAAGACGCACTGGAAGCAGATTAATGATTTGAAAGAGAAGCTGCCGTATCTCAAACTGATCTGGGTGGGGGATCATGTGACGTTCATGCCAATCGAGCAGTTCGAAAACAGCAAAGTTGATTATATCCTCCGAGGCGGAGACTATGATTTTCTCGTCACCAATCTTCTCAATCATATTCATCGAGGGGAGGAACTTGAAGGTGGAGTCTACTGGCGCGAGGGCAATACAGAGATCAAGGCTACCTCGAAAGAAACCACAACGTTGCCATCTGGAGAGAAGGTGTTCAGCTCTGGTGCGGACTGGGTACGACACAACCTCGATATTTTGCCGTTTGTTGATCGTGACCTGACACGCTGGGAACTCTATGCTTACGAGAACGGCAACTACAAATACACGCCTGGAACATACATGTACAGTGGTCGTGACTGCTGGTGGAACCGCTGCACGTTCTGCGTCTGGGATCATACTATCAATCCGCTGGGGACATATCGAAGCTTTTCTCCAGAACGTCTCTTTGCCGAAGTGAAGCATGTGGTAGACAAGTACGGTATCCGAGAGATTTTTGATGATGCCGGGACGCTTTTTATCGGACCAAAGCTCAAGAAATTCTGTGAATTGCTCATCAGTAGCGGTTACAACAAAAAGGTCATCTACGGCTGTAACATGCGCTTTAATGCTCTGAACCAAGAATATTATGATTTGATGGGCAAGGCTGGCTTCCGCTTCATTCTCTACGGGATGGAGTCAGGCAATCAGAAGACACTCGACAAACTTGACAAGGGGACTAAGGAGGAAGATACCATCAATGGCGCCCGTATGGCTTCCAAGGCAGGCCTCGAGCCACATGCGACTATTATGCTTGGCTATCCGTGGGAAGACTATGAAGATTCCAAGCGTACTATTGCCGTCGCGAAATATTGCTTTAAGAAAGGCTACTTTGCTACTATGCAGGCGACTATCGTCGTGCCGTATCCTGGGACACCGCTTTGGAAGGAATGTAAGGAAAAGGGACTGCTTCTCACCGAAGACTACGATGACTACGACATGCGTGGTTCTGTCATGAAAATTCCGATTACGCAGGAGCAACTCTTTAGTTTGACGCAGGACCTTTATTCAGCTTTTCTTTCCCCGCAGTTCATTTTCCGAAAAATCATTAGTATTCGAAAGTTGGATGATATCAAGTTTTTTTGGTCTGCAGGCAAGAAGCTTATGGGG
>CAZBFG010000017.1:0-12840 GCA_964491155.1 uncultured Bdellovibrionales bacterium | reverse complement strand
TGGATTTTGATCCAAACCAAACCAAAGTCGGCTTTGGTTCCAAAGCTTTTTTGAAAAATGCTCTCGCCAAACTGACTGGTCACTTCGTGGAATCAAAAACGACCGTCGATAAAGAAAAGGACAAAGTTCGCCTGGAGGATAGTGCTGTCAATCGGTAATGTGAAGAAGTCTCTCCTGTTATGAGTCTTTTTGTGCACTTATTTCTCCATGTTTTTACAGCACTTCTTGCTGGATTTGTCACGTGGTTTTTCTTTGGAAATCCCTTACTTTCTTTCCTTGGTGGAATACTTGGTGGTGTTCTTATTGATCTTGATCATCTCATTGATTATTTTCTTGCTTTTCGGTATCGATGGAAGCTATCATACTTTCTGAAAGGGTACCAATTTTTGAAAAGCGACAAAATTTACATCTTGTTCCATGGTTGGGAATACGTTATACTACTAACAGGTAGTATATGGTTCATTATCGGGATGGATTCTAGGTTAGGAGTGATTTTTCTTTCCTTTTGTTTAGGGATGTTTTTTCATCTTGTGGTTGATGTATGCGTTAATCAGGGTGTTTCTTTTAAAACATATTCCTTTCTTTACCGATTGAGATATGGGTTTGATGTTGAAAAGCTGGTGACGTTTGAACATTATAAAAACCATGTGGATCAGAAGAAATTAATTAACTTATAGTTAATCGTACTGCTATGAAAAAAGTACTGGTAACAGGATCGGGTGGATTGATTGGATCAGAATCGGTGAGGTTTTTTGCAGGCAAAGGATTTGAGGTGCATGGTGTGGATAATAACATGCGACAATATTTTTTTGGTCCAGAGGCAAGTACAAATGCTAGTGTGAAGGAGCTCAAAAAAAGTCTTCCCAAATATGTTCATCACAAGGTAGATATTCGTGACGACAAGGCTATTGAGAAGATTTTCAAAAAACACACATTTGACCTAATTATTCATACGGCTGCTCAACCCTCTCATGATTGGGCTGCCAAGGAGCCATTTACTGACTTTTCGGTCAATGCTACTGGGACGTTAGTGATGCTCGAGAACTTTCGCAAGTATGCTCCGAAGGGGGTTTTTATCTACACATCGACCAATAAAGTCTATGGCGATGTCCCGAATGAGCTGCCACTCGTTGAGCTCGAGGATCGATGGGAAATTGACAAAAAGCATCCTTTCCACAAAGGAATTGATGAAAGTATGCGCATTGATCAGACCAAACATAGTATTTTCGGAGTTTCTAAATTGGCCGCCGATGTGATGGTCCAGGAGTACGGTCGCTACTTTAACCTCAAGACAGCTGTGTTCCGAGGTGGTTGTCTGACTGGTCCTAACCATGCTGGAGCAGAGCTGCATGGTTTTTTGGCCTATTTAGCCAAGTGCGTTGCGACTGGAAAACAGTATAATATTTTTGGGTATAAAGGAAAACAGGTGCGAGACAACATCCATTCCTACGATCTTGTCAATGCCTTTTGGCATGTTTATAAGAAACCGAGGGTGGCTGAAGTTTACAATATGGGTGGGGGGCGTCATTCCAATATTTCAATGAAAGAAGCTATTACGAAATTGGAAAAAATTACCGGTAAAAAGGCTAACGTGAAGTACTCCAAGACCAACAGAATTGGAGATCATATCTGGTATATCAGCGATGTTTCGAAGTTTCAGAAGCACTATCCTACCTGGAAGTACAAGTATGGTATTGATGATATCCTGAAAGAAATTTGTGAGAAGGGTCACTTCTAAAAACCGATCATGAATTATCAAACGATTCTTATTACTGGAGGAGCTGGATTTGTTGGTTCAAATCTGGCCCTGAAATTTAGGGACGCTTATCCTGAGGCTGTAATTTTGGCATTTGATAATCTTAAACGTCGTGGATCAGAGCTTAATATCCCGCGTCTGAAAGCAGCGGGGATTGAGTTTGTTCATGGGGATATCCGTAATAAAAGCGATTTGGGGGATATAGGAAAAAAAATTGATCTTCTTATAGAATGCTCCGCGGAACCATCAGTGCTAGCGGGTATCAATGGATCACCTGAGTACTTGATTGATACCAATTTAACAGGAACGATTAACTGTTTGGAACTAGCCAGAAAGGATCAGTCCGCGGTGATTTTTCTTTCAACTAGTCGAGTGTATCCCATTAAAGAAGTTAACAGTTTGAAATTTAGAGAAACAGGAACGCGTTTTGAATGGGAGGATGAGCAGATTATAGCCGGTGCTTCATCGGAGGGTATTGCTGAGAGCTTTCCTTTGGGGAAAACTCGTTCTCTGTATGGTGCTACCAAGCTGTGTTCAGAATTTATCTTTCAGGAATATATAGAGACGTATGGTCTCAAGGGTGTTATTAACCGCTGTGGGGTAATTACGGGGCCATGGCAAATGGGTAAAATTGATCAGGGCGTTATTGTGCTCTGGATGGCACGGCACTTTTGGAAGAACAAACCACTTTCTTACATCGGTTACGGAGGAGAAGGGAAGCAGGTTCGTGATTTTATTCATATTGATGATGTTTTTGATGCACTCAAAATTCAATTGGATAATTTGGAGAAGTATACTGGAGAAGTGTTTAATCTTGGTGGTGGAAGAGAAAACAGTATTTCTCTTCAAGAATTAACGAACTGGTGTGAAAAAATAACGGGAAACAAGATTGAAATCAAAAGCGAGAATGAGAACCGTCCGAACGATTTACGGATATACCTGACAGATGCGCAGAAGTTTCAAAGACTTTCAGGGTGGTCATGTAAAAAGAATACTGAAACGACATTGAGAGAGATTTATGACTGGATTATTGCGCATCAAGAGTCTTTGAAAAATATCCTTAATTAACTGAGACTGGGATATGATACCTATTTCTAAACCTATTATCGGCAAAGAAGAGATCGAAGCAGTCGTTTCAGTCATGAAGAGTGGTATTATTGCCCAGGGACCGAAAACGGCACAGTTCGAGGAAGAGTTTGCTCGGTACTGCGGTACCAAATATGCAGTCGCTTTCAATAGCGGCACGGCGGCTATACATGCCGGCCTCTATGCCATTGGTATTCATGAAGGGGATGAAGTGATTACTTCGCCATTCACGTTCGTGGCGAGCGCCAATCCTATCCTAATGCAGGGAGCTAAGGTAGTCTTCGCTGATATTTCCGAAGATGATTTCAATTTGGATCCGAGCGAAGTGATGAAAAAGCTGACAAATAATACGAAAGCGATACTACCGATAGATTTGTATGGGCAGATTTATGATTACGAATCAATCAAGGATCTGGCTGAGAAACACAATCTCCGTATATTAGAGGATGCCTGTCAGGCGGTGGGCGCAGCTTATGGCGATGTTAAGGCAGGAAACTTCGGCGATATCGGCGCCTTTTCACTTTACGCGACGAAAAACATCATGTGTGGCGAGGGTGGGGTGGCAACCATGAATGATGAAGAATTAATGGAAAAGTGCAAGCGTTTCAGACATCATGGACAGTCAGAAAAGACTCGGTATGAATATTGGGATCTCGGCTATAATTACCGGATGGCCGACTTGAATGCGGCCATCGCACTGGTGCAACTGACGAAAGCGGATCAGTTGAATGAAAAAAGACGCTCTAATGCGACCATATTGACGGCAGGACTCTCGGAAGTAAGTGGACTGATCCTTCCCAAGGTGATGCCAGGGAGGACACATGTTTTTCATCAATACACGATCCGGATTACTGAGGAGTTCGGTTCATCCAGGGAGAATCTCGCGGAATTTCTGAAGGAACAGGGCATTGGTTCGAATATTTATTACCCAAAACCACTCCATCTCCATCCACATTTTGTGAAGCTGGGGTACAAAGAAGGGGATTTTCCCGTGGCAGAAAGGTTGTCGAAGCAGGTTTTGTCGCTCCCAGTCCATCCAGGCGTCACAGAAGAAGAGATACGATTCATTGTTACTAAAATTCAGGAATTCGCCGCACGATAAGATGTTAGTCTTGGGAAGCCTATGTCAGTTGAAACAGAGAAAAATATACTCATTATCGGATCTGGAAAAGCGGGAAAGCTTCTGGCAAAAGAGCTTAAAACGCATCATCCAGAACTGCATATCATCGGATTTGTCGATGATACGGTTGTGGTCCCAAAAGGATTGTTTTTGGGTGGGATAGATGCCATTCCGGACATTGTAACTGTGTATAGGATTGATGAAATAATCATAGCGATCCCTTCGGCGGACGGAGCATTAATTCGCAGGATTCTTTTAGGAAATCTTAAGAATCGTATTCCTATCAAGATTGTACCGCGCAACCAAAGAATCGTGAGTACGAGCGTTGTCAGCTATGAAGATGTGAAGAGCTTGATGAGTGAAGACTTTCTCGGGAGGCCGTTTGAAAGTAAACATGTGGACCAGTTGATTGAATTCTATGAAGGGAAAACGGTCTTTGTAACGGGTGGGGCCGGATCGATTGGTTCTGAAATTGTCCGCCAACTTATCGATTTGCGTGTGAAGAAAGTGATCGTGTATGACAGTTCCGAATATCTCATTTTTCTTCTGGAGCAACAACTTAAAGAAAGAGGTATTCGTGACCGGTGTGAATTGATTGTTGGAAGCATTCTCCATCTTAACAAGATGAATATGCTCATGAAACGGATCCGTCCGGATATTGTGTTCCATGCTGCCGCATACAAACACGTGCATCTCATGCAGGACAATATCGACGAGGCAGTTTACAATAACGTGGTTGGAACGAAACATGTGATTTCTGCAGCGATGGATAGTGGAGTAAAATTGTTCACATTTATTTCTACCGACAAAGTGGTGAAGCCGACGAGTATTATGGGAGCTACGAAGAAGATGTGCGAATACTACATTCATTGTCTCAAAGAAAGACAAATGAAATTCAACATCGTCCGTTTTGGGAATGTCATCAACTCGAATGGCTCGGCGCTTCCATTGTTCGAACGCCAGATGGAACTTCATGGATACGTGACAGTGACGCACAAAAAGATGAAACGCTTTTTCATGTCAATTCGCGAAGCGGCCCAATTAGTCATTGAAAGCACTGCTGAAGGTAAACCGAACTCCATCCATATTTTGAATATGGGTGAGCTCATCAATATTTATGAAGTAGCTCTCTGTCTCATCCGATCGAAAAACCTGATGCCTGGAGAAGATGTGAAAATAAATATCATGGGTCTTCGCAAAGGCGAGAAAATGATCGAAGAGCTCTATACAGAAAATGAGCAGGGAAATATGGTTAGAACGAAGTCAGGCAGGATGTTCACACTCAAGAATCATGATGAGTGCTCTGTGGATATAGAAAAAGCCATTCTCGAACTGGAATCGTTAGTGAAGCAGGGCGTGGAACAAAAAATACTTTGGAGACTCATGAAGAATATATTCCCATCCATAAAATCGTGAGGAGTAACACTTCTGATTAAATCAAGTAATATAAAAATATGGAAATAGTGAAACTGAAGAAGTACTCTGATCCCCGCGGTTCGCTTATGGAGAATACCTTTCCTGATATATTCAAAGAGACAAAGCATTTTTTTGTTTCAAAGTCGAAGCCTGGAGTTATCCGTGGCAATCATTATCATCTGAGAAAGTCGGAGTGGTTCTATGTCATTCAGGGGGAATGTCGCATCGTCATCAAAGATATGAAAACTGGTAAAAAAGAGACTAGGATGGTCAAGGCAAGTCAAAATATCGTGATTCACATGGAACCAAATAAATCGCACGCTTTCAAAAATACAGGGAAAGAGGAACTTATACTATTGGCGTTGGTGAACGAGGTGCATAATCAACAGGACCCGGATACATATCCGCACAAGGTAATTTTCAAATAAACGATCGATAAATCTGAACATATGAAAAGAATACTGGTCACTGGTGCAGGAGGGGCTCCCGGAGCGAATTTTATCGCCTCACTTCGTCTTGTGAAGGAAGAAAAATTTTATATTGTTGGTGCTGATATCAACAAATACCATATCGAACTGACCGAAGGGTTGGATGCCAAGTATATCCTGCCAACTGTCGATTCTCCGGAGTACCTCGACAAGTTAAACGAGATTATCAGGCGAGAGAAGATTGATTTTGTCCATTCTCAGCCTGAACAGGAGGTAGCATTTATTTCGGCAAATAAGGATAAAGTAAACACTAAAACATTTTTCCCTAAACCAGAGACTTTGGCCATTACTTCAGACAAGGCGGTATTCAACCAGTTACTTCAGAAGAATGGTCTTCATGTTCCTAAGGCTTACCGTTTGGGAAACGAGTCTGATATACGGGTCGCTCTTGACGACCTGCTTCGTTTTCAGGAGAAAGTATGGCTCCGCGCTACTAGAGGCGCCGGTTCTAAAGCAAGTCTTCCGGTGAATACGATGCTCCAGGCGACAGGGTGGATTGATTATTGGGTCAAACTGAAGGGTCTCAAGATTTCTGATTTCATGATTAGCGAATTCTTACCAGGAGGAGAATTCGCTTTTCAAAGTATCTGGTATGAGGGAGAACTCATAACCTCGATGGTTCGGAAGCGTGAAGAGTATCTTTTTGGAAATCTTTTTCCTTCTGGTCAATCATCTTCCCCATCTGTCGCTATCACGGTGCATCGTGACGATATAAACGAATTAGCTACCAAGGCAATCAAATTGGTTGATCCAAAGGCGACGGGGATATTCTGCGCAGATATCAAGGAAAACAAGGATGGGATTCCTTGCTTACTCGAGATAAATGCCGGACGGTTTTTCACGACGAGCAACAATTTTAGTACAGCAGGACTCAATATGCCGTACTATTATGTGAAAATGGCTTTGGAGGGGCGGGAATCTCTGTCTGATCTCCCGCAGTACAACGGAATTCCCGCCGGCTGGTACTGGATACGATTGACGGATATGGGATATAAGTTGGTAAAAGGCGAACAATGGACAAGTATCGAAATATAGAAGAGAATCTAGAGGGATACAAGGGGGTGATTTTTGATTTGGATGAAACTTTGGTGGATTTGAATGTTGATTGGGAAGGATTAAAGAGAGCGCTCTCTGAGCTGGTAATGAAAGAAAAAGGTGTAGAGATAATTTTTACCCCTTTAGATCAGCAAATTCAGAAGGTCAAGGAAAAATTTGGTGAGCCATTTTTTTTTCGATTGCTTGAGTTGGTTTCCCAGTTTGAGCTTTGTGAGGAGAAGTATGAGTTGAACCATGAATTAATATCCTTACTGGAATTTTGTAGAGAAAAAAAGATCGCTATTTATTCGATGAATACTGACGAGTGTGTTAGGAATTTCGTAGAAAAATATCTTGAAAAAGAACCTGATATTATAATCTCGAAAGATAATTGTATTGAACCAAAACCGACAGGGAAAGATCTGGAGAAAATAATCAAAGAATGGAAAATGAGTGCTAATGAGGTTGTGTATATTGGGAATTCTGAAAACGATCGACTCTGTGGTGAAAAAGCAAGAATTAAGACTCATATAATCTCCTTTTGAAACATATGATGACAATACAGGAACAAAAACCGCTGGTATCGACGATTACTCCGGTGTTGAACGGAGAAAAGTATATTGTCGAAAACATCAAGTCCATCAAGAACCAGACCTATCCTAACATCGAGATTATTGTAGTCGATAATTTCAGCACAGATGGTACGGTTGAAATAGCAAGAAATGCTGGTGCGACGGTTTACCAAAAAGGTCCGGAGCGGGCATCTCAGGATAATTACGGTGTTCAGATGGCCAAAGGGAAATACGTTTTCATTACTGGATGTGATATGGTGCTTGATCAGGACTATATTGAGCAGTGTGTTCGCTGTTGTGAAGAAGGGGGTTATGATGCCGTGTACGCTTCTGTGAAGTCGAAGACGGCTAATTTCTGGTCAAAGGTGAAGGGGTTGGAGCGGGATATGTATATTGGGGATGATTTTATTGAGTCAGCTCGATTTTTCAAGCGAGAGGTATTCTTGGGGCTTGGCGGTTTTGACACGACGCTTGTGATTAATGCGGATGACTATGATATGCAGAGAAGACTGAATGTTGCGGGATATAAGACGGGACGTATAACTGCGACAGAGCTACATATTGATGAGATTGATTCTATTAGAGAGGTTTTTCTCAAGAGCTTTTATTACGGCATGAACAGTTGGCAGTATATCAAAAGAGAGAAGGGCTATGCTGTTCATCAGCTGTTTCCAGTGCGGAAGGCCTATTTCAAGCACTTTGGTATGTTCTTAAAACATCCCCTCTTGGCATGTGGTTTTGTTATTTTCAAGGTTGTACAGTATAGCTCTGCCAGTGTAGGTCTTGTTTTCGGAATATTCGGCGTAAAGAAGGTTTCGGCTCTGTTTCACCGCAACATCTATAAAGAGAAAGAATAGACTCTATGGAGAACAAACCGCTCGTATCAATAAGTGTTGTAAATTATAATGGGGAAAAGTTTCTCCCTGAATTCTTTGCATCTCTCTCTAGGCAGACCTACAGCAATTTTGAAGTTATCTTTGTCGACAATGCTTCAGTGGATGGGAGTGTCCGGTATGTGCGTGAGCACTACCCGCACGTGACCGTAGTTGAAACCGGAAAGAATGCCGGCTATGCGGAAGGGAATAACATTGGTTATGAGCACTCGAAGGGGGAATACATCCTTATCATGAACAACGACACCATCTTAGCTGAAGATCTTATCGAGAAAATGCTGCAAGCATTCGATGAAATCCCTAATCTTGGGGTGGTGCAGCCGATGGTTCGGCTTATGAGTCAGAACGAAAAACTCGATGCGTGTGGGTCATTTTGGACCAATACAGGTTTCAACTATCATATAGGGATTTACAAATCAGCACATCTTCCACTGTATAATGAAAGTTTTCCGGTTTATAGTGTCAAGGGCATGTGTATGATGGTGCCGCGGAAGGCCATCGAAGAAGTCGGACTTTTTGATCCGGATTTTTGGTGCTATTTTGAAGAAACTGATTTTTGTCACCGTTTATGGTTGGCTGGCTACCAGTGTTGGTATTATCCCAAGACCTTCATATATCATTATATGGGTGGAACCAGCAGCAAGAAACCATCGTCTTTCATACAGTTTCATTCGTTCAAGAACAGACTTTGTAGCTATCTCAAAAACCTGAGTCCTTGGGAAATGGTCAAAATCCTGCCGGTATATTTTTTTCTTAATTTTTTTTGGAGCTTGGCATTTTTCGTAAGGTTGGATATTCACAATGCTCTCGTAGTCTGGCGTGCCCTATGGTGGAATGTTTTGCATCTCGGAGAAACAATGACCAAGAGGAATAGAGTTCAGAAAAAAATGAGGAAGAGAAGTGACACGGAAATATTCTCTCTCGTCCGAAAAAATCCTCGTCTTTCTTACTATTTCTATCTTTTTCGAGGGCTGGAAAATTATCACGATAACTGAAATACTACTATGACCGTAACCTGCCCAGTCTGCCAGTCCGAGAAAAAAAGCTTTCTTTTTACGGCTTTCGATATTCTTTACAAAATGGTGGAGGATAAATTTATCATGTATAAGTGCCGGGACTGTGCCGCTATTTTTCTTTCACCCTTTCCGAATCAAAAGGAAACAGAAAGGTTCTACCCAAAAAATTACTACTCTTACGATACCGAAGAATCCGTCGGATTCTTTGAGAGGCTTAAGAAAAAAATTATACAGAGTAAAATGGACGGAGAGAATGGTTTATCTTGGGGGGATAGAATTTTAGTTTTTCTTTTCAAGAATAAGTTTTCGGGAATCCCTCTCTATAGAAAAGAGAATGGAAAATTTTTGGATATAGGTTGTGGCAGCGGAAAAAACCTGAGCCTTTTGAATCGATATGGCTGGGACACCTATGGCATCGAGCTTGATGCTGATGCTGTACACTACGCCAAAAGCCGCGGTCTCAAAGTAGAACAAAGTTCAATTGAGGCGGCTGACTTTCAGAATACGACATTTGATTGTGTTCGTATTTGGCATGTTTTTGAACACCTGACTGATCCGGGGGCTGCTCTGAAAAAGATGAAAAGCCTACTTTCTCCGAATGGAGAAATACTTATGGCAGTACCAAATGCAGAAAGTTTTGCGCGTATTATGTTTGGGAGATACTGGTACGGTCTGGACGTCCCTCGCCATGTTATTAGTTATTCACCAAAGACACTCACTGTTCTCATGAGTGCACATGGACTTAAGATTACCGAGATTACGTATGCCTCGTGTGGTTCATTTGTAGGAAGCGTATCAAATTTTCTCAGAAGAGAATGTGGCTATCAGGGGAATTTGGTGAATAATATCTTCCTTATATTTCTGTTTGCACCACTTGATTATCTCAGTGATATTTTTAAGCGCGGCGACACTCTATTTTTAAAGATTCAAAAAAATGGATAAGAACTATTACAATAGCGTCAGCGATCTCGACCTTCAGAGAGGAGGATATTATCCAGAAAAGATTCAGTTTTTTGAAAAAAATCTTGCTCATCTGAAAAAACGGTTTGGTCGAGAGTTGCGTATACTGGATATAGCCTGTAATGATGGGTATCTTGCGCAGATTTATTCGAAATATGGAAGTGTTTCAGGAATTGATCTCAACGAAGAGGCCGTGAAAAAAGCCAAGGCAAGCGGAATAGACGCTGTAGTCGCCGATGTTTTCGATATGGACACTGTTTTTTCAGGGAAAAAATTTGATGTCATCATAGCGGGGGATATTATTGAACATGTTTTTGATACGGATCTTTTTCTCAAAAAAATCTATGCCGTACTGGATATGAACGGTACCATTCTTCTTTCTACTCCGAACCTCGTTTCTTTGGGACGGCGGATTATGGCGCTCTTCGGAAAGAACCCGTTCTGTGAATTTTCAGGGAAAAAAGACGGGATTAACGTGGGGCATATCCGGTACTATACGTTCGCTGATTTAGAAAAACAGCTGGCAGAGACTGGTTTTTCTATGGTGAAAACTGAAGGTGATACTACGAATCTTCCCGTAAAGTTTGTTGATAAATTCGTCGTTGCTCTCTTCCCTCACTTGGGAAGGGAAATACTCGCTAAAGCTCACAAGTTATGAAAGTGCTTTTTATAGAACCATGTTTTGTTGATTTCGGTGGCTATTTTCGAGCGATAAATATCTGCTCTAACTTATCAAAAAAAGGTATTCAGGTTGATCTTTTAGTAGCCAGTAAAAAAGATTTCTCTTTCGCCATAAAGAAAACGAAGATTAACGACAACCTTACCCAGTATGAGCTTCCCAGATGGAATCTCCATTTTTTCCTTAATGGCCGGGTTACTCGTGGAATAATTGCCTTCTTCTTTGGGTTGTTTGGGCGTTACGATATTATTCACGCCTGTGTGCCAGTACAGCTCGAGTCAAACATTCCAGCTGTCCTTTTGAAACTTCTTGGGAAAAAAGTAGTTATGGACTGGGATGACTATTGGGAGGGGAGTTCAATTTATGGTGAGTATCCATTAATGAAAAAGTATGTGGCTTTTTGTGAACGAAAAGCACCCCAGTTTTTTGAAAATATGGTGGTGGTGAGTGATTTTCTCAAGGATCTTTCTGAAAAAAGAGGCGCCAAAAATGTTCTCAAGCTCATCAATGGTGTCAACCCGGAACAATTCAGGCGGTATTCCCGCGAGGAGGGAAGAAAGAAGCTTGGTCTTGACCTGAACGGGAAGTACCTGTTGACCTTTGGACATACATACATCAACGATCGGGCATACCTCCTTTTCAAGGCGTTTGAAGAAATTTACAGGCTGGATCCCTCAATTAAGCTCCTTTTTAATTATGATCCCGAAAAGATCTATAGCGAGCAGAAGCTTGAGGGGCGAGTTAGTAAGGAGTGTCTCAAAAATATAGTGAATGTCGGGTACATCCAGCAGCAGGATTTGGGATATTACCTCGGAGCATGTGATGCGGTGATATTTCTGATGGGAGACGCTGATAATGAGCGTGCGTGTTTCCCGATACGGATAGGGAGTTATCTGAACGGTGAGGCTATCATCATTATCAATGATACCAATTCAGAAGCTTCAAATACCCTGAAGGCCTATGGTTGTGCAGTTGTGGAAAGCGAAATTTCGACTTTAGCAAAGCGAGCAGTGGGCGTTTTGAGCGATCCTCAAGAACAGGACAGGTTGAGGGAGAATATCAAGAAAGCGAGAAGTGAGATTTCTTGGGAAAATCACATCGATAAACTGATAGCGTTTTACAAACGTATAACTGAAAAGAGAAAATGATTAGGGGAATATTTATCAAAATGAAGTCTTTTTTTCGAAAAAGAACCAGCTGGATGTATCCAGCTGGTTTGTTAGGACTTTGTTTTGTTATCTGGGGGGTACCAGGACAAGGACTCCTGTATTTTGGAGACGTGCAAGCCTCTTATATATTCTACCCAGAAAAAGTCTATGGATCATTCGATATATGGAAGGATCTGTATAACAGTGGAGCGGCGAATTATGGAATTTTTCAAAACTATATTTTTTCAGCCCTTGTTATTGTGAGTCACTATATTTTTAAGCTAGACTTGCACAGTTATGCTTATTCTTTTCTTGGTTTCTATCTTTTCTCATTATCTTTTTTTTACCTCTACAGAAAAATATTTCAAAATGATTTCGTTGCATTTATAATCGGAGTATTTGCATTGGTGAGTCCTATTGCGTTGACCTACCACAGCAGTATACTTTTGATTTACTCCCTCGCTTTTATAAATTTCTCTTTTATTTACTTGTACGATATATTCTTTTCTGAGCATAAAAAAGGCATACTGTGGAAAGAAATAATACTTGCTAGCATCCTCATCACGCTTGCAAACATCTACTTACAAAACTTTTTCCTGTATCTCTATATTCTTCCTTTCTTCATCTTGTTTAATTTTCGATACATCTATCAGAACAAAATCTTTTTGTTT
>CAZBFG010000016.1:0-26852 GCA_964491155.1 uncultured Bdellovibrionales bacterium | reverse complement strand
CTTTCTCCGGGTGCCGTCGGTAACATTTTTGATGAGCGTACCGGTAACAGTCGAGAGAACAGGGAGGCTTCGACCCGAGAGCTCCCTGTTTGGTGAAGCGAGTCAAAAATGTTCGATGGCCACGAAAGGGTAAGAAAAGGGAAAGTATTTTCGAGAAACACAGGATAAAGAACTATAGAGGTAGATCCTAAGTAAAAAAAGAACACCCTATTTGAAGCGGGGTGCACGCTTGGTGGTGTCAGTTTTCGTTATTGAGGGTTGCGGGTGGTTCCTTATCTCCTTGACGAGAGCACTCGTAGCTCCCGTAGAGTCCAAGTAATCCAGCCAGAATCTGCAAAAAAGCCAGGATTCGGCCAGCGAGAATGAAGCCGGAACCGGCAGACGAATCTATCGACAGGACGATGAGGACAAAACCTGTCGCAAAAAGGACGAAGGCAATCGCTAACATAGTGTTCATGCTAGCAGTAGCGGACATTGTTTTCGCGTTCATGATGAGCCTTTCGTGGCTTGTTTGAGGGACGAGGATTGGAAAGTACGATTAAATATTATAGCAAACTTTTTCATAAAAGTCAATAGTGAGAAGATAGTCGAGAAATGGTAAAATTCTTTGTACGAGAGAATTGAATCGTTGAGTAATTGAGTCATTGTTTAGAAATTAGAAATTGGTAATTAGAAATTTTTCTCATGTCTTATCAACTTGGCAAAAACATTGCAGCGACGGTGACGTACTATGATGTCATGGATTTTCCACTGACGTCTTTTGAAATTTGGAAGTATCTCGTTGAACATGATAAAGCGTCAGCGGCCATGGAACCGGTGCCGCTCTATAAAGTGTGGGACATTTTGCACTCCGAACAGCTGAAAGAAAAAGTAGCAGAAAAAAATGGTTTTTATTTTCTGCCTGGACGAGAGCGCCTCGTGGAAGAGCGTGTCCGACGGGAAAAACTGTCGGTACAAAAGTTGAAGCGAATGCGGCGCCTGGTACGTGTTTTGGCCGCTGTCCCGTATGTGCGTATGATCGGTGCCACGGGGAGTCTATCCATGAAGCATGGTGAGCAAGGGAGCGACTGGGATATGTTTGTGGTACTCTGTTCGGGAAAAATTTGGACTGGCCGAACGGTGCTGACTGCTTTTTTGCATGCGATTGGCAAGCGGCGACATGGCACCAAAATAAACAATCGGGCGTGCCTCAATTATTATGTGACCGACGATAATCTTGAGATCGGGACCAAAGACATGTACTCCGCTCATGAGTATCGTTATCTCATCCCGATGTTTTCCTTTGGGATGTTTCAGATTTTTGAACTGAAGAACCGTTGGATCAGGAATTTTCAGCCCAACTTTTCGTTGACGGGATTGGCCAGTGTCTGGACGGTGCGGAATAGCTCTTTTTCCGATCGGATGCGTCCTGTTCTGGAAAAGCTCCTGAATTACTTTGATTTCGAGGAATGGCTGGGATTGTGGCAGAAAAAAAAGATTGAACGGAACCCTAAGACACATTTGGAGGGCAGTCTCATTGAAGCAAACAACCGGGCGCTGGTGTTTTTGCCGACTCCTCGTGGACCCAGGGTCTTTCAGCAGTTCAAAGAACGTCTGCGGACGTGAGAATGTGAAAAAGAAGAAAAATATATGGTATACTGTATATAAATCCTGTACTTACGGGATTTAAAAAACAAAAAAGGTATGCCAAAGTTTTTCTATACGGCGAAAAATGCCACGACAGGCGAAACATCTGGTGGGGAGATAGAGGCGCGAGACGAAAAGACACTCGCTCAGGACTTGCGAGCCGAGGGATTGCTCCTTACTTCCTTCAAGGCAGAGGAGGAAGCTTCTGTGTTGCATGTGAAGTTCCTGGATCGTTTCATGTCAGTGCCACTCAAAGAAAAAATGACTTTTACGCGGAACTTGTCGGTCATGGTTTCTTCCGGCTTGACGGTTTCTCGTGCGGTGAACAACTTGGCTCTGCAAACGAGCAACAAAACATTCAAGAAAATTCTCCAGAGTGTTGATGATGATTTGCAGAGTGGGAAAACACTATCCGAGGGTTTGGGAAAATATCCTTCTGTTTTCAATGAACTGTTTGTTAACATGGTATATGTGGGAGAGGTAAGTGGTAACCTCGAGGAAGTACTCGATATTTTGGCTGTACAACTGGAAAAAGAAAATGATCTCCTTTCCAAGGTGCGTGGAGCCCTTATCTACCCATCGGTTATCGTGGTAGCGATGATTGGTATCGGTATATTGATGTTGGTGTATATCCTCCCGAAGATCACTGGAGTGTTCAAGGATATGGATGTGGAATTGCCAGCAACTACCCAGGTCATCATGGCAATCAGTGATTTTATTCGGGGTCATGCCATTCTTACTATTGCTGTCTCGATTGTCGTAATAGTTGGGGTCAAGGTATTTTATGGGACTATCCCGGGAAAACGTTTTTTTGGTTATGTTTTTGTGCGACTGCCTATTGTAGGCAATATCATCGTCAAGGTGAACTGCGCCCGCTTTGCTCGTATCTATAGTTCCTTGCTCAAGAGCGGTATTTCCGTGGTCAATGCACTCACTATCATCTCGAAGACCCTGTCGAACCTGTACTACAAAGATGCTCTGGGAGAGGCTATTGTTGAAATTCAGAAAGGTGTGGAGCTTTCCAAAGTTATCAGTAAATACCCAAAGTTATTCCCGCTTTTAGTGACGCAAATCCTCGAAGTGGGAGAGGAGACAGGAAAGACGGAGACGGTGCTCCAGCGCTTGGCCGAGTTTTATGAAGAAGAAGTGTCACAGATCACCAAGAATATGTCTTCGATAATCGAGCCGATTTTGATGCTCCTCATCGGTGGAGGAGTAGGGTTTTTTGCGGTGGCTATGCTTCAGCCGATGTATTCCGTTTTGGAGAACATTCAATAAGAAAAAAACTTTAAAATTTGGCGCATTTCATTGTTGCAAGCTCCGGTACTCACCGCTGTATTATGAATACAGTTTGCTCCGTTCCTCACTTGCGCCGCGAACTGCGCACAAATTTGAAAGTTTTTGAAATCAGCCGTGAGTCAGAAATAAAAATACTTTTGTATGCGGGCTAAAATCTATAATCTAAAGACTAATGACTGGAAAGGTTTCACCTTGATTGAATCGATGGTGTTTTTGTTTTTGTTTTCCGTTATTAGTCTTGTTTTTTTTCAGACGTACGCCGTAGGAACGCGACTCATCATCGAATCTAAAAACCGCTTGGGAGCCACGGCTCTAGCCAATCAGAAGATGGAGATCATTCGCAGCATTGACTATGATACTATCGGTACCACTACTGGTATCCCATCTGGAGACCTTGTGGAAAATGAATCTATTAGTGTTAACACGATTCGGTATAACGTTCATACGTTTGTGCAGTATGTCGATGATACTTTTGATAGTACAGTGGCTACTGGTGACGCTATTCCTACTGACTACAAACGGGTTCGGTTGACCGTTTCGTGGGGGAATGAGGGGAGTGATCAGTCTGTTGTTTTATTTGGTAATTTTTCTCCCAATGGTGTGGAAGCAGCAGTTGGTGGTGGCGTGTTGTCGATCAATGTGCTCAATGCAAGTGGGTCGGGAGTTGTAGGAGCAAGTGTGAATATCGTCAATGGTGCCGCCGGGGTCAATGTTACGGGGACGACTGATTCGACTGGCAACTTGATGCTTCCTGGGACTCCGGCTGGTACGGAGGCTTATACGATTACAGTTTCAAAGGCTGGTTATTTTGGAGCCACTACGTACCCTGCCTATCCAACATCATCATATAATCCAGTCGATATTCATGCTTCCGTGGTAGCAAATGTTTTGAACCAAATGACTATAGTGATGGATCAGTCAGCGGATATTACGCTCACAACCAATGATCCTTTTGGTACAGTTATTCCGAGTGTCGATTATACTCTCGCAGGAGGACGGGTCCTCGGAGCTGTTCCTGTTACGGGGGTTGAAGTAACGGAATTTTCCGGAACAGGCACTACCGACAGTTCAGGACAGACGACGTATGCTGATGAGAGTTATGGTGATTATGTTGTGACGGCCACAAAAACGAATTATGAATTTTTGAAACTTTCTCCGGAAGGCGTAGTCGTCAATGAGTTTTCAGTGACGGCTGGCAGTGTTGCAGATATAGACGTTATTATGCTTGATAAAAATATCGGTTCTTTGAAGGTGGTTGTAAAGGATCAATCTACTTCGAGTCCGCTCCTCGGTGCAAGTGTCCGACTGAGTAATGGTGCGCTTGCTTATGATGTCACGGTGACGACAGATCAGTATGGGTATGCGTATTTTCCTACGGCTTTGCCTGCTCTTGTTCCGGCCACCTATGATATGGAAGTGACGTTGTCGGGGTATGGTACGGAAAATAGTAGCGTGGTGATTGGGGCGGTGTTGGTTACAGATACTGTAGAAATGACAGTAGATTAAGAGATATGAATATGAGATATACTCTCAGGGCGATGACATTGGTAGAGCTCATGGTTGCTATTGCTGTGATTCTTATCTCCATGGAGGGCTTTACGTATCTTTTTTTGAAGACATGGGATACGAACAAGTTTATTTTGGAAGAGGGTATGGCTTCAGTGGCGGCATCTCGGGCTACCAATCAGATAGTTATTGAACTACGAGGTGTACAACAGAGTGAAAATGGGTCGTATCCCATTGTGACCGCTGATGATTTTGATCTTACGCTTTATTCTGATATTGACAACGATGATGTGATTGAACGGATCCATTACTTTCTTGATGATCCGAATGATCAATTGAAGCTTGGTGTTACTGAACCGGATATGTCCGTACAGCCGGCGACCTACCCTGCTGGTGACCAAACGGTGACCGTATTGGCAAGCTACGTCGTGAATGAGAGTGATAACCCGATATTTTTTTATTATAATGATGACTATCCGAGTGATGTTGTTAACAATCCGCTTTTGACACCGGCTAGCGTGGGAAATATCCAGCTCATCAAGGTGCATCTTTTTGTAAATATCAACCCTGTCCATGCTCCTGATAATATCAATATTGAATCGTTTGTTGATTTGCGTAACCTCCAAACGTATGAATAGACAACCAAAAGTACTTCATGGTTCGATCCTGGCTTACGGGCTGGTCATCATGTTCATGGTGTCTGTTATTCTGACATCGATTATTGGCTTCATCGCTGGTCAAACGAAATATGCTCTCCAGATCCATGCTCGAGAACAAGCATTTCAGATTGCTGAATCAGGTATTCATTTCTATCGTTGGTATCTGGCGCACCAGGTTGAGGGGAGGACAGCGCAACAGGTGGCAGATTTTTGGGCCACAGGAAATCCATATGGAGTATTGACACCGCATGAAGTAGAATATGTCGACCCAGGAGGGGATCCTATCGGAAAGTATATTCTTGAAGTGACACCACCAGAGCTCGGATCGACCGTGGTGCTTGTGAGAGCAACTGGTTTTACCTATCGGTATCCTGATATCATTCGTGTTATTCAGGTGCGTTTCCGAAAACCATCATGGAGTGAGTTTGCTGTTTTGGCAAATGATGCGATGCGTTTTGGTGCAGGGACAGAAGTGTTTGGGAGGATACATTCAAATCAAGGGATTCGTTTTGATGGATTGGCGCACAATACTGTTTCAAGCGCCGTGTCCAACTATAATGATCCTGATCATTTAGGAGGAAATGAGTTTGGAGTGCATACGCATGATGCACCAACTGATCCGTTGCCGCCCGCAGCTGTACCGGATCGGCCGGATGTTTTTGAAGGTGGCCGCGAGTTTCCTGTGGCAGCTACGGATTTCAACGGTGTACTGGGTGATATGGCGTACATGAAAGATCAGGCTCAGTCCGGAGTAAGCGGGAGTCGTTATTTTAATAACGCGCACCAGGGTCGGCATATTATTCTCAAATCGAACGATACTTTTGATATTCGGACGGTACAGAGTTTCAATGCTTCAACCAATGAAATCAATGGGTATAACGGTGGATGGGCAAACTTCGCTCTACCTGACGATGGTGTTATTTTTGTGGAGAATAATGTTTGGGTTGAGGGAGTGGTTGATAGTCGTCGAGTTACCATAGTGGCGGCCAACCTTACCTCTGCTGCTAAGAAAACGATGTATCTTGGGAAAGATATCCGTTATACCAATTATGACTGTTCGGACATGGTTGGTCTCATTGGACAGCAGGATGTTGAAGTGTATCGAGCCAGTAACAACGTTCTTCGTTTGGATGCTTCCCTGATTGCTCAGCTTGGGAGGGTGGGGCGATCCAACTATACTGGAGTGAATGCTATACGAGATACTATTACTGTGTATGGTGCTATCGCCAGTAACCAACGCTATGGATTTGCATGGGCGGACATATTAGGGAACCATGTGTCCGGGTATCAAAACAGAAATCTGTATTATGATAACAACTTGCTGTATTGTCCACCGCCGTATTTTCCTACAGGGACACAGTATGAGATGGATCTGTGGCAAGAGGAGTAAGAAAGGTATGGTATGATAGAAGAAGCCATAGAATATTTCATCGCTTTGTTCTTAAAGAGGTAGAAATCAGAAACAAAAACACATGAGTTTTTTGCAGAGGAAAATTTTTGACTTATTTCCGAGTTCTTTCGGGTTGGATCTGAGTGATCTTTCTATTAAAGCTGTCTGGTTGGATCGTTCGGGAAATCACGACTCTATTGCGAGTTTTGGTTCGGTGCCGCTTGCTTTGGGAAACGTGGTGGATGGTGAGATTCTGAATCCGGAAGCGGTGAAGGCAGCGATATTGAATCTTATGGAAAAAGCAGGTCCGAAAAAAATCGGAACTGAAAAGGTTATTTGTTCTCTGCCTGAAACCAAAGCTTTTCTCCGTATTATTGTGCTTCCAAAAATGGCAAAAGATGAAGTGAAAGAGGCTATCAAGTGGGAGATTGAGGCGAATATTCCGTTGACGCTTGATCAAGTGTACTACGATTGGCAAATTCTTGATTTGAATGTGGCTGGAGAAAAAGGAAAAATGAGTGTCCTAGTAGTAGCGGTTGCTCGGGGTGTGGTAGATCAGTTTACAGAAGTGCTAGAAAGTGCCGGTCTTGAGGTTATTGGTTTGGAAACAGAATCTATTGCCCAGGCACGAAGTCTTTTGGCGGAGAAAAATGACAAAGAAACGACACTGATTGTGGATATTGGTGATCGTCGAACGAGTTTTCTCATTGCTATCGGGAGCACACCGTGCTTTACCTCAAGTGTCCCGTTGTCTTCTCAGATGGTGACAGAGGCTATTTCTAAAGTTCTCAAAATTTCTTTTGATGAAGCCGAAGCGATTAAAATTAAACATGGACTAGGATCACTGGCGATGAAGAGCCCTGTACTGAAAGCTGCCGAGCCGGTTCTTGAAAGTATGGCGGTTGAAATTGAACGCTCTATTGATTTTTATCTCAATAGTTTGCGCTATTCGAGTAAGGTTGATTCGATTGTTCTGTGTGGTGGCGGTTCTAATATGAATGGATTTCTTCCGTATATGACAAAAAGATTGGGTCAGCCGGTTGAATCAGGAAATCCCTGGGTCAACGTCAGGCTTGGACGGGAGATTCCACTCATTGATCGGCGGCAGTCGGTACAGTATTCAACAGCTATCGGATTGGCATTAAGAGGTTTGGATGAATATGAAGACTTTGCTTAATCTTCTCCCAGAAGAGAAGAAAGATGCTATTCAAAATCGTTTACGCTCCAGATTTTTGCTCTGGCAGCTGTTTTTGGTCTTTGTTCTGGAGATTTTTTATCTTTCTATATTGGTCAGTACCTATCTCATTTTGGATTTTCAATTGAAGAGTCTACAGGGTATCGGTCAAAATGTGGGGCAATCTTCTGGATCTGATGAGCGGCGTCTGAGTGAATACGAAAAGAAATTTCAGGATACGAATGTGCAAGTGGACATTGTGGAAAGAATTGATCGTTCCCATCTCCATTTTTCCAAAGTTTTTTTGTTGCTGGATAGCCTGACGCCTCCTGGGATTATTGTGAATCAATTGAAGACAGAGGAATATACAATTTCTCTTTCAGGTAAGGCAGCCAAACGAGAAGACTTGTTGTTGTTTGACAAGCAACTCAAGGATTCTGTGGCGTGCATTACTGATGTTGCTATTCCGGTCTCAAACCTTTTCTCTCAAGTGGAAATTGATTTCCAGTTGGATTTTTCTGTGAAACCGGAGTGTCTGCTTGAGGATCATAAAAAAGAAACGTTATGAAGATATCCTTGAATCAATCAAATCATACCCTTCCTGTCGTCATTATGTTGACGCTATTTGCTGGTATAGGACTCATTGTATGGTTTGGTATTATACCGTTTCAAAAGTTTATTACAGAAAAAGCTGATGGCATACAAGAATACCACGCATCTCGAGAAAACCGTGAACGACAAATTGCTCGGCTGCCTGATTTACAAAATCAGTTTGAAAATATTCTTTTGCATGAAAAAACGCTGGATATTTTGCTTTCTGAGAATCAGATCGTTGATTTCGTAAAAACACTCGAGCAACTCGCGAAAGATACAAGCACCCTTATTCGTATTGAAGCGAAAACTAAGGATGCTATCGAAGAGAAGAAAGCGCCGGTGCGATCGGTCAAGAAAACAACTGACACATCAGATGATGCAGATACGTCTGTTAAGAAAAAAACATCGGCAACTATCTTGGAATCAGTCCCATATGATCGCTACCTCCATGTCACGGTTATCGCAACTGGTGAGTATCGGAATATCATGGCATTTCTTCACAGGGTTGAAACGCTCCCTATCGGCATGGATATTGTCGGACTGAGCATTCGCAAGCGAGAAGAAGAGGAATCCGTGAAGTCTACCAATAATCCAGGAAACAACCCGTTTCTTATTTTAGGAGATGGAACGACGGTTTCTGGTGAAGCTGACGCCGGAGCTCCCGAGCTAGCTCTCCAGGGTTCCTTGGAAGCTGAATTTGATACGGTAATCTATATGAGTAAAGGGGAGTGAATATGAATATCCCAAAATTTTCACAAAAAATACAGCAAAAATTTTCCTGGGGGCGGGTTATGTTTGTGTGGTATCGATACTACAAACTCCTGTTCTTTTTTGGTTTTTTGGGAGTCCTTGGTATGGGTGGATTTTTTTGGTACAAGCATTTGTATCTGTATCAGTGGAGCGAGGAAACCAAGAAAGCATATGTGGAGCAACACTTCAAAGAAACACGTTTCAATGAGGCTGATTTTCGTGACCGAGTGCACCACCTCAATGCCCGTGCTCGTGCCCATACAGAGAGTCTTGAATTTTCCCAGGATATATTTCTCGGAAAGCCTTTGAAGTAATGAGTAGCTGCCCCCGTCTTTTGTAAGTGTTAAGATTTGAGAGAGTTACTGAGAAGGCGAGGAGTTGACCTCGCTGTTTTTTTGGGGTAGAATACTGTGATTATGAATCCAATTACTAGGGCAGAAAAATTGAAGAGTCTCTTTCCGAACGCGCCCGCTTTCCGTCTCAAACAGATGGAGGAAGCGCTCTTTTCACCGAGTTTCAAGACTTTTTCTGAAGTGTCCAATATGCCGCTTGTTATGCGAGAGACATTGGATCGGGAAATCGCTTGGCTTTCCGTGCAAGAAGTCCAAGTTTTTGAAAGTGCCAAAAAAGATACATTCAAAGCGGTCGTGGAAGTCGAGGGTGAGGCTGGAGCAAAACGGGTAGAGACGGTACTGATGAAGAATGCTCGGGGACAGTGGACGGTCTGCGTGTCATCACAGATCGGTTGTGCCATGGCCTGTACATTCTGCGCTACTGGAACTATGGGCTTTACGCGCAATTTGACAGCTGATGAAATTGTCGATCAGGTGCGGTTTTGGAATGTTTTTATGAGAAAACATTCCACCCTGAGCAAAGTCGAAGGGTCTCGTATTAGCAACGTCGTGTTTATGGGTATGGGCGAACCGTTGGCGAACTATGAGCATGTCAAAGAAGCGATACGACTCCTTCTCACGTATACGGATATCGGTCTGACTCGCATTACGGTTTCAACGGTGGGATTACTCCCGATGCTCAAGAAACTCCTTGATGACCCCGAGTGGCCGGCTGTACGACTGGCGGTATCACTCCACAGCGCCGATACCGAGACGCGCAAGACCATGATGCCGAGCTCGTACGATGGTTTTCTCAATGGACTGGTAGAATGGACAGGCGAATATTTTCAGAAGTTTGAAAGCCGACGTCGTCACCTGACGTTTGAATATGTCATGCTGTCGCGGGTCAATGATACAGAAATGCATGCCAAAAAACTTATTGATTTTGCTCGCCGGGTTGGCAAAGTACGTATCAATCTCATCCCATACAACTTTACCGGTAGTGTCTATCGTGATAGCCTCCCGGGTGATTTCATGCGATTTCAAAAGCAGCTGGAGGATGCCGGAGTAGTAGTGACGCGCCGTCGCACGATGGGTGATGACATTGCTGCTGCTTGTGGTCAGTTGGTAGTGGAAAAAAAATAATATACAGCATCATGGCAGAAACATTTTTTATAAAAACCTTTGGCTGTCAGCAGAACGTGGCTGATTCGGAACGTATTGAGAGTCTGTATCGTTCGCGCGGATTTGTGCGTGCCGAAAAACAAGAAGATGCTGATGTCCTTATCTTGAATACCTGTGTCATCCGTGATAAGGCCGAGGAGCGAGTCTATGGATTGGTGCGGAGCCTCAAGCAGGAACTCGGTGAAAGGACGCCTCGCATCGTGGTGACTGGCTGTCTCATCGGGGCGGCAGCGCGTGAACCGTCTGGCAAGATGATGAAGCGCCTGACCAGTCGTTTACCGGAAGCGGAATTTCTTCCTATGGAAGAAGTAGGCTTTGAGCATACTCCTACACGTACTCTCGGGAAATCGGCCTCCATTGTTATTTCCAATGGTTGCAATAATTTTTGTGCGTTCTGTATCGTGCCTTTCTCGCGTGGCAAAGAACGTTCGCGCGCTTTTCTGGATATCATAAACGAAGCCAAGCAGGTTGTGGCCGATGGTTATGAAGAGATTGTCCTCTTGGGACAAAACGTCAATTCCTATGGCGCTGATTTTTTGCAGGAAAAAATAAAGGAAGGGGAGGAGCACGAATTGCCGGATGGCAGAAAAGTGAAGCCCGTCATGGTTAAGCACTTGAACCGTCATCGCATCCCGACGCTGTTTCCGTACTTGCTCGAGAGTGTAGCCGAGATTCCGGAACTGAAAAAAGTCTCATTCATTTCTTCCAACCCTTGGGATTTTTCTGATGAACTGATCGATGTGATGGCGCGTCATAAAAATATCGACCGGACACTCCACTTGCCAGTCCAGTCGGGGAGTAATGCCATTTTGAAAAAAATGAATCGGTGGTACACGAGAGAAGAGTATCTGGCGCTCATCGATCGTATTCGTACCAAGATTCCGGATATCATATTCACCACTGATATCATCGTGGGATTTCCCGGAGAGACACGACAAGATTTTGAGGATTCGATTGACTTGGTTAAGCGCGTGGACTTTGCTAAAACGTTTATTGCTTGGTTCTCGCCGCGTCCCGGCACGGCCGCTGCCAAGATACATGATGATGTCTTGATTGAAGAAAAACAGCGTCGTTTTCATGAGCTGGATGCCGTGGCTTTTAAAGGGAAGAAGAAGTCTCTTTAAGGTCAATAAATGGCAGGAAAAATATCAATTATAAGGCTTTTATAAGCCATAAATAATCGTTTACCCCTTGACGGAAATGTTTTTTGGGTGTATAATAGGAACCAAGTGATTGCGGGGGCGCGATCGCTGTGGTTCTTTATTTTTCAGACGGAGGTGTCGCATGTACGATGTGTACATTCCTACCGGAGGAAATAGTCCGGTAGCCACGGCCATCATTGCCCTGGCAGTGGTGGTTGGGTTTGGCAGTGTGATTGCTGCCTTTGTCGGCGCATTGACAATCGAAAACGGTTTGGCCTACGCTCTTTGGTCGGCTGTGGTTGTTGTATGTGTTGATCGTGAGCTGCGCGTACTCGTGTTGCAGATGCTGGGAGTCGCCCCGCATCATCTTCGTGAGTGAAGTCACGAGAAGTCACGGGATGGTCGTCTTGCTGGATACAGCGGACGACCTTTTCTTTTTTTCGGGGAATTTGCTATACTGAAAGTATAGTAAACACGTTTTTTAGTTTTCTATGTCAAAATCCAAATCAATCAAGATTTTTTCTTGGAATGTCAACGGTATCCGAGCGGTTCACAAAAAGGGATTGTTTTTGCCATTTATAGAAAAGCATCAGCCGGATATTTTGTGTCTGCAGGAGACCAAGGCCATGCAGGGTCAGGCAGAGATCGATCTGCCTGAGTATGAGGAGTACTGGCATTCCGCAGAGCGCAAGGGCTATTCGGGGACGGCGATTTTCTCCAAGACCAAGCCACTCTCAGTGGTGAATGGTTTCCCGGAGGATATCGTCAAAAAGTTTCATCTGGAACCGGATGGGTATGGTGATCCATGCGCGGAGGGACGTGTTATCGCAGCCGAGTTTGCCGAATTTTACGTGGTGACCGTTTATACGCCTAATGCCAAGGAAGACCTGAGTCGTGTGCCACTGCGTCATGATATGTGGGACCCGGCTTTCCTCGCGTACTGTAAGAAACTGGAACAAAAAAAGCCGGTTGTTTTTTGTGGCGACCTCAATGTCGCCCATACCGAGGATGATCTGGCTAATCCCAAGGGCAATATAGGAAAGCATGGGTTTACTGATGAAGAACGGGAAGGGTTTCAAAAATTTGTCGATGCCGGGTTTGTTGATACGTTCCGTTTGTTTCACAAAGGAAATGGACACTATAGTTGGTGGTCGCACTTTGCCAAGTCACGCGAGCGCAATGTCGGCTGGCGGATTGATTACTTTTTGGTCAGTGCCTCGCTTAAAGATCGAGTGAAGGAATCATTTATTCTTCCCGAAGTTATGGGTTCTGATCATTGTCCGGTTGGTATTACGTTGTTGTAAGTGTCCATATTTGGTGCATTTCTTTGTTCTCGATTCCGGTGCTCGACACTGTACTCTACGAGTACAGCTTACGGAGCTCCTCATCGACGCCTCGAACTCCACTCAAATCTGAACACTTTGAAATCTGTGATAGAACCTCACTTATGAATACCTATATCCCTTTAGCTGAGCGACTACGACCCAAGCGATTGGGGGAATTTTTGGGGCAGGAAAAAATTTTTGGGGAGGGCTCATTTCTTCGTGAGGCAATTGCGGCAGATCGTATCCCGTCGCTTCTGTTTTGGGGGCCGCCGGGGAGTGGCAAGACCACTCTGGCACTCTTGATAGCCCAAGAAGCGCAGGCTGAGTTTCGGCAGTTGTCGGCGGTCGGGAGTGGAGTCAAGGATATGCGAGCGGTGTTCGCCGAGGCGGAAGAACACAAAAAATTAGGGAAGAAAACTATTTTGTTTGTGGACGAGATCCATCGCTTCAATAAATCACAACAAGACAGTCTGTTGCCACATGTGGAGCGCGGCACTATTATCCTCATCGGGGCAACCACTGAAAACCCGAGTTTCGAGGTAAATGCTGCGTTGCTTTCACGTACGCGAGTGCTCGTCTTGGAAAAACACAGTGAAGCGACACTGGTTGACCTGATGAAGCGAGCGCTTGAAAAGAGCCAGGAATACTTTGATAAAAAAGTAACGGCTGATGATGCGGCATTGTCGTTTATCGCAGCCGTCTCGGGTGGCGATGCCCGTATGACCCTGAACACTCTCGAGGCAGCGGCATTGAAACAGAACCATATCGATACGAAGGTAGTGGAGCAGGTCGTCAAGCGCTCGCACCTCCTTTATGATAAAAATGGCGAGCAGCATTACAATATCATTTCGGCACTGCACAAATCACTGCGCGGGAACGATGCTGATGCAGCGCTCTACTATCTCGCCCGCATGCTCGAAGCCGGTGAGGATCCCATCTATGTGGCCAGGCGCTTGGTGCGCTTTGCATCAGAGGATATCGGGATTGCCAATTCATTTGCGTTGCCACAGGCGGTGGCTGCCTTTCAGGCGTGCCAGATGCTCGGGATGCCGGAGTGTGAGGTGCACTTGGTGCAGGCGGTCACCTATCTGGCGCTTTCCAAGAAATCCAATGCGCTTTATATCGCCTATGGTGCTGCCAAAGAAGATGTCCGCAAGTTTCCTAATGAGCCCGTGCCGCTCCATTTGCGCAATGCTCCGACCAAACTAATGAAAGAATTAGAGTACGGAAAAAATTACAAATACACACCAGATTTTACCGACGCCGAAGAGGCTAAGCAAGAGTATTTTCCCGAGAGATTGAAGGGGAGGAGGTATCTTGAGATAAAAGAAAAAGACCAGCCATCTTGACGGTAGCTGGTTTTTGGGTTACTATTTTTAAAGCCTGGAACGACAGGTTATGCGAAACCACCCTTGAGAGTGGTTTCTTTGAATGAACTGGCCAATGGCCAAAAAAGAGGTGGCAATGAAAGCTATAGAGGAAGGACAGACGGAGATCTGTCCGATTCAGCAGGAGACAGCCGAGTTAATCATGAGAGCCCAGTTGTTGGGGCAACTTCAGCTTCTCAAGATCATCGAACAGGTGACGAGTGGTCAACATACGCTTGCGCTTTGCTCGGTGAAGGTCTTACGTCGTCAGATCAGCAGTTGCCAGGATTCTTTGGTTCTGCTTGATCGGGTGAACAAGCTTGTTCGAGCGATGCTGTGTCCAACTGCAGCAAAGGAATTGGAGAGTTCTTGAATCCCCGTTTCAAGAACGAACAAACAAACCCGTCGCGCAACGCGTGGCGGGGTTTTTCTTTTTATGATAAAATTCCTCATCTCTTTGTACGAATTAACTGACGAATGTATGAATATTAAGATTGTTGAAGCTGGTAAGGTGAAGAAGGATGTGCTCCGTGTGCGTTTTGAGGAAGAAGGGAAGGATGGAGTAGTGGAAGTAAAGAATGGAGTAGAAACCCTAGTGCTAGTGATTGGTGAGTGGGAAAAAATGACCCGGCGCAAGCTCATGCTTTTGGCGCGCCGTATCGTACGTGAGGCTTTGGCCAAGAAGTACACTCTGGTTTCACTTGATTTTAAACAGTTTCATTTTCCGCATCTCAATATAGCGTCGGCGGATGTGGCCGAGTTGCTCGCCGTGAACTTTATCATGGCCGAATTCTCCTTTCGAGAATTTTTGACGGTGCCCAAGGAAGGATTTCCACAGATCAAAACTGTTTTTCTGAGCGGTGTTTCTGGGGCTTCTGAAAAAGAAGTGAAGGAAGGTATCAGGCGAGGTGTGATCATCGGGGAAGAAGTGAATCGTTCACGACATATCGCGACGATGCCCGGAGGAGCAATGACACCGGAGATTTTGGCGCGTCATGCCAGAGCTTCGGTCAAAGGGCTTCCTGTCAAAGTGACGGTACTCGACGAGAGGCAGATGACCAAACTTCACATGGGTGGTGTGCTCGGGGTTGGGCAGGGATCGGATGCGCCATCACGATTTATTGTTTTGGAATATTTTGGTGGGAAAAAGAAAGAGGGTCCGGTTGTTTTGGTAGGTAAAGGCGTGACCTTTGACACGGGTGGTATCAATCTCAAGCCGAGTGATTTCATTCTTGGGATGAACATGGATATGTCTGGTGGTGCTGCCGTCATCCATGCGCTGGCCGCCGCCGCTCGTTTGAAGTTGAAAAAGAATATCGTGGTCTTGGTGCCGGCGGTCGAGAATATGATGTCGGGTGCGAGTTATCGTCCTGGAGACATCATTCGTTCTATGTCGGGCAAAACTATTGAAGTGTTGAATACTGATGCAGAAGGTCGGATTGTTTTGGCTGATGCGCTCCATTATGCCAAGCGATACAGCCCGTCACTGGTCATCGATGTTGCGACCCTCACGGGTGCGGCGATGGGTGCACTTGGTGAACGAGCGACCGCCTTGTTTACCGAACATGAAAAATTGGAACTGTCACTTCGGCATCTCGGCGAAGAAAGTGGTGACTATGTGTGGCCACTGCCGCTGTGGGATGAGTACGATGATGAGATCAAAGGAACATTTGGTGATGTAGCCAATCTCGGTCGGACGCGCTACGGCGGTGCCATTACTGCGGCTGTTTTTCTCAAACAGTTTGTTGACAAAGCCTATCCATGGGTGCACCTTGATATCGCTCCGCGTATGACCACGCTGCCAGATGAATTTCTTTCTAAAGGATCAGCCGGCGCTCCCGTGCGACTCCTGGTGAAAGTACTGGAACAGCTCTAGTTTTTTGAGAAGATTTTTAAAAAACGGCTTGAAAAGGCCGTTTTTTTGGTGGATAACTTATTTTAGTTGACTCTGTGGACTATGGTGGAGTAAAATGGGGAAGTAAGTGAGAAAAGTGGGTGAAAGTGGGGAATTTCACATCACTGATATTTTACGCACATGTTTATCGGAGAATATTCACACACGATTGATCCTAAAAAGCGCCTCGCGCTCCCTTCAAAGTTTCGTGGTGAGTTGGGGAGCAAAGTGATAGTGACACGTGGTCTTGATAATTGTCTTTTTGTTTATCCGATGAAGGTCTGGGAGGAACTGGCAACTAAATTGGGAACGCTGCCGGTTGGTGAGTCGGGAACGCGTAGCTTTATCCGAGTGATGCTCGCAGGGGCGACCGATGTGGAACTTGATAGTCAGGGACGCGTGCTGCTGCCGGAATATTTGAAAAAAGATGGAGGTCTTTCGAAAGAAGTGACGATTGTCGGATTATTCAACCGTTTGGAAATCTGGGATACGACGAAATGGAATAAATATAAGAGTCAGGCTGAAAAGAATACCGGAAAGATCGCGGAGGACTTGGGAAAACTGGGAATATACTAAATAATTTCTATTAACTAATACCTCATTTCTAACAAAAATAAAAACGCATCAGATGTTTAGGCGTTTCATTAGGAATTGGGAATTAGTAATTAGAAATTATGACGAAGCATATTCCAGTGTTGTTCGAAGAAGTGCGAGAGTTGCTGCACCTTAAAAAGGGAATGATCGTGGTGGATGCGACGCTTGGCGGCGGAGGGCATGCGAGTATGATGCTCGAATGTGTTTTGCCAACGGGCCGAGTGATTGCCTTTGATGCAGACGAGGAGGCGCTCCATCGTTTCAGATTACGGATTGCTGCAGATGCTCTCCTTGATCAGGCATTTCGGGATGGCAAACTCGTGCTGGTGCATGGGAACTATTCGGAAATGGCCATGCATCTGGAGCAACTGGGTATCGGTTCAGTTGATGCGATATTGGCTGACCTGGGATTTTCTTCTGATCAGATAGAAGCGTCAGAGCGCGGACTCAGTTTCCAGCAGGATGGTCCACTCGATATGCGCCTGGACCAGTCAAAGACGCTCTCGGCCGCGCATATCGTGAATGAGTACTCACTTGGCGCTTTGGAAAGAATACTCTCGGAGTATGGCGATGAGGGCGAGGCGAGACGTATCGCTCGTGCTCTTGTGAAGCGGCGTGAGGAGAAAAGATTTGAGACGACTGGAGAGTTGCGAACCCTCATTGAAGAGGTCTACCCAAAAAAACTCCGGTATGCTCAAAAAATTCATCCAGCTACCAAAACGTTTCAAGCCCTGAGAATTGCCGTGAATAAGGAATTTGAACATCTAGGATCGTTTCTTGGTCAGACTGTTGATTGTTTGTCGAAAGGAGGACGACTGGCAGTGATAACGTTTCATTCGGGTGAAGACAAGAGAGTTAAACAGTTTTTGAAGGAACAGGCAGCAGGATGTATCTGTCCACCAAATTTCCCGATATGTCGTTGTGGTCAGCAGCCAAAGATACGCATTTTGACCAAAAAGCCGATTGTTTCCAATGAAGGAGAGCTTGCACAAAATCCGCGAGCGAGGAGTGCCAAACTCCGAGGGTTCGAGAAGCTGTAGGGTGACAAAAAAACAAAAAAACAATTTAATATGGCAGTATTTCGTCAAAAAATGATGACGTCATCGGCGTCAAAGAAAAATACTCGTGAGCTTTCCGGCTCTACGCATGTGTTTGTCTTTGTCGTACTTGCCATTCTTTTTGCTTCCGGCGGAGGCTATCTGTATTCGGTCAATCAGAGTGCTGTTCAGGGATACCACATGCGAACACTCGAGAAAGAGATAGATATATTGAAACAAGAAAATGCCGAGCTCCGTATCGCTGAAGCGGATTTGCGGTCGCTCAGGCGCATTGAAGAATCGCAAGGGGAGCTTAAGATGAAGAAATTGGAAGATGTAAAATATCTGGAAGAACAAAATCCTCCTGCTGTTTCTGTACACCAGAGCGGCCAGGTGGCCGTGAGATAGGGGGGGGTAATTTCACGTGATGAGCAAGTGAACGATATGCGAAATACCCCACATCATCAGTCAAAAAGTTTCCTCAAAGGAATATTTTCTTCCAAGAAGCAGGGTGATTTTGATGAGAAAAAAGGAAAGAAAACTGTTTCTGGAGGCCTGCTTCGTATCAGGTTTCTTTCGTTTTTTTTGTTTCTTACTGGTCTGGTCGTTATGAGTCGGTTGTTTTCGCTTCAGGTGTTGTCTCATGATAAATGGGTGGCACTGGCTGAAAATCAACACAGTACGTCACTCGAACTCTCGGCCGATCGCGGTGAGATATATATGCACGATGGTGATATCGACCGATATCCTCTGGCAGTCAATCGGGAGTATCAGATGGCCTTTGTCGTACCGAAAGATATCGTAGAAAAAGATACCGTCGCTCTGGAGCTCTCGCGGGTACTGGGCATGGATGCTGGAGAAATTCGTGACAAGATTGGCCGGCCAAATGATCCGTTTGAAATTATCAAGAAACGTTTGACGGAAGAAGAAGTGGCGCGTATCAAAGAACTTCGTCTCAAGGGAGTGGCGTTGTTACCGGAAAAGTATCGTTATTATCCGGCAGGAGAATTGGCTTCACAAGTGATTGGTTTTGCAAGTTTGGGAGAAAGAGGGGGCGCTGGAGGGTACGGTATTGAAGCGTCACTTGATGCCCAGTTGCGAGGACAAACAGGGACACTGACTCAGGAAAAAGATGCCAGTGGACGCTGGATCCCGCTTTCGGATCGGGCTATTACACATGCAGAAAATGGCGAGAGTGTTATTCTCACGCTGGATCGAGTGATTCAGTATGAGACGGAAAAGATTTTGAAGGATTCGGTTGAACGCTATCAGGCAGATACGGCTACAGCTATTGTCATGGATCCACAGACGGGAAACATCCTGGCCATGGCTACCTCACCACAGTTTGATCCGAACAATTATTCCAAAGAAGAAGACTACGCTATTTTTTTGAATCACGCCGTGAGTACTGCCTATGAGCCGGGTTCGATCATGAAGCCGATTACTATGGCGATTGGTATCGAAGAAGGGAAGGTCGCCCCAACAACAGAGTATACGGACCCGGGATCTGTGACCGAGGCTGGCTATACGATTCGAAATGCCGAAGACAAAGTATATGGGCGCAGTTCCATGTACAAGGTGCTTGATGAATCCATCAATACCGGGATGATATATGTAGAAAAGTTGGTGGGGAATCGGCTTTTTGGTGAATATTTGAAACGTTTTGGATTTGGAGAACGAACAGGAGTGGTATTGCCTGCCGAGCTTTCTGGAAATCTCAAGAACCTGAGTAATGATCGGGCAACTATCAATTTTTTTACCGCTTCATTCGGACAGGGTATCACGGCCACGCCGCTTCAGATGGTTACGGCCTATGCGGCACTGGCCAATGGTGGTAAGCTTCTCAAGCCCAATATCATCGATCGGGTGATTCATGCAGATGGACGAGAAGAAAAGAACGCTCCTATAGAAGTACGACGGGTCATTAGTGAGGAGACTAGCCGTCTCATGGGCTTGATGCTTCGGAGTGTGGTAGTCAATGGTCACGGCAAACGGGCGGATGTCCCTGGATACTTGGTAGGTGGAAAGACCGGTACGGCACAGGTCGCCAAGAGTGGCGCAAAAGGGTACGAAGAAGGAAGAAGTATTGGGTCATTTGTCGGCTATGCCCCTATTGAAAACCCACAATTTGTCGTAGCGGTGAAGCTGGATAATCCAAAAAATGTTGAGTGGGCAGAATCCAGTGCTGCGCCGACATTTGGTCAGATTATGAAATTTTTGCTAGAGTACGCCAAGGTCAAACCGACCGAGGAAACATCCAAACGGTAACTAACGGTATCATGAATAAAAGAAAAATCCTGGAAAAATTACTTCGTTTTATGGCTCGCAAGGTGCTCCAGAAGTACCAGCCGCTTATTGTCGGTATAACCGGATCGGTGGGGAAGAGTTCGACGAAAGAGGCAGTAGCGTTAGTACTCGCGGTGGCTTATACCATACGCAAAGCCGATGGAAATTATAACAACGAAATCGGTATCCCGCTCACGGTCATTGGTGCACAGAGTGGTGGGAGCTCGCTTTTCCGCTGGACCGGGGTGTTTTTCCGTTGGTTGTTTGTGATGATATTTCCGGTGCGTTATCCCGAGGTGTTGGTGCTCGAGATGGGGATTGATCGGCCGGGAGACATGGATTTTCTGCTCGAGTTTATTCCGGTTCGTATTGGTATCGTGACACAAATTTCGTCGAGTCATATAGAGTTCTTTGGTACGCTCGGTAATATTGCCAAAGAAAAAGGAAAACTTATCAGCGCTCTTCCGGAAGATGGTATCGCTATTTTGAATGCTGATGACAAGCGCACTGAAAAAATGCGTGAAAAAACAAAGGCCAAAGTCTTGACCTATGGCTTTGAAGAGGGTGCTGATGTGCATGCTGATAACTTTGTCTTTCATCGTGAAGCGAAACGGGCGGAAGGACTTTCTTTCAAGGTGAATTTTGATGGTAAAACGGTACCGCTCCGTTTGCCGAAAGTTGTTGCTAAACACCATATTCCATCGGCTTTGGCCGCGCTCTCACTTGGAGTGGCGCTCAAGTTGAACCCCGTAGCAGCTATCGAGGCGCTTGAAAAATTTGAACCACTGCCTGGTCGCCTGCGACTGCTCCCAGGTCGGGAAAATACCTATCTGTTGGATGACACGTACAACGCGTCGCCTGCATCGACACGCGCAGCTTTGGAAGTGATGAAAGAATTGATAGCTCCGAGAAAGGTAGCGATACTTGGGGATATGCTCGAACTCGGCCCAGAGAGTGATCATGAGCATGCACAGCTTTCTTTGGCAGTGAAAGATTCCGGTGTCGATGTGGTAGTGACCGTAGGGAAACATATGCGGGCGCTGCACGAGCAGCTCTTGAAAGATGGATTTTCTCGGCGTCAGGTATTGTGGTTGCCGGATCCGATGACCGCCCTCGAAGCGGTGATGAATATTGTTCGTACAGAAGACCTAGTGCTGATCAAAGGCTCACAGGGATTGCGCATGGAGAGCATAACGGAGCAATTGTTGATTGATCCTCGGACGTCGTCGCTCTACTTGTGTCGACAGTCCGATGATTGGCGTAAGAAACCTTTTACACCACCGACTGAGTGGACGGAATGATTATGGAAATTTTTTCAGCTCTTCTCGTAGTGCTTGGTTTAGTGTTGTTTGAGACTGTCTCTAGTATCGACAATGCTGTCATCAATGCTGAAGTGCTTTCGACCATGGGTCAAAAGGCGCGGCGATTTTTTTTGACTTGGGGAATCTTTTTGGCGGTATTCGTTGTGCGGGGTATCTTGCCATGGCTCATTGTATTTGCCACTATCCCTAGTCTCGGGTTGTTTGGGTCTCTCACCGCGACGTTCTCAAATGATCCGGCGGTGACGGCAGCACTCCAGTCTTCAGCTCCCATCCTCCTCATGGGTGGTGGGGTTTTCCTTTTGTTTCTTTTTCTGCACTGGCTGTTTCTTGAAGCCAAGCACTATGGTTTGCGCGCCGAGTGTTTTTTTATGGAGCAAGGAGCCTGGTTCTATGCCTTGGTATCCATGTTGCTTATGGGTATTGTGTGGTATGCCCTCCAGGAGAGTCCAATGCTTGCTTTTGGAGCGGTAGTGGGGTCGACAGCTTTTTTCATCACCCATGGTTTTCGTCAGCATGCCGAAGAAACGGAGCGCAAGCTTTTGGGGAGTGGTACCATGTCTGATTGGAGCAAAGTGATGTATCTCGAAGTTATCGATACGACATTTTCTATCGATGGTGTCTTGGGTGCTTTTGCCTTTACGCTTTCTGTACCGCTTATCCTTCTCGGGAGTGGTATCGGGGCGATTATTGTCAGACAGCTGACGCTGGCCAATATCGATCGGGTCAAAAAATATGTGTACCTCAAAAACGGAGCCATGTATTCGGTGTTGTGTCTGGGGTTGGTGATGATTGCCGAGGGCTTTCATGTATCTATTCCGGAATGGCTAGCCCCGATGCTAACGTTTTTGATTATCGGCTACTTTTTTCAGAAATCTCGCTTGGAATTACAGCGGGAAGCGGTTGCTTTACCGAAAAAAGAAGAGTAGAATAAAAGACATGGGGGAACATAATTAATCTGTGTGGCTTTAGTCCTATGACTGACAATGCAATGAAGGATCGGGATTTTATCGAGTACGTCGTCAAGATGCTCGTTGACAATCCGGACGATGTGAAGGTAGAACGAAAGATTGATGAGATGGGCGTACTTATTACGCTTGATGTGAATCCTCAGGATATGGGTATGGTGATCGGTCGCGAAGGTATGACGGCCAAGGCGCTTCGTACGTTACTTCGTGTTATCGGAGCGAGAAACAGCGCCCGGGTCAATTTGAAAATCAACGAACCGGAAGGATCACTCCGTCCACCACGTGAGCCGCGAGAGTCGTTTGTGGCACCAGCTGCCGCGGTCTCTGAAGAGCCGAAAGCTCCAGAGGAAAAAAAGACCCTCGATGATGTTATGAACGATATCCGTTTGTAACAGGAATAAGAGTAGAAGGTTAAGAGTCTAGGAATATACTATGCAAGCTGTCCTTTTTTGGGCAGCTTTTGCTTTTATGAAGGGAATATTTTAGAATACAGAAGTGAGGTGGTATGCGTAGACGACGTGAGTTCGGTCATTCAGGAGCGATTTTTTGCAAGGACTTCGCACTCATCAACTCTCTCGGTTACCGAAAAAATCCGCCTCAATCAACAGCGGGACTTAGCTCTTTTTTCGAACCGAGAGGTCTCTTCAAACAACGAAGTCGTTGAAAAAATCCACCTGAAGGCCGAACGACTCAATGGCTGAAAATTAAATGCTATTATTTTTTCCTTACTATGAAAATCGAAAAAACAATCCTCGAAGGTGTACTCATTATCGAGCCGGATGTTTTTCCTGATGCTCGCGGTTTTTTCATGGAGACATTCGAGGAAAAGCGTTATGTGGAAGCACTGGGACTGTCGGTAGAGGAGCGTTTTGTCCAGGACAATCTCAATGTTTCCAAAAAAGGTGTTCTTCGTGGACTGCACTATCAGGCACCGCCGTTTGCGCAGGGAAAACTGGTGTCGGTACTGCGTGGCCGAGTGCTCGATGTAGCGGTAGATATTCGCTCTGGTTCACCGACCTTTGGGAAACACGTGATGGTAGAGCTTTCGGCGGAGAATCATCGGCAATTCTTTATACCACGGGGGTTTGCTCATGGCTTTCTTGTACTCGAGGATGAGACGATCTTTACCTATAAATGCACCAACGTCTATTCGAAAGAGCATGATCGAGGAGTACTATGGAATGATCCGGCTCTTGGTATTGCATGGGGAACAGAAAATCCGATTGTTTCCGAGAAAGATCAAAAGCACCCATTGTTACAAGACATCGTAAAAGAATTTGATCATAAAAAATAAGAGTATGAAATTGCTAGTAACGGGCGGAGCGGGTTTTATAGGGAGTAATTTCGTCCATCATATTTTGAACACCTATCCGGAGTATGAGGTGGTGACGTTCGATGATTTGACGTACGCAGGAAATTTGGAAAATCTGAAAGCGGCCGAAGGGAATCCATGCCATCGTTTTGTAAGGGGGAGCATCACTAACTCTACAGTGGTTGAATCGCTAGTCGAGGCATGTGATATCGTAGTACATTTTGCGGCTGAGTCGCATGTCGACCGCTCTATATTGGATCCGGGAGCGTTTGTGGTGACCAACGTGCAAGGGACGTTTGTCCTGCTCGAGGCTGCTCGAAAATATGGCAAGCGTTTTCATCATGTCTCGACCGATGAAGTATTTGGAGCGCTCGGTACAGATGATGCGCCGTTTGATGAGTCGACGCCGTATGACCCACGCAGTCCGTATAGCGCGTCCAAGGCAGCCTCTGATCATCTTGTGCGTGCATACTTTCATACGTATGCTTTGCCAGTAACGATATCGAACTGTTCCAATAACTACGGACCCTATCATTTCCCTGAGAAACTGATTCCACTTGCTATCACCAATCTACTCGAGGGAAAGTCAGTACCGGTGTATGGCGATGGTCTCCAAGTACGTGACTGGCTCTATGTAGAGGATCACTGCCGAGCCATTGACCTCATCATCCATCAGGGCAAACTCGGTGAGACCTATTGTGTGGGTGGCAATGCGGAAACGGCAAATATTGTTCTGGTGAAACAGTTGCTCGAACTGCTTGGGAAAGATGAAAGCAATATTGAATACGTGAAGGATCGTGCTGGACATGATCGTCGCTATGCTATCAATTTTACCAAGATCAAAAATGAACTGGGTTGGGAACCGACTGTCACCCTCGAGGCCGGCCTCGCCAAAACCGTCGAGTGGTTCAGGCAAAACGAGGCCTGGTGGAAAAATGTGAAAAGTGGAGAATATCAAAAGTACTATACTGAACAGTACGAAAAACGATAACTTGGACATATATGAGTTTTGAAATTCCTCTTCCAAAATCAGAGCAGGAACAATTTAGTGATCTGGTCGTTGAAATGGAAAAGAACCCTGGTGGATTTATCGAATATTGTGTTGGATCTCCGAAGCACAAATTTTTAGAATATTTACTCCAGAAAGGTTTTTTGCTTCATGGATCCTCGGCTGAGGAGGCAGAAGCATTGGAACCACGCCAAGCCAATGACGCTTCAAAGAAATCGGGGAATCAAGAAGCTGTCTATGCAGTTTCAGACTCTATTTTGCCCTTGTTCTACGCTATCAAGGATCGTCAGCGATTGCATGGCATGGTGCGCTCTGGTTACAATACCGATGAGCAAGGAGTAAAAACGTACAGTTTTCAGATTGATGGTAAGCGTTCAGAAAAAGATCCTTGGAAAAATGGTATTGTTCATATTTTACCAAAAGAAAACTTTAGGCAAACAGTTGATGATGATGGTGAATTGACGAATGAATGGGTGTCGTATAGTCCTGTTTCACCCGTGGCTCGCCTCCGTGTAGCCCCTGATGATTTTCCATATCTGAAAGAGGTAAAAGTTGGATAAAGTACTGTATGAAATTTCTTTTGACTTCAGCCGGAATAGGCAACATCAAGATTGAAAAGGCGTTGTTTGAGTTGCTCGGGAAACCCGCGAGTGAAACATCGGTCGCATTTGTACCGACAGCGGCCACAATGGTTGCCGATGACAAGAGCTGGCTCATTTCTGATTTTCAGGCATTTGTTGAGCGTGGATTCAAATCGGTTGATATAGTTGACATTTCAGCCGTGCCGAAAGAAAACTGGCTGAAACGTTTTGAAGCCGCAGATCTTCTGTGTTTTGGCGGCGGCGATGAACAATATTTAGTAAAGATGATGAGGGAGTCAGGTTTGGCTGAAATGTTACCCGAACTCCTCAAATCGAAAGTGTACATGGGCGTCAGTGCCGGTAGTATGGTAGTAGGAAGACTTCTCCCGAGTGAACTCACCAAAGAACTCTGGCCGGAAGAATCTTTCGTGGGCAATGAAGAAGGAATAGGTTTGTTTGATTTTTCCATACTGCCCCATCTCAACTCTGACTACTTCGCACATCTGCGGATTCCACTCATTGAGACTCTTACTCATCGATTTCCACAAACTGTCTACGCTCTCGATGATGCTTCGGCACTCAAGATTGTTGATGATCAGATCGAGGTAGTGACTGAAGGAGAATTTTTAAAACTAGAAAAGTAAAGTATGACTATTGAAGAACTGCAAAAATTTATTAATGAACAGCATTCATTTTTCAAAAAAGTGAAGCGGCAGACTGCGAAGGATCGAATTTTTGCTCGTACCATTAAGCTGGGTGAAGAATACGGCGAGCTTTGCGATGCGGTTCTTGGTTCGATGGGGGATCAGCGAAAAAATAAGCTTGCAAAACAAGAAACAACGAACCTGCAGGATGAGTTTGCTGATGTGCTCATCGTTCTATTCATGCTGGCCAAGGCGATGGATGTCGACATCATGCAGGCTTTGGATGACAAGGTGCAAAAAATTCGGGAGAGGAATAGGAAGAGATAGTTTTTCGATTATGTACAACGGAATGGGTCAATATCTCGTGTTTGCGGGTATCGCTGCCATGACTGTGGGACTCCTGGTATATACCAGAGATACGCTGCAGGGAAAGACCAAACCAAACCGCGTGTCGTGGCTCCTGTGGAGTATCGCCCCGCTTATCGGTTCGGTAGCGGCCTTTAGTGATGGTGTGCGTATGGCGGCACTGCCTGTGTTTATTATCGGTCTCGGTCCACTGGTTGTTTTTGTGGCTTCTTTTGTGAATAAAAATGCTTATTGGAAATTGGAAAAATCTGACTATGTTTGTGGACTAGTTTCTCTCTTGGCTTTGGTACTGTGGCAGGTCACCAATGAGCCGGTGGTTGCTATCGTTTTTGCTATTCTGAGTGACGCGCTTGCGGCACTGCCTACTTATATAAAATCTTGGAAATTTCCCGAGACGGAATCAGGCATTACTTACGCAGCAACGGCTTTTGGTGCTGGTACGAGTTTTCTCGTGCTACAAAATTGGAATTTCTCCGAATGGGCTTTTCCGGCA
>CAZBFG010000015.1:0-27106 GCA_964491155.1 uncultured Bdellovibrionales bacterium | reverse complement strand
AAGTCCGATTCTTGCCGGGCGCACATACAACAAAAAGGAACTTTTCACAAAGTTCCTTTTTGTTTGTGTCCGGCAAGAATCAGCTTTGCTTTTTCATCTGTCTTTCAGTAGTATAGGAAAGCTACGCGCTCGTCGTATAATGGATAAGACACATCCCTCCGAAGGATGAAATCGTGGTTCGATTCCACGCGAGCGCACATTTTCAAATCAAGATTGACTAAACGCCACCTTTTCACTATAATGATATGGCGTTGTTTGACAATTACAAAGAGGAGCAGAGAAGAGCACAACACGAAAAAAGAGGAACACATGTTTTTTTCTCAGTACTGCGTAACAACCGTCGCCCGCAAGGGATCTGGTTTCGTTGGCATCTTCGTCAACGACGCCCCACCCATTGAGAAAATGGGCAACATCATCGGCTATGCCAACCGAGCGCAACTGTCTGCTGGACGGACACGCTTCGAGGTTGTCAATGCTGGTGGAAACAAATGCAATTTCCGCCCCAAGGGTAACGAGGTGGAGATCCCGCCCAATACCCTGTACGAGCATCTGATTCACTTCCTGATCGAAGTTGGATTTATGCCCGAGTCCATGCGTCCAAAGTTGGCCAACCCAACAGCGGAACTTCTCAATTTCGACCCCCTCGCCCAGGCAGCTGCCTAGGCTAACCCGTTCTTCTCTTCTCCTCGGGCCCCGCGACAAGGGCTCTTTTGAATCGAAGCGTCACAACGCCTATGATTCTCCCAGACCCGGCAGCGTTAACCACACGCTCCGGGTCTGAATTTTTTTACGTAATTCTCTCAAATGCTATACTCTAAACATCCTTTGTTTTACTAAACGCTCGCCGCTTATCGCTCCGCGCTGCCCTTATGACCTTCGACACTCCCCTCTCCGATATTGCCTCTATCAAGAAACCGACGCTCGCCAAACTGGAGCATCTCGGTCTGGTTACCGTCCGCGACCTGCTCTACCACTTTCCTTTTCGCTACGAAGACTATTCCGCTATTCGTCCGATAGTATCGCTCGCACCAGAAGAAAAATGTACCGTCATCGGTACCGTCACTCATCTCGAAGCCGGACGTACCTGGAAAAAGAAACTCTTTCTCACGGAAGTCACACTCACTGACGATACGGGGCAGATCAGACTCATCTGGTTCAACCAGCGTTTCGTCGCTCAGACTCTCGAAGAGGGCATGGCCATCAGAGTCAGCGGCAAGGTAACCCGCGACCGTGAGGGACTACTCATGCAAAGCCCAGCCTTTGAACGTTCTTCACGCGATGCCACTCATACCGGCCGCCTCGTGCCGGTCTATCCTGAGACTGCCGGCCTCACCTCCAAATTTTTTCGCTGGCAACTGACGGGCATCTTTCAGAAACTCACTGACTTTCCCGACCCCATACCGGAAGACATTCTCAAAAAACTGCACCTCCCCTCGCTCAAACAGGCACTCTTCTCGCTCCATTTTCCAAAGGACACCGAGCACGAACAAGTCGCCCGCAAGCGCTTTGCTTTTGACGAAATGCTTTTTGTCCAACTCAAAGCGCTTCAGGTCAAAGCCCTCTTTGAGACAGCCCAAGCACATCCGCTTCCCTTTGATGAGGAGGTTATCAAAAAATTTGTTTCCACGCTGCCATTTACTCTCACTGATGCTCAGCGCAAGGCCAGTTATGAAATCCTGTGTGATATGGCCCGGTCACATGCCATGAACCGGCTCTTAAATGGCGATGTGGGCAGCGGCAAAACTATTGTCGCGGCCCTGGCCTCGTTTGTCACCGCAGAAAATTCTTGCCAAACCGCTATCCTGGCGCCGACCGAAGTCTTGGCTCGGCAGCATTTCGAAAGCCTCAGCCGACTCTTTGCCGACACCGGCCATGGCGTGGCACTGTTCACCGGTAGCTACCGCATACTCGACAACCAAACCACAACGCGACCAACTCTCCTCAAGGCTATCCGTGCCGGCATTCCCAAAATCATCGTCGGTACACATGCTCTCCTTCAAGAAGACGTCATGTTCGAAAAACTAGCGCTCATCGTCGTCGACGAACAGCATCGCTTTGGCGTCTCCCAACGCGCCCGTCTCCAGGAGCTCTCTTTCAACAGTGCCGATGGCTCACAAGAACTAGTGCCGCACTTTTTGAGCATGACTGCCACCCCTATCCCTCGCACCCTGACACTGGCATTTTTCGGCAACCTCGACCTTTCACTCTTGAATGAATTTCCAAAAAATCGCAAACCTATCATCACCAAAATCGGCAGTACCGAACGTGACCGTCAAAAAATCTACGAATTTATCCGCAGCGAAATAGCAAAGGGTCGCCAAGCCTTTGTTATTTTTCCGCTCGTTGAAGAATCAATGGCTCTGAAAGACGTCAAAGCCGCTGTGGCCGAACAAGAACACCTGGCAAGCACCGTATTCCCCCATCTCAGTGTCGGTATCGTCCACGGCAAACTCAAGGCCAAAGAAAAAGAAGCTGTCATGCGCGACTTCAAAGAGCGTAAATATGACATTCTGGTCGCTACCGCCGTCGTAGAAGTCGGTATCGATATCCCGAACGTTAGTATCATCCTCATTGAAGAGGCCGACCGCTTTGGCCTGGCTCAGCTCCATCAGTTTCGTGGCCGCGTCGGTCGCGGTGAACACCAGTCATACTGTTTTCTTTTTCCCGGAAAAAACTCGAGCGAGAACAACGCCCGTCTACAAATATTGGAAAAAAGTACCAGTGGGTTCGACATCGCCGAAGCCGACCTGGCTATCCGTGGTCCGGGAGCCTTCTTCGGCACACGCCAGTCAGGCATGCCGGACATCGCCATGGAAAATCTGACCAACATGAAACTCATCACCATCGCTCGTGATGAAGCCAAAAATATCCTGACGACTGACCCTCTCCTCAAAAAACATCCCCTCCTCCAAAAATCCCTCCAAATATTCGAAGAAAAAATCCACTTGGAGTAACACTAATTTTTCCGCATCTTCTCCGTCACCCAGAATTCACCGAAGTATTTACCAAGCAAGATACGCGTCTGCGAATCTATAGCCGGAAAGGCCGAAAGAAATCCCACGAGTGGGATAAGTACCCACTGAAACACCATGAGAAAATGCCGTGACCAGTGATAGCGCTTGGGTCGCGGCGGGAGCGACAAGAGTGACATCGGGATAGAGATAAGGAGTCCTGCCATCCCCAGCGTCATAAGCGTCTTGGTCACAAATGGGAGATTATGCGCCAAGACACTTTCACGAAAAGCCGCCCCACCCAAAACGAGCGGTAACCATCCAAGAAACGTCAGGATAAATGACGTGGTCGCCCAGGAATAGTGACCCTCGAGCATTTCAAAAGTGATGCGCAGTTTGGTACGCAGTTTGATACCATGATCCGGCCAAATAGCCCGCATCGTCACCGGGAAGTTTTCGATCCCATAGGCCCAGCGACGCTTTTGCTTGTACTGATTGACAAGCGTTTTCCAGTAGGTCTCGGCCAATACTGCATCAAGCGATATCGGCAGATGAATCGGCTGTACCCGGTAGTCGCCATGGAAATATGCCAGACACTTCCAGTAGATGACGCTGTCCTCACTAATCATATTGACCGGCCAAAACCCGACCTTGACCAGCGTATCAAACGGCTCGCTGTGCGATGAAAACGTCACCATCTCCTTGCGGGTAGACTGGTACAAATGCCAAAACGACGATCCAGTCACCACCAGACGCACAAAGGCATTGGTATCCCAGATGTTGTTGTGATACATCGGAAGTGGCTGGTAGGCACGCTGCAAGCGCTTGGGATCGATGATGTATTCATACGTGAGCGCTGCGAAGTATTCTTGATGCGCCACACTGTCACAGTCGAAGTTCGAAAAAATCACACGCTTGTAGTCAATCCCACGTTCGTCCAGGTACTTCATGAGCTCTCGTGCCGCAAAACGAGCATTGGATGCCTTACACTTCATTTCTCCGCCCTCAACGATATGCGTAGTAACAAGAAAATCACGGAACACGCCATCAAATTTCTTTTTCAGATATTCTACTTTCGGCAAACGTGTCTCGGGATTCTCGCGCTCTTCCGTTGCGAGAAGGATGATCATCTGCTCTTTCGGAAAATTATTCTCCGCCAATGACTGAATAGCCGGCTCGATGATATCGGCTGGCTCGCCAGCGGTCGGCAGGAGCACGACGTGGATGACATCACGCCAGTCCATGATCTGGTCCTGTATAGGAATGAGCTCACGAGTCTCACGACGAATTTTTTTCAAGCGAGCGATTTCTTTCTTGACGGTTCGACGTTCACGAAAGTGAAAAAACGGGATCTCCGAGAGACTGGCATATATCTCCTTGGTACGAGCTTTCAGCATCTCGCTGTACTGCTCCGGATGAGCGATATTCTGACAGCGCTCCCACCAATTGATGCGCTTCCCCTCCGACACATCATAGTTCCCTGCTACTGAAAACAGCGAGATATAGAAGGCTTTGTGAATCCAGTAAATATCAAACACGATGACCAGCACAGCCGCCCATACCGGCAAGAAAAAAGACAAAACAATCATCCCCAAGAGGGTCGTCCATGTCAATAAGCCCGGGATCATCTCAATCGTTCGCTGAACCAAACGCTCCCGCGGCACGGTTGTCTTGGGATCGGGAAAAACAAAATTTGAATCGTTCATACCTAAAAGAATACGCCATTTTAAGCCAAAACGCAAGAATTATTCAGTTTCTTTTTCTCAAGAATTACGCTACAATTCATTTATCCTGAGCATAGTCGAAGGGCTCTACATTCTCCATTCTAAATTCTCCATTCTTCTTCAAGACTATGTCCCAACTCAAATTTCCCGATGGCTTTCTCTGGGGGGCAGCCGCGGCCTCGCACCAGGTCGAGGGCAACAACCACAACGACTGGAGCGAATGGGAGGAACAGAATGCCAAACGTCTGGCTCAAGAATCCGAAGCAAGCTTCCGCTGGAATCCTCACTGGAAAAAATTCAGCTCTGAAGCAACTAACCCTGAAAATTACATCTCCGGAACGGCTTGCGATCACTACACACGCTTTCGCGAAGACTTTGACCTGACCAAAGAACTCCATCACAATACACACCGTTTCTCCATCGAGTGGTCGCGCATCGAACCAGAAGAAGGCAAGTTTGACGAGAAAGAAATCGGACACTACCGAGAGGTCATCCGCGCCCTCCGTGAACGCGGGATGGAACCGTTCGTCACCCTCTGGCACTGGACCCTCCCCCTCTGGCTCCGTGACCAAGGTGGCATCCTTGCTCCGCGCTTTCCCGAATACTTCAAACGCTATACCAAAAAAATCGTAGAAGCTCTCGGGGAGCAGGTGCAGTTTTGGATAACCCTCAATGAACCAGAGGTCGTCTCTTCCCACGCCTATTTCAAAGGAGCCTGGCCACCCCAGAAAAAAAATTTGTTTCTTACTCTCCGTGCTTGGCATGCTTTGAAACGCGCGCACCAAAAAGCTTATCACATAATCAAGCAACATTTCCCAGAGGCTCAGGTCGGCATTGCCAAACACCAGGTCTCCTTTGAGTTAGCTAAAGACACCCTCGTCAATCGTTTTCTCAAAAGCCTGGCTGACTGGCTGTGGAACTGCCATTTCTTGAATTTGATCGCCGATACACAGGATTTCATTGGACTCAATCACTACAATCGAAACGTTATCGACAATGGTTTTAATAAAAATCCGAATGTGAAGCAAACTGATTTTGGTTGGGAGTATTCTCCAGAGTCGCTCTACCATGCCCTGGTTGAACTTATACCCTTCAACAAACCAATTTATATCACGGAAAATGGTCTCGCCGATGCGTCCGATGAACTGCGTCAAAAATTTATTCCCACTGCTCTCGTAGCCATGCACCGAGCTATAGAAGCCGGAGTTCCTGTTCGTGGCTACTTCTACTGGTCACTCCTCGACAACTTTGAATGGGACAAGGGCTACTGGCCACGCTTTGGACTCATCGCTGTCGACCGTACTACCCAAACCCGCACCATCCGCCCATCCGCCCGCGCCTACGCCCAGATTTGTAAGGATAACGCCCTCGAAACAGAGAGTGTCTAGAAATAAAAACACCCTAAAATTACAAAGGGTGTTTTTCTTGTTTGGTAGCCCCAAGGGGAGTCCTCCTCCCTCGCTACTCCGCACGGAGGCTCCATAGCTCATCCAGAGCCCGGTTTTTTAAAAAGCCAAGCAGTTGGCTTTTTAAAATACCCTTCTCCTCCCCTTGGTATTACAAAACTAAAAGACCCCGGATAAACCGGAGTCCTTTAGTTTCACAGTAGACCTAGTTAGAAATTCTTGGAACCAATTGATAAGGGAGTTGAGAGAGTGGGAAGCAATGAGTGCTGTATAAGTTATATAAAAAGAGAGCGAAGCCGCTGGGCGTACCATGCGGCTTCATGTTGAAAGGGAAAAGCGGCCTATTCCGTCGCTTCCCGCAGTTCGGAAGGGTCGTAGTGACCAACCGTTCCGTCGGGATGCTGGACCTCGTAGCTGAGGCCGTGCGAGTCGTGGAAAGCAAGGACTTCGCCCTCGACCCCCCACTGGCGACCTTCCCAAACTTCCGGGGCCCATTCCTTGCGGAGGGACTCGTTCGGTTGGGTCGTCCTGACCCAGGTTTTGATGGGAATCGGCGGCCAATTTCCAGTTGCCATGGTGTGCTCCTGTTGTGTCCGTATTGGACTGTACATATTAGCATACTTTCATCACTTTGTCCATACAAAAAAGAGGCTTAGAAAAGCCTCTAATTTTGATGAAAAATTTGTAGCCCCAAGGGGAGTCGAACCCCTCTTACCAGGATGAAAACCTGGTGTCCTAACCGATAGACGATGGGGCCATTTAAATACAAAAAAAGCAGAGCGAACTGCGACGCTAGTATAGCATAATTCTGTCCCCTGGCAAGGGTATACTTATGTCTTTTCTATTTCTGCTTCACCCCTCCCAAAACACTCGCATGCCACATCATTCTCAGATAAGATGCCCCTCCTCTATATAGGACCGTTTCCGATATTCTAGTCTATTATAATCTTTCTTCACACGCTTCCGAGAAACAATAAAGTGCCCTGCTTGACTCGTTATCGGTCATACTGTAGACTACCTATATCACTTAACTAAGTTAAGCTTTATGAAAACATCATCCCTGAAAATGCATCATACCGGTTTGCTTCAATGGCTAAGCTACCGCACGCTGAAAGCGTTTCACAACCCAATTCTTACCAAGTACCACATCACCCGTACAGAATGGAAGCTTCTTGGAATGGTCGCCGATGAAGGAGAGCTCCGAGTGACGGAAATCGCCGAAAGACTAGGTGTCCGCACCCCCCTCGTGACTCGGATGGTCAAAACGCTCTTGCAGAAGGAAAACATTACCATAAATCTACATCCTCGAGACAAGCGTGTGAAATGTATAAACATTACTGCGAATGGAAAAAAAAGACTCGCTCAAATTGAAAAAGATATTCAGAAAAATCTTGGAGTACTCCTGCGAAGTATCCCCTCCAAAAAAATAGAGATATACGAGGAAGTCTTAGCTATTATTGTCCGTAACGGAAAAGCGCTTAGGAAAATTCTGGATTAGATAAGCGCAAGTTGACAAAGCGAGGTCGTTTGCTATAATATAGTTAACAGAATTAAGTAACTATCTTAATTAATACAGGTAACGATAAAATATACAAGGATAGTTAATTCTTAACTACACACACATATGGTTCTACTGACGCCTTCGAAGCAGCACTATAATTGTTAACGTTAATTCTATGGACGCACAATCATCGGGCAGCACACAGCCCCTCTATCGTGGGACGCAGATCGTCTGGTATATCCTCGGTCTCGTCGAAGTCCTCCTGGCCTTTCGTTTTGTCCTCAAACTCCTCGGCGCCAATCCTGCTGCGGGTTTCACCGATCTCATCTATACGGTCACGGCTCCATTTGCCGGACCATTTGTCACGGTGTTCAGCACAACGAGAGCGCAAGGAAGCACTTTTGAGTGGACCACACTTCTCGCGATGCTCGTCTACTACGTCGTCGCCTGGGGCGTCGTCAAGATGCTCGTCATGGGGAAATCCGTCTCCACTCCTGAAGCAGCGGTCAAACTTGACCGTCAAGACTAACTCAATTCACTTGTAACACTATTCTTATGACTACTATCATCAACTCTCCTCCGACTCAAGCCACCGCCCCATCAGAGAGCGGAAGCGGGTTCGCAGGAATCGTTATTGGCGTCGTCCTTATCGGCATAGTAGGCTTTCTCTTCTTCATCTACGGATTGCCAGCTATGAGGGGCAATCAAAACATGAATACTGGCGATGGCGGTCCGACCATCAATGTACCAGATAAAGTCCAGATTGAGGTGAAGAAGTAGTATCACGCCTCTAGTTATAATCTCTCTTAATTTTATTCTTATGTCTCTCCTCATCTATATCATCTTCGGTGGACTCGTCGGTTGGATAGCATCGATGATCATGGGTACTGATGGCCAGCAAGGCATCATCCTCAATGTTGTCGTCGGTGTCATCGGCGCTGCTCTGGGAAGCTGGATTTTCAGCCTCCTCGGTATCGGTGGCGACGTAACTGGCTTCAACATCGGAAGCTTTATCGTCGCCCTAGTCGGTGCTGTTGTCCTCATCGCCATTGTTAAAGCCCTTCGGTAACACTGGCTCAGTCAGTATTTCCAAAAAACACCCCATTTGTTTTGGGGTGTTTTCTTGCCATTTTCCCCTGGGCTCGCTAGAGTGAAAAGACTATGAAAATCCTCTCCATCGAAACATCCTGCGACGAAACAGCAGCTGCCGTCATTGAATACATCCCGTCTCAAGCCGAGGCAGGTGATGGTCACGCATCTGTCCTCGCCAATACCGTTTCATCCCAAGTCTCGCTCCACGCCAAATGGGGTGGAGTGGTGCCTGATTTGGCCTCACGAGAACATATACGAAACATCGTTCCGGTCATCGAAGAGACGCTCGATCGTGCAGCACTCTCCCCTGCCGATATCGACCTTATTGCTGTCACAGAGGGTCCGGGTCTCATGCCGGCACTCGTCATCGGAGTGACTGCCGCCAAAACCTTGTCCTTCATCTGGAACAAACCGCTTCTCGGAATTCAACATCTCGAGGGACATATTTATGCGAATTTTTTAAATTCGCATAATGACCAATTTCTAATTTCTAATTTCCAAACAAATCCTAATGACTCAATTTCTAAATTAGAAAAAGAAACTAAAGACATTTTTCCGCTGGTTGCTTTGGTAGTGTCAGGGGGGCACACGGAACTGGTACTCATGAAAGATCACTTTCAATACGAGATCCTCGGTGAGACCCAGGATGACGCTGCTGGTGAAGCGTTCGACAAAGTCGCCAAGATGCTTGGGCTCGACTATCCAGGAGGACCCATCGTTGCACAAAAAGCCGATGCTTTTCGCACTCAGAATCTCGAATCTAGAATCTCAAATCTTGGCTCCGGATCCGAAAACACGAAATTCAAGATTCAAAAATCAAAATTCAATTTCCCCCGGCCGATGTTGGATGCGGATAATTTTGATTTTTCTTTTTCCGGACTCAAGACTTCTGTCCTCTACTTTTTGAAGAAACACGAAGAACAAAAGAAAGACGAGGACTTCGTAAACGAGGTCTGTCATGAATTTCAGGAAGCGGTCGTCGATGTCCTGGTCGGCAAAACCAAAAAAGCTCTCGCTCTCTATTTCCCCGCTACCTTTGTCATCGCTGGTGGCGTCTCGGCCAATGTGCGGTTACGTAACCAATTACGTAATGTAATCGATACTGAATTTCCTGACACAAAGTTTCTCACGCCAGAATTCACCTACTCACTCGACAATGCAGCCATGATCGGGATCGCCGCCGCCCTCCGCTACGAACACATGAACAAAACTGACCGCCTCGCCCTCATGCAGACACATCGGACTCTCGAACCAGATGCCAACCTCCCGCTCCAGAACCTCGTATGATTATCACAGCCATCAAAACTGAAAAAGTATTGTCCAAGTCTACCGCTCTCACAGCCTTGCTTGATCATCATCTAAAACAGTTTTCTGAAAACTCCATACTGGTTATCACATCCAAAGTAGTGGCGCTCTGTGAAGGGAGAGTGGTTCCTCTCGCCAAAATCAAAGAGTCTACCCTCAAAGCAGAAGCTGACTACTACCTACCGAAAGAAAAAAGCCGCTACGGCGTTGCTCTCACTATCAAGGACAATGCTTTCATCGCACGCGCCGGCATGGATGCCTCGAACACCGGGGGCTACTATTCACTCCTCCCCAGGGACAGCTACACCACTGCCAAAAAAGTCCGCACCTATCTCGTCAAACGTTTTGGCATCAACAATGCCGGGGTGATTATTGTCGACAGTCATTCCTCCCCGCTGCGCCGTGGAGTGACTGGAGTTGCCATTGGCTGGAGTGGTTTCGAGGGACTCAAAGGCTACGAACATGTGCCTGACATCTTTGGCTACAACTTCACCAGTCACGCCAATCACGTCGACGCCCTGGCGACGGCCGCTTCACTCGCCATGGGTGAAGGTAACGAACAAACCCCGCTCGTCACCATCACCGACATTCCCTTTGTTACTTTTCAAGCGAGCTCCCCCACCCAAAAAGAGCTCACCTACTTCAAACCGCCCATTGAGGATGATCTCTTCGCTCCTCTCCTCAATTTCAAAAACCTCAGAAAAGGTAAAAAGAAGAGCTAAAGTCCTTGAAATAACGACTTTTCCGTGATACCGTGGACATCATGGACAAAGAAATTCCGAAAACTTACACGGCTGCCGATTGGGAGCAAAAACTCTACACCGAGTGGGAAAAGAGTGGTTTTTTCAATCCGGACACCTGCATCAAAGAAAAGATTGCCAGCGTTGATGCTCCAACTTTTAGTATCGTTCTCCCTCCACCCAATGTCACAGGAACACTCCATGCTGGTCATGCCGTCATGCTCGCGCTCCAGGATATTTTGATTCGCTACCATCGCATGAAAGGCGACCGCACTCTCTGGCTCCCCGGCACCGATCATGCCGCTATCGCCACCCAGAGCAAAGTGGAAAAAATTCTGCACGAAACCGAAAATATTTCTCGCTACGACCTCGGACGCGAAGCTTTTTTGAAACGCGTAGAACAATTCGCCCAGGAAAGTCATGACACCATCATCAACCAGTGCCGACGCATGGGCTCATCACTTGATTGGTCACGCGAAGCCTACACGCTGGATGAAAAACGAAGTCTGGCAGTTCGTACTGCTTTCAAAAAAATGTACGATGACGGAATCATCTATCGTGGTGAACGTATCGTGAACTGGGATCCCAAGATGCAAACGACTGTTTCCGACGATGAAATCGAATGGCAGACCGAAACGGTTCCGCTCTACTATCTCCAGTATGGACCATTTGTCATCGCCACTGCTCGTCCAGAAACGAAGTTTGGGGACAAATATGTCGTCATGCATCCCGATGATGAACGCTATACTGCCTACGAACATGGACAGAAAATTACGCTCGAATGGATCAACGGTCCAATCAATGCCACCATCATCAAGGATTCGGTCATCGACATGGCCTTTGGTACCGGTGTCATGACTATCACTCCGTGGCATGACAACACAGACTTTGACATTGCGCTCCGTCACAATCTCGATCGACAACAAATTATCGATGAACAGGGTCACCTCCTTGCTATTGCCGGTTCCGACTTTGTCGGCCTCCCCCTGAAAGATGCCCGTACGAAAATCGTCGAGCGATTAGCAGAAAAAAAATTAATCGTAAAGATTGAAGAAAATTATTCCCACAATATTGCTACTAATAGTCGAGGTGGCGGCATCATCGAACCCCAAATCAAGAAACAGTGGTTTATCTCAGTAAATCAGGAATTTGAACGTGACGGTAAAAAAGTCACGCTCAAGTCTCTCATGCAAGAAGCAGTTCGTTCCGAAAAAATTGCCATCCTACCGGAGCGTTTCACTCGCACCTACTTTCATTGGATCGACAATCTCCGTGACTGGTGTATCAGTCGTCAAATTTGGTATGGCCACCGCATCCCGGTTTGGTACCGTGACAATGAAACATACTGTGGTGTCGAGGCGCCCTCAGGCAAAGGATGGGAGCAAGACCCCGATACCCTTGATACGTGGTTTTCCTCGGGTCTGTGGACATTCTCCACACTGGGTTGGCCGGAAGAAACGCCTGATTTGCAAACCTACCACCCCACCGCCGTCCTCGAAACCGGCTATGACATTTTGTTCTTCTGGGTCGCCCGCATGATTCTCATGTCTGAGTACCTCTTGGACGATATCCCCTTCAAAACCGTCTACCTCCATGGTCTCGTACGCGACGAACAGGGTCGAAAGATGAGCAAATCCCTAGGTAACATCATCGATCCACTCGATGTCATCTCAGAATATGGTGCCGACGCTATGCGTCTTTCCCTCGTCATCGGCTCCACACCAGGGAATGACACTCGTCTCTCCAAAGAAAAAATTGTTTCCTACAGAAATTTCGTCAACAAACTCTGGAACATCGGGCGCTACATCACGACTGCAGCCGCTCCAGAAAACATACAGTGGTCAGAAGCAAGTGATCAAGGAACGAAAACTTCAGCTGATACTTGGATCCTGTCACGTCTCACCACCGTCACAAACGAAGTGACCCATCACCTCGAAAATTTCAATATTTCACTAGCAGCAGAAACACTGCGTGACTTCACCTGGAATGAATTTGCCGATTGGTATGTGGAGATTCACAAAATTGAAAAAAACGACACTGTCTTGATTTCCGTATGGAACAACCTCCTCAAACTCTGGCACCCGTTCATGCCATTTGTGACCGAGGCTCTCTATCAATCGCTCTATCTCCATGAAAAAAATCTCTTGATGGTAGCCTCCTGGCCAAAAGCTGATTCCAGAATCAAAACAGACACGTCATTTCAAGTCATCATCGACCTCATCCAAAAAATTAGGAATGTGCGCGCCGTATACCACGTGAACCCAAGCGTCAAACCCTGGATCACCATCGTTGGAGAAAAATCAGCGTGGGAACTCTCTGTCCCGCTCATCGAACGCCTGGCTCGTATCGAGGAGGTTGTCATCACTACAGACGCCACGCAACCCAAAGAAACCGCCCGCATCGGAAGCGCCGACACCTCTGTCTTTATTCATTTGAGCGGCTTTATTGATATCACCAAAGAACACGCTCGTCTCACCACAGAAAAAGAATCCGCGGAGAAATACCTGCTCGGTATCAAGAAACGCCTGAACGACGAAAACTTTGTAAGCCGTGCTCCTGCTCATATCCTCGAACAAAACCGCACAAGCCTCGCTGAAACAGAGAAAAAAATCACAGAGCTTCACAAATACCTCGCTGACCTCACGCTGTAATATGTCTCCTCTTTTCACCGCCGCCATCTTTGGTCTTTTGGCAGCATTTTTGGCTGTCATTGTTGAAATTGTCACTTCTATCAGCCCCTTGGCACTCCAGCTTGATAGCGCCAAATATATCGGACTCAGTTCACAACACTGGCTCACGTGGAAAGGACTCTTACCCCTCATTCTCCTTGCCGGCATCGAAGAAAGTGTACGATTTGTCTTTCTCCGTCAATTCATCCTTCATTACCGAGTGAGCGACGAACCATTTAGTCTCAAAGAAAAAATACTACTCGGTCTCGCTTTTGGAGTCGGTTTTTCTTCTTTGGAGGCTTTTCTCATTCTGAATGGTGGCGACTGGCGCTTGGTCGGCAGAGAACTCTCTGGTATCATCATGCTCCATACAGCCATAAGTCTCATCTTCTCATTCCTCCTCTTGAGGCACCCCACCAGTAAACCCAACAAATACAGTGTCACGCTCCTGATCCTCGGACTCGCGGTTGTCCTCCATACCCTGTACAACCTCGGTATTCTCCTCTATTCCTAAGATATATACTAAAATTATCTTTCTTGCGCCAGACTGAAAAATCCTCTATACTACGTATGATTCTATGGTGAGAAAGAGTACTTTCTTACCCTTCTAAGTAGGCTAAAATAAACCCCGTATGACCAAGGAAAAAAAATCGTTTTTTGAGCGCCTGACCGGAGCCAAAAACGTGGAGGGAACCAATTTTAATGAAGTTCCTGTTTATACCGAAGAAGAAGAAACCAACGTCGTCATGCGCGAAGAACCGGTCTCGTTTCCTGTACGCGAAGAAGAATCCTGGGCAACTCCTGCTTATTCCCAAAACGACAACGAAAGTGCCGAGGGACAGCTCACGATCGACGTCTACCAGACTGAAAACGACATTGTGATCAAATCCACCATCGCCGGTGTCAAACCCGAAGATCTCGACGTCTCCATCAACAATGACATGGTAACCGTCAAAGGCGAGCGCAAGAACGAAGAAGAAGTTGAAAATGGCAACTACTACTACCAAGAATGCTACTGGGGTTCCTTTTCCCGCTCAGTCCTACTCCCAGTCGATGTCATTCCGGAAAAAGCTGATGCTTCACTCAAAAATGGTATCCTCACTATTCGTCTCCCCAAAGCAGACACTACCAAAACCAAAAAGATTCAAGTGCGCGGATTCTAGTTCATCTGAATACCCCATCACTGTAGAAGATTTCGTTTGCCGATTCTTTCGATGGAGTCGGCATTCTTTTTCCACCCCACCATTCATGACCCACGCTCATACTTCATATCGTCTTTCGCTCTCCCTGAGCATCATGCTCGGTGTTTTCGGTGCGTTTCTCCCGTCACACAACACGCTGGCTCAGACGATTCCCGAAAAACTCGAGCTGAGCGCTCCTGACTATACCGAGACACTCTCATCACAGGACCTCTCTTCGTGGTTTCACCTCGAGACACGGTTGGTACCCCAGGATACTCGCTCCGAGGCCACCGACACCCTCTACTGTCCCACGCAGGCAGCCTACTGTGATTTTTCTTTGTCGCGCTATACCCGCAACCGCCTGGCTGTTGTTTTTGAGAGCGAGCCTGACCAAGAAAGCATCAGTAGTTTCGTCACGCTCCTTGCCTCCCGCGTCAACCAAGAGCCGATGAACGCGCTGTTTGGTGTCTCAGATACGGGCAGCATCATCATAGAAACCCCTGAAAAGGTTGGCCGGAAACTCAAAGAGGCAGACAGTGTCGACCTCATTCTCCGTGCCCTCACCACGACCGATGGCAGCTCCGTCAAAATTTCTCTTCCTACCGAAATAACCAAACCAAAGATTTCCGGTGACGATCGTGAACGTCTCGGCCTGCGAGAACTGATCGGCGAAGGAAAATCCAATTTCAAAGGCTCACCCAAGAACCGTGTCTTCAACATCAAACGCGCCCTCGAACAATACGAAAATATCCTTATCGCTCCCGGCGAAGAATTTTCCTTTGTTGACTATCTCGGCGAAGTCGACGGCGAACACGGCTATCTCCCGGAGTTGGTCATCAAGTACAACAAGACCGAACCGGAATTTGGTGGCGGTATCTGTCAGGTGTCGAGCACCGTCTTTCGCGCGGCTATCTACAGCGGACTCAAGATTACCGAACGTCGCAATCATGCCTATGCCGTCCAGTACTACAAACCCATCGGCATGGATGCCACTATCTATATCCCCAAGCCTGACCTCAAATTTACCAACAATACTCCCGGACACATCCTCGTACAATCAAAAATCGATGGCTTTGATCTGACCTTTCGTTTCTTTGGTACCAAAGATGGACGCAGTGTCAAAGTGGATGGTCCACATGTCCTCGAGCGCGGTGATGACGGCAGCATGAAAACCGTCTTTACCCAAGAGGTCAATACTGATGATGGCCAAAACTTCATTCGCGACAGCTTCTACAGCAACTACAAATCCCCCAGTCTCTTTCCTCATCCAGGAGAAGAACCAAACCTGACCACTAAACCCAAAGACTGGTCAGAAAAACAATGGAAGGAATACAAGGCCATCCGCCCTTGACAAAATACGAGAATCGTGTATCATAGCAACTAGTACTTTTTGAGGTTTTTTGGACGTTTCCCGGCGCAGCAGAGAGGATAAGAATTCCTCGTATCTTCCCTGCTGCTCGGGGATCCCCTCCGATGTCAGCGCGCTACCAGGAGAACCCTTATGCGCCGTTCCGACCTGACCCATGCACCCCCGGCCACCGGCCATTTCCGTGCGACCATCGCCTTCCAGGCGTTGTCGCAAAAAATCGCCGGCCACGCCAGTGCCGGCCGGGAACACGTCGACATCGACCTGCTGCCCATCGCGCAAGCCGTCATTTCTGGCCGCCCTGGCCTCGGCAACGTGATCGGCACGACCCTGTTGCCCACCGCCGCGCCCGTGACCTTCGGCGCCGCGCTGGTCGACACCGCCACCTTCGGCCATCGTTCGGCCCCGGTGCACGGCATCGCCTGACCCACGTCTGGGCCACACGATGACCAAGAAGCCACCCGTCGACGAGCACTCCATGCGTAACGGAGAAAGCTGCCGACACCGCCGAGGAAGTCTCACCGAAAGCCAAGCCGCTCGATCGCGACCACTACAGTAGAAAGGTTGCAGAGCAGGCGAAAGCACAGGCAGACAACTCCTCTTGAGGCCCGGAGCGCAACGCGCTCTCCGGGTCCTCATCATTTATTGACTCCTTGCCCTCTTTTTGTTACAATCGCTCTGCGTTCATGTGCAACGTTTTTTGTTTTGAAATATGGGTGTATAGCTCAGTTGGTAGAGCAGTGGCCTCTTAAGCCAACGGTCGCAGGTTCGAATCCTGCTACACCCACCCTCGATGGGGTTCATGCCCTTGTAGCTCAATGGATAGAGCCGCGGACTTCTAAGCCGTTGATGTTGGTTCGATTCCAACCGAGGGCACATAAATAAAAAAGAGAAAAGACTTAGAGGGGTGGCCATCGTTCAATGGTAGGACAATGGTTTGTGGTACCATGAATCAGGGTTCGATTCCCTGTGGTCACCCCTGTGGGTCTTTTTTTGTTTGTCTAGAAAAGTTCGCCTGGCCAGGCTGAGCTGACACCGACAGTACCGTCTGAGCGGAAAACGACATACTGAGCGTCCAATTCGTTGGCAATAGTGGTATATTGCTCCGGAGGAGCCAAAAACAGCGCCGAGGTCATACAATCAGCCCCAAAGGCGCTCGGAGCCAATCCAGCGCATCCTACGATTGCTTCAATGGGTTTTTTTGTGTGCGGATCGATAATATGGTGCCACTTCTGCCAACGCCGCCTGAAGCTGTCTGACACCGCCACAGCCTGCCGGCTGAGGGTGACTATTCCAAAGGCTATCCCCGGCTTGCCTGGCCATTCCAGGGCCACTCGATAGGAACTGCCATCCCGCTTGGTCGTACCATACATGTCGCCGCCGCCCTCCACCAGATAGTATCGATAGCTCTGCTGCTCCAGTATGCTCGACACCAAATCGATACAAAAGCCCTTGCCGATACCGCCAAAATCAAACACAGTTGGTCCATCAATCGTAAGACTATGCCCCTCGAGTGACCAGCGCGGCAACTGAAACGTCTCTACCTCCTGGTCAGCCTCCAGCCGATACGTAGCATCATACCCGGCATGCTCCAATAGCCCTCCTACGGCAGGGTCGTATACTCCGCGAGTGAGACGACGGAGCATATCAGCTCGGGTCAAAAGAAGCGCAAACTGCTCCGATATTTCATATGTTCCCGCCGATGCCTCACGAAAACGATTGACCTCGCTGTCCATACGAAAACGAGAAAAGCGACTCTCGAACAGGGCTACCCTATCAAGAATCGCTTTTTTTGACTCGTCAGAAAAAATTTCCTCATCAATACTGATACTCCACTTAGTACCGAGTGCTTGAAAAGCAAATGTTTCCATGATACCGCTCTTCGTTACTTAGAGTTGCTCCTTCAGCTGGGCAAGCGAGCTATTGAAAGCTCCTGTGGTGAGAGATGAACCCCCGACCCTGTCGATAGCGGAGAGCTCGCTCAATTTCTTTCCTTTGATCGCTCCTGCCAAACCTTCCGAAAAAGCCAATTGACGGGTCTTGGAAACAGCATGGATAGCCAGTATATCGACAGTAGCATCGACTATGACACCTTCACCGTTGACCATCAAATTGAAGCCAACCTCATCTTCTCCAGCAGGGTTCTTGTATGATGTCTTGGTATTCAGCTTCTTGTCTGCTACTTGCATGTCAGTTCCGCTCGATTTTTTGTCACCTGAACCGGCCTTGTCCGCTACTGGATCAATCTCGTCCATAGACTTCCAAATCACCACTCCTGCGGCCACTACCAGAATTCCCAAAAGCGCCATTATCTTGCTCATACCTGTGTTTATAAAAAATTACGTTTCTCTAGTGTACCATATGAACGCACCCAGCCAAAATACGGCTTGACGCCCTCCAAAAACCGCTCTTTTTTCTGCTATACTGGAGATGAACGTAATTTTTTAACATCATACTTATGATGTGCAATGAAGGTGGCTGTATGGCAAAGAGACATCTCCCCCGAGTGTTTCTCGCTCTGCTCTTTATAGTCGGTGGTGCTGGGTTCCTCATGAACTTTTCCGGCACCAGTCAATACGTCGCTATGGGTCTCACTCCCTGGGGAATGGCGGGGATGGCCACACTGGCTACTGTTGTCGCTATTGTTCTCAAACTCGGAGGTGGCCTCATGCTCCTCGTCAACAAGTGCACCTCGACAGCGGCTTGGATGCTTATTGCCTTTACCGTTGTAGCTACCCTCATGTTTCACATGGGCTGGTCCGGTGACGGTGGACAGATGCAGATGACCCAGTTCCTCAAGAACCTGGCTATCATCGGTGGACTCCTGATGTTTGCCCACTGTCCTTGTGCAAAATGCAAAGAATCCTGCATGAATGGTGACAGCTGTTGCAATCGAGAAACGACACCAGCAGCCTAGTATCAAAAAAAGAAAACACCCCTCATTCCCGCAATCAGCGGACGAAGGGTGTTTTTTTGTGCGCTCGGAGGGAATCGAACCCCCGACCCTCTGGTTCGAAGCCAGGTACTCTATCCACTGAGCTACGAGCGCGGGTACTTTCCAGTTATAGCCTACTTAAGGCTCTTAGTCAAAGAAAAAAGCCTTTGTGGATGAAACCACAGAGGCTTTGCGTTTCTAATGCGACTCTTCCGAAGCCAACAACTGAATAGTTTGCCAGAAAAGTATCCCAGCAATAACGGCCGAGGCAACCAGGTCGAGATATGCCCACATCCGATCCTGGGAAGCTATCGCCATGACGGCATTGAGTACCACTAGCACCGAAGATGCCATGTCACCTACCGTATGCCAAAAGTTTGCGACGAGCATTTTTTCACCAGAGTGCCCGGCATGATCATGTTGATGATCCCTAGCCTTGAAATACCGTAAGAGCTCCATCTGGCATATATTGACCCCTAGGCCCATCATGGCCACCCAGAGGAGAGTCTCTGGCTCGCGTATGACAGGCGCCGTGCCTAGCCAGAGGAAGCCCATGATATTGCCGACAATTTTGGCAATAGCCACGAGTAGTAGTAGGCCGAGGCCGTATTCGCTATAACGCCTCAGGCGAACCTGATTCTCCAACGAAGCAAGACGTCGCGACACCGCAAACGCATACATGCCAGCGATGCCATACCCCAAACCATCTGACACCACATGCCAGGCATCGCTCCAGAGGGATAGGCTCTGGGTATGTGCACTCGCCCAAAATTCCGCAATCGCTACCAGCATCGCAGCCAAAAAAGCCAGGACATACATGTCAAACCGGCACCATTGGCAGATGTGCTCATTCGAAGAAAGAGCCGGTCGATGCTCACACCACGAAAAATGCTTCGGGCCACACAAAACGCCTCGAAAAGGAACAGTCATTTCGCTCTCCCTGAGAGTTTCATTGTTCTGATACTGCTAGTTTCTTTGTATTTTGTCAAGAGAAAACCGCCTGATTAGCGGTTTTCTATTATCCACTCATGGTTATTTCTTTGGAACGCTCGAGTAAGATTTGACAAACTCACTCGGGACACGCCACCACTCGGGACGGGTGCGGGTCTCACCTTCTTTCCAGTACCCAGGCAATACTTCGTCCTGCCAGGGACCGACATAGATGGCAAAATGAAGATGCGCCTCCCAAAAACCATTTTCCGGAGTAAAGGCCTCACCGATAAATCCCAGCGGCTCACCACCCTCCACTTTTTCGCCTATACGCTTAAAGCTCGTCCCCAGGTGAGCATAAAGCGAATAAAACACCTCTTTGGAACGAGGACGTTTGTGACGAATGATGACAATATGGCCCCAGTTCCCCTTTTCCTGCTCACCCGGATGAAGTGCTGCATACACCACTGTCCCGCGCCCAATAGCCCGCACATCGGTACCAGCCGGCACGACGCAATCCTCTCCAAGATGTACCCCCCAAAATGTCCCTTTGTACTCCGCACGCTTGCCAAACGGAGCTCCGTTCACGATATACGGATCAAGCGGGAAGACAATTTTTGGTGTCGTTATATAGGCCATAGGATTCTTTCAATGATAGCGCTATTTCTTCTCATGATCGAGTTTTCGAACGATGTCGCGCATCAAAAGAACACTCACTAAAAATGCAACAGCTCCAAAAAAACGGAGTCCTTTTCCAAGGAAAACGAGCATTGGCTCCTGATGGACAGCCGTCAGACCGATGACATCAGCCAACAGCACACTTCCGGCCGCCAGTACAAAGAACTTGTATGACCAGTCCAGCTCCTTTTCTACGCGCCAGACAATACCAATAGCAAATATCAAGACGAGCAAAAACAGTCCAATGGTCACGACATCCAGTCCGAGAAAAACAATATCCGCATTCATAGGCGAGATTTAAGGAGGTTACTTACGAATAAAACCTGCTTTTTTCAAATCATACTCCGAAACCACTCTATCACTTCTCAGGTACAAAGCAAATTCTCGAATAAACAGCAGCAACCAAACCAACAACGAAAAAAGAAATGCAAAAGCAATCCAGCCAATATTACGAATGATATCAGCATACGAAATCGCTCCTCCACTGGAAAGCTGAATGATCGGCAGTTCTTTTACCACTATTGGCAACAATTGACTGACGCTCAGTTCATCAAAAAACAGTTCAATCCGGAGGAAATACTGTCCCGCTCGCACATACGGAGGTATCAACAAGGCTTCATGGATCATCGCTCCCTCAAAAACAGTCACTTCTCGAGTTTCAGAAAACAGCGTTTCGTAGTTTTTATCCGTCAGACTATAACGGATAGGAATACTGATATGTGTATACTTTTCCAGTAGTCCCCGAATCTCAATAAGAATCTTGAGTTCACTGCCCTGAAAAACTGATTGCTCCTGATTACCCAGCCTCAGAGTAAAGTCGATCGGACGCTTTGCCGATAGTTCCACAGTATTCACATTAGGCGATCCCAATGATGGCACAGGGGTATCCACCGACGGAGATGTCCCCGTATCCGCATTGCCATCGGATCTAGTATCGTCTTTCAAAATATCGAAACGAAGGGTTGCCGTAGCATAGCGACTCGTATCACTTGGGTCTGTTGCTGTCACCGTAAACGTCTGGCGGCCGGATCCTATGCTATACGGGGGCTTCCATTCCCAATAGCCGTTGGCATTAGCCGTAAACTGAACAAGGAGGTCACTTCCCAAATTCACCAGCATGTTTGCGTTTGGCATACTGGTTGTCCCAGTAAAGAGTGGGCGACGATTTTCCACCCGTGGCGTTCCGTCATAGTCATCTACGCCTCTCCCAGCAAAAGAAACGATAGTCACTGCCGGAGGGGCAGCGGTAATATCACACTCAGTTGGTGTCGTCACTGATACCGGAGCGGAGGTGGCAAAACCTGGACCCATTGGACCATTGGCTGTCACGATATACTCATACGTCATCGCTAACGCCACGTTGGTATCGCTATACGCAGAATTGGTCAAACCAGTCACGAGCGACAAACTATCCCGCTCAATATCATACGTATACGAGTTGACATCACTGGCCCAGTCGAGACTAATACTCAGCACCCCAGTCGTTTCATTACAAACGGCTGTCCCCGTCACTACCGGCTGCACCGGCACGTCCAAAACAATGGCTGCCACAGCGATTGTTTCATCTGCCAACACCCGAAACTTTTGCCGCATATCGTAAGACAGCAATCCTGGATCAAGTGCCGCCAACACAAAATACACCCCTAAAAAAGTGGCAACAACAAGCGCATGAATTTTTACAAATCTCCGCAACCAAAGACTGGGAGAAGAAATGTTCTGCATGGTCTCATTATACCACGCAGAACACAGGCTTAAAGCCTACACTCCCAGTTTGAGCACATCGATTACTTTGCCGTTAATTACAAAATCATCTTCTTCCGTCAAAAAGATCGGTTTATGCTTTTTATCAGACGATTCCGGCAACAAAACAATGTTTTTTCCGTCGACTGTCCGGTAGGTTTTGACCGTGGCCATACCGTTGATCACGACCAATACCCGATCACCATTGTTATAGTGTTTCCACGTAGAATCTACCAGGATAAAATCTCCACTCTGAATCGTTTTGCCATTGACCCGTGCCTTGTTCATAGATGTGCCTGATATCTGGACCGCAAACACATTGCGACTATCGCGAACGATACGCTTGGATACTTTCAGGTACCCCTCGATGTACTGATCAGCAAACATCGTAGCGGCTCCGGCATTGGCCATGCCAAATACCGGCACATCGAGAAACCCATCCTTGGTCACCCCCTTTAGGATAATGCCCCGATCCTCTGAAGTCCGCTCAATAAAACCCTTGTCTTCCAATTCATTTAAGTAGAGAAAAAAACTCCGCAAGCTCTTGAGCTTCAGTCCTAATTTTCCTGAGACTTCTTGAATTTCCCTGATTGTTGGCATAGTGCCATTCTCTGAAAAAAATTGCTTGATAGCCTGGAGTACGATCTGTTGTTTTGGCGTTAGTATTTTCATAGGTTTTTACTTGTCCCGTTACATTGATTTTTTATGCAACTAGGATGTTTACATATATTACACTCTCAAGTATACATCAGAGAAAAAACATGTCAAATCGGCATAAAAAGAAAAACCGCCCGAGTGGGCGGCGTCTCTCTGAACTACTGAATTACTCAGTTTTTAATTTCGTATGTCAGCGTCACCTGCACTTTGGTCGTCTTGGTACCAGGCTCGACTGCTGGAGCAGCATTCATCGACTTGGCAGACATCTCCATATCGCCGCCCATACCGTATCCATACAGTGGAGGGGTCGTACTTTCATACATGGTTACCAATTTCCCGAGGCGAAAACCAGCAGCTTTGGCAGTGGCGGTAGCCTTTTTCTTAGCATCGGAGATAGCCTTCTCACGCGCTTCGTTCTTTGAATCCGTGTCATCGTCGACCACAAACCGTACTTCCGAAACGCTATTGGCACCGTTTGCCACTACCCCAGAAAGCAAGTCTCCCAATTTTTCACTTTCACGCACTTTGACATCAAGCGTCTGCGTGAGCGAATAGCCCGTGATACTCGGAGTCGGACAACTGCCAGCAACACAGGGCGCATAGCTGTACTGTGGAGCCAGGTTATACTGCGCTGTTTTCAGATCTTTTTTGTCTATTCCCTGCTCCTTCAGATAGGCTGTTACTTTGTTCATCTTCTCCGTATTAGTCTTTTGTACTTCTCCTACATTTTTTCCTCCATCGGTCGTCACCGTCACAGAAAATGTCGCCAAGTCTGGAGTGACATCAACATCGCCTGTTCCCTCAACAGAAAACGTTCTCGTCGGATACGTCGTACTAACAGAAATCTTGTACTGATACGACGCCATGATAGCCGCAACTGCTATGAGCACAAAAGAAAGCGCTTTTAGTCCTCGGGTCAAACCTTCTTGCATACACAAAAAAATTACAATTTAGAATATTCATAGTATACCCTTTTTCTTCCCAAAACAAAATCGAGCCCTATTCCGGGCCCGATTCTTTTCCTTTTTATCCTACAAACCGGCTTTCAAATCTTTCAAAGCATCATTGAATGCCCAAGTCGTCAAAGAAGAAGTCCCTACTTTATCGATATCCGATAAGTCTGCAAGCTTCTTCCCTTTCAGCAAAACATTTACTTGATCATTGAACTCCACTTTCTTGGCTGGAATTTCATTGGTCTCGGCATCGAGGGTAGCAATCTTCTGAATCATACCCTCAGCATCGATCGTTACAACAAATCGCAGGTGATCAATCTTTTCTCCTGGAACTTCATAGCTCACCGTAGCACTCCGCTCACTCGTAGCCGATGGTTTTGTCATCTCCTTCGGTTTGACCATCACTTCGTTTCCACGTGATACCCGCATGATATCCTCTGCGTACAGATAGTACACAAACACAGTCCCCACAATAACCGCGGCGATCATTGATACGCCGAAATACTTCGCTCTGTTCATACGATATTTATTTTAATTTTTTCCACCAGAATTATACCACGACTTTGCCAGAAAATAAAGCCAATAAAAAAACAGCATCCTCCGGCTGAATTTCAAATCAATACTCTTGAGAGAAAGGAAACGCAGTAGGTTCACTGGCTTCCTTTCGAATAGGTCGACCGAACGAACTCGCCAAGCGACTGGACGTTCGGTCTTCCTCCTGTGTTTGCAGCAGATGAGCTTTTCCGAGTATCTAACGGCTGTCCAAACCTCCCGACGAGCTAATAGCTGTCGGCTCCGCAAGTATCATCTGTTTTGCGGCCTGTCATCTGTTGTTCTCAGACTTCAGCGCATGGCATAGGCAGTCTGACTGCCCTCCTTCTCCATCCAAACACGTCCCGATCAAAACGTGCTGCCAGAGACTAACACAGGAAAGGAACTTTTTGAGAAATATTCTCTCAAGAATTTTGATGTAAAATTGGCAAACAACTCGAAAGACAGTATTACAGAAACAACCAGAAAAGTCAATAAAGTGGCTCAATGTTACTTGACATTATAAGATATATATATCATAATGAATAACTATCTTGTCTTCACATAAAAAAGCTGACTCGATAGGATTTTGGCTGTTTAATAACCTACCCGGAGGAGCCATGCGCTCATTCATCGTTATCCTCTTGCTTCTTGCCTCCCTGAACTCGTTCGCCAAACCGGACTGCGTCTGGAGCACCAAGAATCCGACAGCTCCCACCGGCTCTTGCGACATTGAAGGACTCCTGCAGTTCTCTAAACGTACCGCTCCGTCGCACACAGTGCGAGTCACACCCAGGGGCGGAAGCGGCGGGAAGTTCACGGTTTACAAGGCAAGCGACTGCTTCGACAGAAAACGCTACCCATTCTGCCAGGGTGCCGGTTGGACCATTACCGCCACGCCCATTGACGTGGGCGACGGCAAGATCGGACTCCTGACGGCGAGTCACTTCGTCCGACAATTTGACCACACCATAGCGGACAAGGACATCGCCATCATCCTCCCGGGTCACTACGAGCTGAAAGGAGAACTGACTTCACTTAAGCCATTCCCAATCGCGCATCAGGATCCGCGTGGAACGGCTGTCACGATGTCGGTCGACATTAGAAAGGGATCAGAATACATCCCTCTACAAATTGTTGCCCGACCCCGTCTCGTGAAGTTCGGAGATGATTTTCAAGCCGTGGGCGCGGTAGCACCAAAAAAGATGGGTGACTACTTCGGCGGCGAGTCCGGTACCTCACTTCTGGTCTTCGGATCGATACAAGCCGTTTTCAGCGGATTCATCGAAGGCAGTGAGCCCTACGCCTTCATGCTCATGACGCCGGCATCCAAGATCAGGGAACTCATCAAGGAAGCACAGGGGGCGTCGGCCGATGTGCCGTACATCATCATGAAGTAGCTGCCAAGTCTTCGCCACGTCGAAGCAACAAGCCGCCCCGCGCAAGCCCGGCGGTTTTTTTATGAGTAAAACTCTACTTTCACAGCTCAAGAGCGCGTTTAATAATTTTTACGTTGTCGACCGTGGTATAAAATTTAATCTTTTCTAGGTCTTCGATAGGTACCCATTCCGGTAAATCTTTCGTAATTCCTTTCTCTATTTCTTCAAGACCCTCTATAGAAAGCCTTCCTCCCGCTACTTCACAACGGCGAAATATAAGAATCGTATGCCAATAACTTCCCATCCATTTAAAAAACGAATTCTCGCACGCCACCACCTCTCCTACTTTGACTTCAAGTCCGGTTTCTTCACGAATTTCTCGTACCAAGGCCTCGTACATATCTTCACCTTTCTCCACTGCTCCGCCAGGAAAGGAGTATCCGTCCCACTGTCTGGTGAGAAGTACTTTGTTCTCCTGAATGATAACCCCATAGATTGATGGTCGAATAGTGAGCTCACTCACCGGTACTTCATATTCCTTCTTGTCCTTGTCGACGCAAATGACGGTTTTCATAAAATTTTCAAAATATCTATTATTTTTTCACCCCTGTAGCCTTCAAATAATCATCAATCATTCTTAGTCTCACAGATAACTCTAAGACGGGATGTTTCTTATATCTAATATCTTTGATTTTGGCATGGAACAACTCATTTCTTATTCTATTTATTTCTCCAAAAAAACTCATCCCTTTCAGTGAATCTCGATAAATTTTAGGATACTGTTTCAAAAGTCCTTTGTATACATCAATTTTCTGTCCAAAAGATAACTTATCAAGTACTACAGAAAATATATCATCATTATACTTTCCAGATGTAGTCTTCATTGCTTTCTGAATTGCACCCGTAATTTTCTTTTCACATTCAAAGATAAGGAAACTTACAAATGAAACAGTATGTATCTCACTCTTACTCAATCCAAGAAGATTTGTTACAATTTCTTGAATCTTATCGTCAAAATTGATTTCCTTTGTTTCTTTTGAGACCGCTTGCCTTCTGCTATAAGCTTGTGCTGCCAGAGCTCTATTGCTTTTATGATTCATACTCGAATACTGACTAAATATCTCACGTTACAACTATACCTCCTTTTATCAAAACAAAAAACCCGCCTTGTGAGCGGGTTCCGTGTCTTACGCAACTACCAGAGGAAATTCCTTTATCCTGGGATAGCGCGCGTAGAGTCTGATTAATACTCTGTAGAATCCCTTCGCAGGAGATTGTTCAGTAAAGAACGCTCTACGTTGTATGCTGTATCAAAACAATAATCAAAACCTTTTGCGGTTAGTTCTATACGAAGTTCTCTAAGATAAA
>CAZBFG010000014.1:0-29912 GCA_964491155.1 uncultured Bdellovibrionales bacterium | reverse complement strand
ATCTTTGAGGAGTGCTTCTTTGGAGCGCAGTCGTGCCAGTCCTTTGTCACTTACGACCTGCACGACGTCATTGGTTTGTGGTGTGGTGTTGAATCCGTAGAGTGTGACTGGCATAGAGGCAGTGGCATGGAGGAGGTTTTTTCCGCTCCAGTCTTCGATGCGACGGATACGGCCAAAGGCACCCCCGGCGATAACATCTTGACCAACTTTGAGTGTCCCGGTACGAATGAGTGCAGTGGCCACGGGGCCTTTCTGCGGGTCGAGATGTGATTCGAGGATAACAGCCAAACCATCTCGTTTTTGATCAGCTCGAAAGTCTTCGACTTCGGCCACGAGCAGGATACTGTCGAGCAGTTTGTCGATGCCGATGTTTTTCTTGGCGCTGATTTCTGTGCACATAGTATCGCCACCCCATTCTTCGAAGAGGACACCGTGCTCAGCCAGTTCTTGCTTGACTCGTTCCGGTTTAGCCTCCGGCTTGTCGATTTTGTTGATGGCGACAATGACGGGGAGCTTGTGTTCTTTCAGATATTCGATCACCTCTTTGGTTTGAGGACGGACACCGTCATCGGCCGCCACCACAAGAATAGCAATATCAGCGATAGAGAGACCGCGTTTACGCATGGCAGCAAAGGCTTCGTGACCCGGGGTATCGATAAAGGTGATTAGCTCTTTGTGCTTTTTTGTCTGATACGCGCTGATATGCTGGGTGATACCACCAGCTTCTCCGGCGGCGACGCTGGCTTTGCGGATCGTATCGAGCAGAGTTGTTTTCCCATGATCCACATGACCGAGAATGGTAACAATCGGCGGTCGAGGAGAGAGGTTTTTCCCGGAATTTTTTTCTTCTCGGAGGATGGTATTGAGCCCCTCGAGTGTCAAATTGGCACCCTGGAGCTTTTCTTCGGCAGGAGTGGTTTCAAAGCCCAAATCAGAGGCAATGACGCTCGCTGTATCGAAATCGATTTCTTCGTTGATAGTGGCAAGGATGCCATTTTTCATGAGCTCTGTAATGACAGCGGCGACAGGCACCTCCAACAACTCGGCCAGTTTTTTGACTGTGACAGAGGCGGGCAGTGAAACGTTTTTTGGAGGAATTTCTGGATCCATAGCAGTGTATACGAAATGGTTTAGTAAAAGGAGGCGTTGAGATTATTGAGTAGTTACTTAGATGATGGTAGGTTTGCCGGAGATGGCTTGAGTAATGGCGGACTTCTCTTCCTCGGTAAAAGGAAATCCATCGGTCGTACCGGCGAGTACGGGTTTGGCATAGACTCGTGTGCCCTCTCTGGTGTGAAGAGAAGAGATCACTACCCCAGAATTTTTTCCATCAAGGAGAACAACACTAAAGCTCTGATTGCCACCGACCTCCTTGAAAGGATTGAAACGTACGACATGAGTCTTGTGCAAACTTTTCAGGCACAGTTCTCGCAACCGATTGGAAATTTCGAAAAGTTCCTGAATTTCTTGATCGAGCTCTTGAACTCCCTTGAGTTGATCGTGGAGCACTGATTCGAGCGTCTTGGCGTCTTTGCCCTGAAAAAAAATGGCGAGCCTGGCCTGGAGTCGATGCTGTCGTATCAAAAAAAATACGACGAGACCCAGGAGGATAATTTCTCCGCAAAAGAGAACGAGGAGACTGAGCTCTATAAATGGAGACGAAAATATACCGAGGATGCCGGACATGGAAAGAAATTCAAGGCTTTGTTCGCTACGATATCACGTTTTTGGCTTATTGTAAAGCCGTTATTGTAGCACAGACTCGTTTACAGGAGAGACTAAAGCCGTTGTTGGTGAAGGGGAGAAGTGATATATTTAAGAAGTAATCTATATTTTTTGTCTATGAAAATTGTCCAAGGGGGAGTAGTGCTCTTGATTCTTCTTATTGGCGGTGGAGTATGGTTCTTTTTATCCGGTAAGGAAGAAACGGTTTCGCTGGTAAAGGATCAGGGTGTTGCCAGTTCGTCATTTGAAAACAAAACGCCAGCAGAAATCGGAGAAAAACCATCAATGGTACGATCTATCAAAGAAGCAATGGGTATGGGCGGGCAGATGCGCTGTACTTATACAAGTGGCGAAGGAATGACAGCTGTAACCTCTACAGTATTGTTAGCTGGAGAACAGTTCTATACACAGGTAGTAACAAACGGAGTGACAACTTCCGCACTCTATGACGGAGACACACAGTACATGTGGACGAATGGAAGTACAGAGGGGATGAAAATGACAAAAGCCTGTCTCGAGAATCTGAAAGCATCGGTTCCACAGGGTACCGCCGCTCCTCAGGCTCAGGCACCAGCTGATTATCAAAGTATGTTCGATACGGCTTTGAATGTGCAGTGCGAACCCATCGAGACCAATCCGATTGAGACGATATTACCGAAAGAGATCACTTTTTCTGATCAGTGTGCCATGTTGGAACAGAGCAAAAAAATGATGGAACAATACCAGGAAAAAATCCCAGCAGATATGTCCAAGAGTTTCCCAGTTCAGTACTAGGAATAAAAATTTGCGGAAAGGGAGAGATTCGAACTCTCGATACCCTTTCGGGTATGCCGCTTTTCGAGAGCGGTGCCTTCAACCACTCGGCCACCTTTCCAGGTGTTGTACAAAAATTTTTTCAAGTGAACGCATTCTCCGCCCGAGGCGGACCAGCCTTGGGCTGGAACCACTCAGCCACATCTCCATATTACGATAGACTCACGCTTCCGTACTGCTTTGTTGTACAGGAAAAACGCTTTGAAATCAAGAGTGTTTATTGTACAATAGAGGTATACGAGGGGGGGGATATGAATATAAAAAATATGAGCACTGCACCAAACCTGTCTTTTGTTGATCCGGCTACGGTCCTGGCAAAGCTGTCTATTACACTCGGGAGCAAAGTTGCCGATTTTGGGTGTGGGTCAGGATTTTTTTCTTTTGAATTTTCTCGGCGTGTAGGAAGCGACGGCGTTGTGTATGCTTTTGATGTGCTGCCATCAGCGCTCGAAGCGGTCAATAGTCAGGCCAAGGCGCTTGGTATCCACAATATCGTAACTAAGCGAGTCAACCTCGAAAACGAACGAGGTTCGGGGTTGGAAAATGCTAGTGTCGACTGGGCAGTACTTAAGGATATTTTGTTTCAGAATACCAAAAAAGACGTCATGCTTCGTGAGGTGGCGCGTGTGCTCAAGCCAGGAGGGAGCATGCTGATTATGGAATGGAATCCTGATGAAGCTATGGTGGGTCCGGAAAAGAGACTTCGTATTAGCAAACAAGAACTGGCAGAGCTTATTACGGCGGCCGGACTCTCTATCGATCAGGAGTTGTCTGTAGGAGGGTTTCACTACGCGTATATCGTCAAAAAATAGGTATTTATGCAGAAAACTTTTTTTCAACGAACGCTGTTTTCCGTCGCATTACTCGTGGGTGTCTTTATGCTTTCTGGTTGTGGCTTCAAGGAAAAACCACAAGAGGGCTACAAAGTAACGCTTGAGATATGGGGTGTTTTTGATGATACTGATGCGTACTCAAAAATCATTGAGGACTATAAAAAAATCAATCCGTTTATCAAGGATATTCGTTACCGAAAATTGTCACCAGAAACGTACAAAGAAGATCTGTTGGAGGCTTTTGCCACTGGTAAGGGCCCGGATATTTTTATGATACGTAATGCTTGGCGAGAATCATTTGAAAATAAAACAGCACCAGCTCCCCAGGGAGTGATTTCTGAAAAAGAATACCGAGATGCTTTAGTAGATGTGGCAGCCGCTGATTTTTTGAATAAGGAGAATCAGATTTATGGGATACCACTGTCGGTTGATTCTTTGGCCTTGTACTACAATAAAGATCTCTTTAATGCTGTCGGTATTTCTAGTGCGCCGGAAACCTGGGAAGAGGTGGTCGAGGCGGTACAACGTCTGACGCAGCTCGATCAGTTTGGCAATATTATCCGATCGGGGATTGCCCTGGGCACCGGCTCCAATATCAATCGTTCTTCGGATATCTTGACGCTCATGATGTCTCAGCTCGGGGCAGAGTTGAGAAATTCACAGAATGGGCGAACGAGTTTGTTTGGGAAGCCAACGGAAGAGGCCTTTGATTTCTATACTCATTTTTCACGAATCGCTTCTCCAGACTATACGTGGAATGCTCGGCAGCACTACTCTATTGATGCTTTTTATGAAGGAACAGCAGCCATGATGATCAATTATTCTTGGCAATACGAAACGCTCCGTCAGAAAAATGCCAAGCTCAATATCGGTGTTGCCAATGTGCCTCAGTTTCGTATGGAGACACCGGTGAATTTAGCCAATTATTGGGGGTACGCTGTTTCCAAAAGCAGAACATTTGATGCCGAAGGATTTTCTCCGAGTAATCCTTCGACGATAGTGAGTACCGAAAAGAAAAATGACGTGCGTGTTTTGGAATCGTGGCAGTTTTTGAAATTCTTGGCTTTGGCCGGAGAAAAGAAATCGATGACCCTGACCAACGGTCTCGTGGGCACGAGCAAGGAATTTCCAGTGACTACCGATCCTACCAAGACCTATCTCGACAAGACACGCAAACCACCAGCGCGTCGTGATTTGATAGCAGAGAAAAAAGATGATGTCGTTTTGGCACCGTTTGTGTATGGGAATCTCATTGCCAAAAATTGGTTTCAGGGCGATCCAGAAGCGACTGAAGGCATCATCACTGATATGATTGATAGTGTGGTACGAGGAGAAAAAACAATTCAGGCTGCTTTGTCTGTGGCCAACACCCGTATCAATCTGCAGAGCCGATAGTGAGGGGATTGACCCCGTTAGAGAAAAGTCGCTGCAAGCGACTGAAGTCGCGCCGAAGGCGCAGCGTTCTCTAACGGGGTAGACAAAAAACAATTTCTTCAGTATACTGATTTCTGAGGAGGGCGGGTATTTCCAAGGCGTGGCAACGCCTTTTTTCAATGAATTTTAAAGTATGTATCTATGGTAACAAGAAACATTGCTATTATCGCGCACGTTGACCACGGCAAGACGACTTTGACCGATGCTTTGATGCGTCAGACAGGCATGGTGACGTCGGATAGCGTCTCGATGGATTCGAATGCTTTGGAGCGGGAGCGCGGTATCACGATTTATGCCAAAAACGCCGCACTTTTTTATAAGGATACCAAGATCAATATCGTCGACACACCTGGTCACGCCGATTTCGGTTCTGAGGTGGAGCGCGTGCTTCGCTCGATCGACAGTGTAGTGTTGGTGGTTGATGCTCAGGAGGGTCCGATGCCTCAGACACGCTTCGTGCTCAAGAAATCACTCGAGCTTGGTCTCCGACCGATCGTGGTATTGAACAAGATTGACAAGCCAGCTGCTCGACCGGAAGAGGTCAAAGAAATGGTGTATGAATTGTTTCTCGATCTCGGAGCCGACGATGAGCAGCTCGATTTTACGACAGTGTATGCTATCGCTAGACAGGGGATTGCCAAAATGACCCTCGAAGAAGAGGGCACGGATTTATCCCCGCTCCTCGATACGATTTTGGCCAAGGTACCCGCCGCCTCACACGACACTGAGAGTGCGCTTCGGGCTCAGCCATTCAACCTTGGGTATGACAATTTTGTCGGTCGTTTGGCTATTGCTCGTATCTACGAGGGCACTCTACGGGTCAATGACACAGTCCTCATTCGCAATGCTTCGGGCAAGAGTGAGACAGGACGCATCGTCAAACTCTTTACGTTCCGAGGATTGGAGCGTGTCGAGACAGAAGTAGCTCTGGCAGGTGATATCGTCATGATTGCGGGACTCTCTGGTATCGATATCGGTGATACTATCTGCGCCACTCATTTTCAGGAACTCCTCCCTATCATCGCTATCGATGAACCGACTATCTCGCTCAATTTTCTCGTCAATGACTCACCATTTGCCGGACGCGAGGGTAAGTACGTGACTAACAAGCAGCTGCGTGAACGCCTGGAAAAAGAGCTCGAGATCAACGTCGGACTCAAGATTGATTTTTCCGATGACCACTACAAGGTCTATGGTCGTGGCGAACTGCACGTGGCTATTCTCCTTGAAAACATGCGACGCGAAGGTTATGAAGTTCAGGTTTCGCAGCCCCAGGTCATCATCAAAGATGTCGACGGCGTCAAATCCGAACCGTTCGAAGAAGTGACGGTCGAGTGTCCGCTCGAGGTGACCGGTACCGTTATCGAAAAGCTCGGCAAGCGCAAGGGGATCATGATGGAAATGAAAGAAGGTTCCGGCGGCTACCAGCGCCTCATTTTTGAAGTACCAACCCGAGGACTTTTGGGCTATCGTGGCGAGTTTATGGTGGACACCCGTGGTGAAGGGACGCTCTACGCTCGGGTGCTCGGCTTCCGTCCCTATGCCGGCGAGATTAAATCTCGCGAAGTGGGCTCGATGGTATCGATGGCGACCGGCAAAGCGCTGGCCTTTTCCCTTAATAATCTGCAGTCCCGTGGTGTCCTCTATATCGCCCCATCGACCGAAGTTTACGAGGGGATGGTGGTGGGCAACGTCACCAAAGGTACCGACATGTCCGTCAATCCGATCAAGGGCAAGGCTATGAGCAACATGCGCTCCTCTGGTACAGACGAGGCTATCAAGCTCGTGCCACCACTCGAGATTACTATCGAACGTGGTTTGGAAATTATCCTCTCCGATGAATACCTCGAAGTCACTCCACACAGTGTGAGGTTGCGCAAACAATTCCTTTCAGAGACTGACCGTGTCAAAGCCGGCCGTGGTAAGTGACCTCGTCAAAGCGGGTCATCCCGAACTTGTTTCGGGATCTAGTCTATAAAATAACGAGCTCGAAAAGGGCTCGTTATTTCTTAGTCTGTGAGGGGTGAGATTTGAGATAGCTACTTAGACAGTTGCCGACTCATTATGGTACTATGAAAAAAAGAAAACACTCATGTCCGAATATTTTTTTCTTCCTGTAGCACGGGCCGGTGTCATCACCGATGCCAAACCGATTACACAGATACTTCTTGACGCCCTCTCTTTTTTGTTGTCAGTTGCGGGAATTATTGGTATACTAATGTTAGTGATAGCGGGTATCATGTATCTGACCGCCGGGGGTGACGAAAAGCGTATGGAGCTCGGGAAACGTGCTGCTGTCGCTATAGTCATCGGACTGGTGGTAGTGCTCGGTGCACTGGTGCTCGTGACCCAGATAGGAAAATTGTTTGCATAGAAAAAAGCAATACAAAAAGTCGTTTTGAGTGAAACGAAGAATCTCATCTGTAGAGTAGGGGTTTCTCGACCAGCTCGGAATGATCAATATAAAAAAGAAACATTCATTTTGTCAAACAAAATGGAGTACTGGAAGGAGGTGAGAATTATGAATAAAATGAAAAACGTTCTCTACGGAGCAACCTCAGCTGTTATGGCTTTGGCTCCTACTCTCGCTTCCGCTCAGTGGAATGTGGGTAATGTAAATAATGGAGTGCAAACTAACCTGGCCAACAGAACTATCGGTTCGATGTTGAACGTGGTTTTGAACTACACCCTTGCTCTCGTGGGTATCCTTGGAGTAATAGGATTTGTTATTGCTGGTATCCTCTACCTCACCGCTGCTGGTGATGAAGATCAGGCAGGCAAGGCCAAGAATGTGATGATGTACTCTATTATCGGAGTGATTGTTGCTCTTATTGGCTATATTGTTGTTACTGCTATTAGTCAAGTATTCGTAGGTGGAAACACAGCTTTCTAATACGAAAAAGATTAAAACAAAAACCACCTTTTGGTGGTTTTTGTTTTGTTTGAAATGATTTTGTGCGACTGTTCATGTATCTTGACAGAACAGTCATTTAGGTGTATAATGTAATGTACGGTACCAAAGTGGTGTCGTATCAATTCGGGTGGAGTCGCAGACTCTACCATCAGTTCCAGGCTCAACCGAGCCTACAACCTAGGAGTCATCATGACCCGCATCGTTGCTTTGGTTTTTGTCGCCGTCTCCCTTCTTTTCTGTGGTGGATGCGCCATCACCAAGATCGAAGATGGCAAGGGTGGTTCCGTTACCTCGGTGCGGATTCTGCCGACCCCGGTCTATATCGCCCCAGGCTATTACGGGACGTCGGACTACCGGTTCTATCGCGGCGGCGACACCCGCGGCATTGCCTGCACCGGCCCGTTCGGTCAGGTCATCAACGGTGTGTGCTACCACACCAAGCCGCACTGGATGCGGTAGAGGCGCACATGACCTCCTGGGAGCGGCCCACTTGTATTTACAAGTTGGGCCGTTTCGATTTTTTGGATGATACATCGCTCCCAAGAGCGATTGTTTTTTTATGTGAAAAAGAGTATTGTGAAAGAAGAATAAAATAAAAATCTATGATTCGATTTCTTCTTTCTTTTGTAGTGGTGCTATTTGTTTTACAGAGTTTTTCTGTGCCAGTTGAAGCGGCGGTCACGTGTACGGGTGATTTTGACGGGAGTACTGGGGTGTGTATTCCCACCAGTACATCGGTGGGTCTTTCAGATATGGATGTCTCAGAACTGTTGACCACGTTTATGAACTGGTTACTCGGTATTACTAGTATCATCGGTGTTATAGCTTTTGTCATCTCGGGAATCCAGTACCTGACGGCAGCGGGGGATGAGAAGCAGGCCGAGACAGCTAAACGCAATATTCAGTACGCTATTATCGGGGTTATCGTGGCGCTCTCTGGTCTCATGGTCATCAGCGCTATCGACGCCCTTTTTCAGGGAGACGCCTCTTTTTAGTATAGAAAATTTGGATAAAAAAAGCGGGCAGGGAACTTGCGTTCACTGCCCGTTGTTGTGTGCGAGTCTTTGCTCGCTTGATTGTACTACGCTGGTTTTCTTTGAAGCCTATTTGTAGTACCACCCCATGATCCAGTCCATGAACGGGATGTTGTGGTACCGGATGATCATCACCTTGACGGTAACGGGTACCTTGAGCTTGTCGCCCCATCCGGAGTCGATGACCCAGTGGACCATCACGCATTGGCTGTCGGGACGACGAGCAAAGGTGCGACCCTTCGTTTCGCCGTGCACCATCAGTTGGGAGGCGATATCGATATCCTCGTCGCTTCCCTCTGTCTGCGCCAGGATCTTCCCGTGTTTTTCGTCGGGGAGGACAAACATGAGTTTGCCTCCCTTCGGGAACTTGGGATACCCGCACAACTTCTGCGGGGTTCGATCGTGGATCGTGACGTCCATGGTCTCGGCGTATCCAGGGTCACTGACCCACCAGACGTAGAGGCCAACCGTGACCACGAGTCCGATGAGGAACTCAATCACAATTCTTGTCAGCTTGTTGTTCGATGCAGCCGGAGAGGCTGCCACAGTGACCGTTGCAGTCACTGGTTTCCTGCGTCGGAACAGGAAGATGATCAGGGCGATGATCAGGGCGGCGCCGACCAGGATAGGCCAGTACTTCCCCAACCAACTTGCGCTGCCCGAGGTTGCTGCCGACCCTTCGCCAGCAATGGCTGCTGACGCACCGCTGATCAAGCTCTTAACTTGAGCAGCGGGTGTGTCGGCCGCTTGCCGCATGACGCCGTTGTACCAGTCAATCTGATGTTGTTCGAGTTTCCACCCATTCTTCAGATGTTGCTCGATCAGTTCAAATCGTCTAGCATCACGCGTCTTGCCTTCTTCAATCATTCGCTCCTGCACTTCCCGCGCCTTGAGGATGACAGGGTCAGTCACTGCCCGGTCGATGTTGCTGTAAATCGTGCCGAGCACACCGACAAGGACGACTGCAATGAGCACATAACCAATGGTGTTGAATACCGACTGTCCGTTGGGCCAGCGCACCAGGGTAAAATAGATTACCGTGGGCAACAGGATAAGTCCTGCCAAGCTTGCTTCTTCCCATCCCTTTGTTTGGAAGAGTGCCGTCCAAACGAACGGCACTGCGCCATAGAAGAGGAGGAACTTGGCGGTTCCATCAATCGCTTTGGCTCCCCAGTCTTTGATGGTTTTGATGCCATCTTCGACTGAAAGACCTTCTTGGCCACCAACTTGTCCGCGGGCATAGGCAGCGCCTGCAATTCCTCCCCAGAGGAAGGGTGAGGTCATCAGAATGATGACCCCAAAGATGTAGAACGCGAGGAAAATCCAGATGAGCCATTGGAATCCCCATGAGGACAGAAAGACTGACAATACTGCCAGCCCGACGTATCCTCCGAGGACTCCGGCGACGTACCACTGAATGTAGCGTAGCCCGATACCCCATCTCGTGAAGAGTTGGGTGAGGGCGTCAAAAATTGACGTCATGTTTTCTCCTTGCCCTATAAATAGGGACTTAACTGCATTTAGCGATACCGGTGATTACTACCACAAGGGCAGCAATCCCAGCGACGATGAGCCATCCTTTTCGGGCGAACGAGTCGTAGTTGGTCTTGCGACCAGTGTTGACACGCTCGCTTTCGGCGACGAGCAGTCCCTGGAAAGCCTCCTGAAGGACGCGTTTCCGGTCGAGGTCGGCCTCATTTCGAATTTCAGCCAGTGCCCGATCACACGCGGGACGATCCAGGAAGTCTTGCAACTGCTTGGGTCCGAGTGTGAGGAGGGCCATGGTTACTTGAGCGTGTGTGTCGAGCCAGCCCTTGAAGCGCTTGATTTCCTCGGCGCTTTTCAGCCCGAGTTCCTTGAGCGCGTCCTGCTTGCTGTTGAATATGCCGAACGTCTCGAGCATTTCCACTACACGCTCCACACGAACCTTTTTGGTGTCACCCCCTTGTAGGGCGAACCACGTCAAGGCGCTGGTGATTTGCGGACCCGCCAGATTGACCACTTGTGTAGTTTCTTCTGTTTCGGGCGCACGTACCACCTTCCCGTTGACCTCGTGCTCGCTGTATCCGACAACACGCCGCTTCCTGACCGGGATGGTCTGGACGCCCAACGTCTGCATGAGGAGCTTGCGCGCCCCAGGCTTCATTGCTTTGACAATCGCAGGATACAGGTCCGAGTCTTCAGGCCTGATCTGGTATTCGGTCACCTTCTTGCCGTCACTTGAGTGAACGGAAGTGAGGTAGCCGAGGAGGGACTGCAATTCACCCGCCTGCATGGCATTTTCTGCCACTTCGATGGGTCCAGTACCTCCTTCTGTGCCAGCCGGCTTCTTGCCCATGAAGGACGAAAGTCCTCCGCGGGCCAAGCTGCTGAAAGCAGACCAATTCTTGAGTTCCATTCCGATGGAACCAAGGTCGAGTCCGATGTCGAGCATGTCCTTGAACGTTGCCATTTTGATCTCCTTGATCAGTTTTGTGAATTGGTAAGGTGCGGCTGTTACAGACCGCGCCCAGAGGGGGTAAAACGGTTTCAAATTCTGTAACCGTCTATTATAGCATAAAAAATCAAAAAAGTCAATCATGAAGAGGTGATGGCCAAGAGTCTGATATTTTCCCTTTTTAGAGCCAAAATAGTGATCGAAAGAGGTCACTTATTGACAAGAGGGACTTTTTCATCTATACTGGAGCTACAGTTTGGATGGTATGAAAGTTCGCTTGTATGCGAGCTTTTTTCGTTAGATAGCTATCTAAATTTTGAAATATTGTAATTTTTTCATACATTTTCGTATGGCGAAGAAGAAAGTAGTGGTAGAGGAAGAGGAACAAGGAGCCGATGAGGGGAGTCTTTCGGGACGCCTCGGTGAATTCGGAAGTGCTGTCATGCAGATTGCTGACGAAAAGGGCATTTCGAAAGAGCGCGTGCTGGAAGTGGTAGAAGCTGCTTTGGCAGCCGCCTACAAGAAAGACTATGGCAAAAAAGGCCAGGTTATCCACGCTAAGTTTGATGAGGTGCAAAAGAGCGCCAGTTTTTTCTTGGTGAAAGAAGTGGTGGATGAATCCGTCCGCGAATTTGTTGAGGAAACTGAAGAGGGCGAGGTTCCTGAAGTTACAGAGGTAAGTGAGGTCAATGAAGAAGAGCGTCTGCCACGCTTCAACAGTGAGCGTGATATGCTCCTGGAAGAAGCCAAGAAATTGAAAAAGAACGCCGTTTTGGGCGATATGATAGAGTTGCCACTCCCTCCGTACGATGAGTTTGGCCGCGTGGCTGCTCAGACGGCCAAGCAGGTGATCATTCAGCGTATCCGTGAAGCGGAACGCGAGAGCATGTTTGATGAGTACAAAGAAAAAGAAGGCCAAGTGGTCAATGGAACCGTGCAGCGTATCGAGGGGCGCAATGTGTTTGTCGATCTCGGTAAGTCTGTGGGTATCCTGTTTCCTTCCGAGCAAATCGAAGGAGAAAACTACCGCATGGGGCAGCACGTCAAAGTCTATTTGGTGCGGGTAGAATCCGATACCAAGGGACCAGGACTGCTCTTGTCTCGGACACATCCGGAGATGGTTCGTCATTTGTTTTCTTTGGAAGTGCCGGAAATCTTTACCGGTACGGTTGAGATCAAGGCAGTAGCGCGTGAAGCTGGTTCTCGGACAAAAATCGCGGTCTTTTCTGCTGAAGAAGGTGTTGATCCGATCGGGTCGTGCGTCGGGCAGAAGGGGACACGTGTCCAGACTATTATCGATGCTCTCGGCGGTGAAAAGATCGATATCATCGAATGGAATGAAAACGTAGAGAAATTTATCAGCGCTGCTCTGTCACCGGCCAAGGTGCTGTCTGTGCAGTTGTTCGAAGAGGAAAAACGGGCTATCGTCACGGTGCCGGATGACCAGTTGTCACTGGCTATCGGCAAGCGCGGTCAAAACGTGCGCCTGGCAGCCAAACTGACCGGTTGGAAGATTGATGTCGCCGGTGCGGCCAAGCCGGAAGCCATTGAAGAATCCGTAGAGGAAGTAGAAGAATAAAAATAATTTCTAATTACTAATAACTAATTACTAATGAAATCATCAAAAGGTTCTCGGATTTTTCTTGAAGCTTTTGTTAGAAATTAGGAATTAGATATTAGACATTTTTTATGAACTTGTGGCATGAAATTTCTGCGGGGGAAGATATTCCAAACGTGATCAACATGATCGTCGAGATCCCAAACGGCTCGAAGAACAAATACGAGATCGACAAGGAAACCGGTATGATCAAGCTGGATCGCGCTATGAAGAGCGCCCAGGACTATCCGTTTGACTATGGATTTGTCCCGCAGACCCTCTGGGAAGATGGTGATGCGCTCGATGTCGTACTCCTCGCAACCTACCCGCTTCATCCCGGTATCTTGGTCGAAGCGCGACCGGTGGCCGTGATGCACATGATTGATGGTGGTGAGGGTGATGACAAAATCATCGCTGTGCCAAAAAGCGATCCGCGCTGGGAAGACGTGCAGGATCTCGCTGATGTGAATAAACACACCATCAAAGAAATCAAGCACTTCTTCGAAACGTACAAGACCATTGATGGCAAGCAGGTGGAGATTACTGGTGTCGAGGGTCGCGAGGCGGCGTATGTGGCCGTGAAGAAAGGGTTACAGATGTATGCAGACAAGTTTAGTAAATAAGAAGGGACAACTATGAATGTAACGGTGAAAAAACTTTCAGAATCTCGTGTAGAAATGAGTGTCGTGCTGCCATGGGAAGAATGGCAGGGGGAAATTGAACATGCTATGGAGGGTATGGCCAAGTCGGTCAAGCTCCCAGGCTTTCGTCCCGGCAAGGCGCCCAAGAAAATGATGGAGCAGCGATTTGGCAAACAGGCCATCATGCTCGAGGCAGCCGAACACGTGGTATCGCATTCTTATGCCAAAGCACTAGCACAAGAAAAGGTGGATGCCATCGGTCAGCCCGAGGTCAAACTGGGCAAGATCGAGGAAGGACAGGAATTTGCCTACACCGTGGTGACTGCTGTGCTGCCAGAAGTGCAGCTTTCTTCTTGGCGTGATGCGGTCAAAAAGGTAAATACCGCATTCAAGAAAAATACTATTGTTGTCGAAGACAAAGACATCATGGCAGAGCTTGAGCGATTGGCGACGATGCGTGCCAAGCTGGTCACGGTCAATCGTCCGGCCAAACTGGAAGACAGTGTCTTGGTTGATTTTACGGTCAAACAAAACGGTGTGGTCATCGAGGGAGGCAAGAGCGAAAAACATCCGCTCGTACTGGGGAAAGGGGTCTTTATCCCGGGCTTTGAAGAGCAACTCGTGGGTATGAAAGAGCACGATGAAAAAACGTTTGAACTGACGTTTCCAGGGGAATACCATGCCAAGCACTTGGCTGGAAAGCCCGCCACCTTTGAGGTCGTCATGCGTTTGGTGCAAGAACGCGAGGTACCGGTGATTGATGATGCCTTCGCCAAAAGTCTCGGGAAATTTGAGACCCTGGACCAGGTCAAGGAAAACCTGAAGAAGGGCATGCTGCAAGAAAAGGAACAGCAGGCCAAAGATACCCATCGGACGGATATCCTCGATATCTTGGTAGAACATGCTACGCTCGAGTATCCACAGATCTTGGTAGATCAGGAACTCAGCCGCATGATGCATGACTTCGAGGGACAGTTGCAGTCGATGGGACTTTCTTTCGATCAGTATTTGGAACAGATGAAAAAGACCAAAGAAGCGATCGAAGCGGAGTGGTTGCCACAGGCCAAAAAACGCCTTGCTGCCAACCTTATTATTGAATCATTGGCCAGAGAAGAAGACATCGCTGTTGACAGTGCTGAAGTAGAGGCGGAGATGAACAAAGCCTTGCAGTACTACAAGGACATGAAGGATATTGAAAAGAATATCGACATGGAACGACTCTACAGTGCGGTTTCCGGACAACTCAAGAATGGCAAAGTGCTCGAGTGGCTCGAGAGTCTCTAAGCCCTGAACGCTAATCGCTAATCCCTGCCCATATATGAACAACAATTACCTCATTCCGATGGTGGTGGAAAAGACGAACTTTGGTGAGCGAGCGTACGATATTTACTCTCGCTTGCTCAAGGATCGTATCATTTTTATCGGTTCGCCGATTGACGATATGGTGGCCAATGCGATTATCGCGCAGCTTCTTTTTCTCGATTCTGTCGATCACAAAGAGGATATCAAAATGTACATCAACTCACCGGGCGGATCAGTCTCGGCGGCGCTCGCTATTTATGACACGATGCAGTATGTGCGCTCGGATATCCAGACTATCTGTATCGGTATGGCGGCATCAGCGGCGGCGCTGCTCCTTTCGGCTGGCAAAAAGGGAAAGCGTATGGCGCTCCCGAATAGTGAGGTGATGATCCATCAGGTGCTCGGGGGAGCCTCGGGTCAGGCTACGGATATTGATATCCATGCCCGTCATATTCTCCGGACGCGTGATCGGTTGAACAAGATTTTGGCCAAGCATACCGGTCAAAAGTTGCCAAAAATTGAAAAGGATACCGAACGTGATTACTTTATGACTGCCGACGAAGCAGTGAGCTACGGCATCGTCGACAAGGTTATCGGGTAGCAAAGACAACAAAAAACACCCCTCTGTACGGAAGGGTGTTTTTTGTTTTCACTCAAGTGTGGTGAGGAGGCTGGCGCCATTCATCTCTGGTGGTTTTTCTATTTCCATAAGCTCCAGAATGGTGGGTGCAACATCCGAGAGAAGCCCGTTAACTTCGTTTTGTTCACGCATCATGGCCTCGGCGCTTTTCTCTCGATGGTTGTCGGGATTGATATACCAAAGGGGAATGGGGTTGATGGAGTGCTCGGTATCGATTTCTCCAGTAGAGGCTTTTTTGAGTTCTTCGACGTTGCCATGGTCGGCCGTGATGACGGCGGCACCGCCAGCTTTGAGGATAGCCGGTATCAGAATAGAAAGACTTTTGTCAGTTGCTTCGACGGCTTGGATAGAGGCTTCTTCATTGCCGGTATGTCCGACCATATCGGGGTTGGCGTAATTGACGAGGATAAAGTCATAGGTACCCTTTTCGATATTTTCTATGAGAGCATTGGTGATTTGAGGAGAGCTCATTTCAGGGACCTCATCAAAATGGGAAACAGTCGGAGAAGGAATGAGGACATGGTCTTCATTGGGAAACGCCTTTTCTTTGCCACCATTGAAGAAGTAGGTGACGTGGGCGTATTTTTCTGTTTCGGCAATGCGCAGCTGCTTCTTGTCATGTTTACTCAAAATTTCCCCGAGGCTGTTCTCAATATCCTCAGGTGGAAAGGCAATATTGACCGGGAGGCCACGCTCGTATTCGATCAGAGTAGTGAAATTGATGTCGAGTTTTTCTCTGGTAAAACCATCAAAATCAGGCAAGACAAAGGCTTTGGTAAGTTCACGGGCTCGATCTTCTCGAAAGTTGAAAAAAATAACCGAGTCACCATTTTTAATGAGGGCGACGGGAGCATCTTTCTCGACCATGACTGTCGGTTCGATGAATTCGTCAGTGACGTTTTTGAAATACGACTGTTCAAGTGTCAGACTGGCATCACTCGAGGTCTCACCGATGCCTTCAGTTAGCATGCGGTATGATTTTTCAACACGATCCCAGTTATTGTTGCGATCCATGGAAAAGTTGCGTCCGGAAAGGCTGGCGATTTTTCCGATGCCGATGAGACGCATTTCGCGGAGAAATTCTTTGATTTGTTGGATTCCGGCTGTTGGGGCGGAATCGCGACCATCAGTAAAGACATGGACATAGACTTCGCTTAGGCCTTCATTTTTAGCGAGGCGGAGCAGGGCCAGGAGATGATCTTTGTGTGAGTGAACTGATCCCGAGCTAATCAGTCCCATGAGGTGAAAATTCCCTTTTTTTTCTTTGGCAGTACGGATACTTTGGAGCAGGGCTTCATTTTTGAAGAAGCTACCATCTTGGATGGCGAGCGAGATGCGGGGCATGTTTTGGTAGATGACTCGTCCGGCACCCATGGTCATGTGGCCGACTTCGCTGTTGCCGGCAGTATTCCAGGGGAGGCCGACAGAAATACCCGATGCCTGAAGGGTGGTCATCGGATAAAAGCGATTGAATTTTTCAAATGTAGGGAGGGCGGCCTCGCGAATAGGGTTTCCCTGGATATTGTTGGACAACCCCCAGCCATCAAGCACCACGAGAACAATCGGACGATACATTTTTTTTGTTTTTAGTAACCCTTTCTTTTTTTACCTTTCTATAGTACCATTTTTCGCTCTCTTTTGACAAAAGAGGGTTCGCGGACTATGATGGTGATGGAGCGTTAAATAGTGAAATCGCGCCAAGATTCGATAAGAGAAGCGCCCATCGTCACCAATGTTTCATATTATGGCAAAAGCCTTTGGACAGCAAAGAAGTATTTCTATGAACACAACCCTCTTTTCCTCTGAGAAAAGAGCCCTTTTTTGGTAGATTGGCGCCATCGGATGGCAGCGCTTGTACAGTATGATAAGTATTATTTCTGGAGCAATAGCTCTTGTTTTGGGCACGGCGGTAGGGTATTTGATTCGTCAAAATCTGGCAAAAAAGCAACTTTCGACTGCTGAGGGTCAAGCAGCGAAAATGCTGACTGAGGCAGAAGTCAAGGTAAAAGAACTGACCCTGGAAGCCAAGAATCAAGCGGTGCAAATCTTGGAAGAAGCCAAGAAGAATGAACAGTCTCGGGAAGAAAAAATCTTGCTTCAGGAGAAGCGTATCGAGAAGCGTGAGGAACAGATAGAAAAATTGACCGAGGAAGCTGAGGCCGAAAAACGTCGCTTGCTGCAGAAAGCCGATGAAATTCGGGCTATTCGTGAAGAATCGGAAAAACTGCGTGAAGAAGAGCGGATACGTTTGGAGTCTGTCGCCAAGCTGTCTCAGGAGGAAGCCCAGGGTAAACTGTTTGCATTGGTAGAGGAAGAGAGTAAAGAGGCGCTTGTGAAGCGCATGTCCAAGCTGGAAAATGAAGCCAATGATGAACTGGAGAAGCGTTCGCTTTCTATCATGGCGACGGTTATTCAAAAGTACTCACGGTCGCATGTCTCTGAGTTTACGACGACGACGGTGTCTATTCCGTCTGATGACATCAAGGGGAAGATTATTGGCAAAGAAGGACGCAATATCCGGGCTTTGGAAAAGGAATCCGGTGTGGAATTTATTGTCGATGATACGCCGGGATCTATCGTTATTTCGGGGTTTGATCCGGTACGTCGTGAGATCGCCCGTATTGCTTTGGAAAAACTGATTAGTGATGGTCGTATTCATCCGGCTCGCATCGAAGAAGCAGTCGAAGAGGGCAAGAAAGAGATCGATACCAAGATCAAGGAAGCTGGAGAGGCCGCTGCCTATGATGCTGGTATCGCTGGACTCCATCCCAAGCTCCTGTATATTCTCGGGCGTCTGCGCTATCGCTATAGCTACAAACAAAACGTGCTCCTCCATTCTTTGGAAGTGTCGTACCTGGCCGGAGCCTTGGCTGCCGAGCTGGGTGCTGACGTAGCCTGTGCCAAAAAGGCCGGATTACTCCATGATATCGGCAAAGCGGTTGATCACGAGATCGAGGGGACACATGTCAAAATCGGGATGCGTATCTTGGAAAAATTTGGTTTGGGACAAAATGTTATTGATGCCATGAAGTGTCATCATGATGAGTATCCTCACCAGACGATTGAATCGTTTATCGTGACAGCGGCCGATGCACTCTCTGCTGCTCGTCCCGGGGCCCGCAAGGAAACCGCCGAGAAATATATCAAGCGCTTGGAAGAACTGGAAGCACTCATCAATTCTTTTCCTGAAGTAGAAAAGTCGTATGCTATTCAGGCAGGACGGGAAGTGCGTATTTTTGTCAGTCCGGAAAAGGTGGATGACCTCGGTGCTATGAAGTTGGCTCGTGATATCGCCAAGCGCATCGAAGAAGAATTGAAGTATCCTGGAGAGATCAAGGTCAATGTGTTTCGTGAGACGAGGGCTGTCGAGTATGCTCGCTAGTGGGTCTGTTGACAAAAAAAGGCTTAGGGATTGCATAATTTGAAAAAAAGGCTTAGAATAGACAGTAGAAAGTAACTGGTACTTCCCTCTCCGTGGGCCGTAGAGGACGGGGAAGAGACTGAACTAGAAAGGCAGGTGAGATGTATGAAAAACGTAAACAAGGACGCGCTTGTGCACGCTATTGTTGACAAGACAGAATGTTCCAAGAAGGACGTCGAGGCAATGCTCGAGGCAATGCTTGATGAGATAACTCGTGAACTTTCCGCTGGTAACAAGGTGACTCTCACTGGTTTCGGGACGTTCAAGGTTTCGAATCGCGCTGCTCGTGAAGGAATCAACCCTCAGACCAAGGCCAAGATCACTATTCCTGCCATGACAGTTCCAAAGTTCACTGCCGGGAAGACACTGAAGGAAGCAGTCAAATAGTCAAAAAAAAGATAGGACTATGATCCCACTCCACTTCGGTGGAGTCGGGATTGTAGTTTCCGGGCATAGTAGTTATTGGTAAAATTCGGGGCATGGTAAAGCAGGAGGATGAGTGACTTGTAATGCGACCATTTGGTCCCATGGCATAGCCTCTCGTAAGTAGTGCAGATTTACAATTCGGGGCATAGTATAGTGGTAGTACGAGTGGTTTGGGACCATTTAGTCTCGGTTCGATTCCGAGTGCCCCGACATGAAAAAGGTAGTGACAATAGGGGGAGGAACGGGAAGTTTTACCTTACTTTCTGGGCTCAAGAAGTATCCGATTGAGCTTTCGGCTATTGTATCGATGGCAGATGACGGTGGATCGACTGGGATTCTCCGTGATGAACTGGGGGTGTTGCCACCAGGAGATGTGCGGCAGTGTCTCGTGGCGCTTTCTGATACTCCGGACATGCTGCGGGAACTGATGAACTATCGTTTTGCTGAAGGCGGCCTTGAGGGGCATAGCTTTGGTAATATTTTTTTGTCGGCTTTGGAAAAAATTACCGGTGATTTCGGCCGGGGAGTAGAGGAGGCATCGCGCATCCTCAATTTTCGTGGTGTCGTTATTCCCGTGACGTTGTCAGATGTGCGACTGTTTATGGAACTGGAAAACGGTGATGTACTTTCTGGTGAAAGTGAGATCAATGTCAGTAAGAAGTTTGAAAAGGTTGGTGTGAAAAAGGTTTTTTTGCGTCCCATACCGAAAGCGAATCCGTTGGCAGTGAAAAAAATCTTGGAGGCGGACTTGATCGTGATTGGTCCGGGGAATCATTACTGTTCCATCATTCCTAATTTATTAGTGCCTGGCATCGCTGAAGCACTGCGCAAGACCAAGGGAAAAATCGTCTATAACTGCAACTTGATCAGCAAGCGTGGGCAGACGGATCAGTTTTCTTTGGAAGACTATATTCGGGAGATCAATGGCTATATCGGAAGTAAGCGGATAGATTTTGTGACGTACAATAGTAAAAATCCTCCAGCACGCTTATTGAAGAAGTACCAGTCCGAAGGGTCATTGGTGCCATTTCATAAGAATACAAAAAGAAATTATCGAGTGATTCAAGCCGATTTGCTTTCTAGCGAAAGGATTATTCGGAAAACTGAAGACAAAATTGCCCATACCCGAGCTTTTATCCGTCATGACCCGGAAAAATTAGCTAAAGTCCTCGTCATGCTCCTGGAACTCGAAGGGTACGAGAGCATCCTGAAGGACATTGTTTAGGTGAGATTTTTTGACACAATAGGCTAAAAAGGCTAGACTAAAGCCACGGAGTTATCTCTGTTTTTTTGTGTCTACTGCTCCCTGTTGACTGTTGATTGCTCATTTTTTCCTATGGCCAACTTTACCCTTACTCTGAAAGAACAGCGCGCTGTGGCCGATGGCACGGAACTCTTTGTATTCGACAAGCCAGCCGATTTTACCTTTGAGGCAGGGCAGTATGTGGCTATGATGCTCACCAATCTGGTGGCACCGGATACGCGCGCCGGGGTGCGTTCACTTTCTATCGCCTCTGCTCCATGCGAGAATGATTTGTACTTTGCCATGCGTCGGAGTGACAGCGGCTTCAAACAGACGCTGTGGACCCTCAAGCCAGGAGAGACAGTGGCAGCGACTAAGGCTATCGGGCATTTCACACTCTCGCATGCGGCCGATGGTTTACCTATCGTGTTCTTGGTTGGTGGTATTGGAGTGACACCGGTTCGAAGTTTGCTCAAGCAGGCAGAGTACGAGGGAAATCAAAGGAGCTTCACTGTGCTCTATTCCAATCGCTTTGCGAAAGACGCCGCTTTTCATGAGGAATTAAAAGGTATCAAGCTGCCCAACTACCGCTATGTGACGACGTTGTCGCAAGAAACAGCGCCTTGTGCTGATACCAATGAAGAGCGCGGCTATATCTGTGAGGCTATGCTCAGGAAGTACGTGCCGGACGTGACCGGTGTCTGGTACTATCTGGTAGGTGCCCCAGTGTTTATCGAAGCCATGGAAAAGATGCTCTCCGATATGGGTGTCGCCAAAGAACGCCAGGTGTGCGATCCCTTTACCGGTATGGCTACAGCTACGCAGATGAAGAAATAAGAGAGAAGCGGGCGTCGTATAGTGGCTATTATATCAGCCTTCCAAGCTGAGGATGCCGGTTCGATTCCGGTCGCCCGCTCAAGAAAAAATCCCAGTGACTACTGGGATTTTTAATTACTATGAAACCTCTTACTTGTATAGTGTTTCTTCCAAAACACTTTCCCTTTTCATTTCCGCTGTTTCCGCCGAACATCCCTGACTCGCTTCATCGAACAGGGAGTTCTCGGGTCGAAGCCTCCCTGTTCTCTCGACTGTTACCGATACGCTCATCACGGATGTGACCGACGGGAAACAGAAGGAAAGAAAAGGAAAAGTCTTTTCGAGAAACTGCCAAAAACAATGTTTAGTACTCTAGAGGCTGGACAATAGAGAGAAAACAAGCTATATTCCTCAGTTACAAAGTAACAGAGTTCATCAACAACTTTTCGGAGGCGAATCGTGGAAATAGTGTTCTCTTGGGGCGCTTTGTCTGCCTTGCTCATTGCTATCAGTGGAATTCCGTACATGTGGGGTATCTACAAGCGCTCAATTCCCCGTCCTGTCCTCTCAACATGGGGCATTTGGGCCGTTCTTGGTCTGCTGCTCTTAGTTGCTTACTATGAGGCCGGCGCTAGGAACGACACGACGCTTCTTGCAGCGTGGATGGGTTTCATCAATCCAGTCATCATCTTCATTCTTGCTCTCAAGTACGGCGAATTTCGCTGGACCAGGCTTGAAACGATGTGTGTGATCTTTTGTATGGTTTCCATTGTTGTTTGGAAGACAACAGGTAATCCATTACTTGGATTACTGGGTGGTCTCTTGGCCGATGCCATGGGAATCATTCCTCAGATCCGGCACGTGGTGAAATCACCAGCTGATGAGCCCTTGTTTCCTTGGGGGTTGTTTTGTATCGGGAGTGCCGTAAACCTTCTCGGTATTCAGGAATGGACGCTTGCACAGTATGTGTATCCGGTCTACATGACTGCAGGAAGCCTGTTGCTCGTGTTGCCGCTTCTTGCTTACCGAATGAAGTCCTTGAAGTAAGTGGCAAGGCTTGAGTAACCCACCAGCAGAAAACCTGCTTTGGTGGGTTTTTTATTTCTCCTTTTAAAACAACTCTGTTTAGAACGTCAGTAAGCTTTTAAAATACTTTCTTTTCTGAACTCCGGGTTCTGGCGGTCACATGTGCGATGAGTGAGCCGGTAACAGTCGAGCGTCGACAGGATGGTTTCGACTAGGCAGCTCCCTGTTCGACAGAACGAGTCGGACATGTTCGCCGGAACGAAAGGGGAGGAAAAGGAAGTATTTTAGAAGCTTACCCATAGCGTTGTTGGAATATTAGAATGTACGAGGATATCTTTTTTCATACAGTGTATAATAAGGATACGAGTATGTTTCCTCTCTATTACCAGCAAAATCATCGAGTGTATCTCCGCAATATTTTGTGGCTGGTTTTGGGTGCTGGTGCTGTAGTGGCTATACTGTATTTCTTTGTTTTTCGTGAAGCAGACACTGAGGAGGGGTTGACCCAGGTTGATTTAGAAGAAAACACCTCTACTTTGTCTGACTGGGTGGATACGCAGCCGCTGCCTCTGGAAAAGGAAGACGAGAGCGAATCAGTGAAAGAAAAAGAATATCCGGTACTCCCGCCGCCACCACGACCTTCTCTGGCCAAGATGAAAACCAAAGGCTGCGTCGCTGATGGATTTTTGTCGGGATATGGCGGTGATACCAAGAGCTCGATTGCGCTCATCAATCGTTCGGAGTGTTACTATTTGCACCGGGCGCTGGAAACATGGCTCGATCCGCCGGACTTTGGGGATGCTCGCGATATCATGAAAGAAGTAACCAAGCCCAACACAGTGTATGGGATGTTTATTGCAGAAGCTATCGATACCAAAGCGGATTACTATTATCCGGCTGAGAAGCGTGATTTTGATTTTGGGGCTATGTGTCGTGAGGGGAGCAAGAACTATTGGGGAGAGCATACATGCAAACCCTCCCTGGAGCGGACGGAGTATCGCAAGTATGTCGAGTACATCACTGAAGAGGCGATGAATATGGGTATTCAGAGTTTTTTGTTTGGCCAGGTGTTTTATCAGGACAACTCGGATCGAGCAGCTACACGCATGCCGCAGATGATCCGTCATATGCGGGAACACGCGGAGTATCTGGGGCTCGAGATCGTTATCGGGGCGCAAACGAATGATATTGAAGAAGAGTCGTACCTACGTTTGTTTGATTATATCGAGGGCGGAGTGGGACTTCAGAGTGACGGAAGCGTAGAGAGTGGCGCTTGTTTCTCTCGATGGTGGAAAAAACCAGGCGATTGGTGCTGGGCGCTTTTGTGGCACCCTCGTTTTGCTGAAAAGGCCAACAATGTGCTGGTTCATTTTGATTGGAGTGGGAAGCTCGGGGATGATATGAGTGTGTTTACTCGCATGAAGAAACAGGATCGGGCGGTGGCACTTAAGCGCTTGCATGGATATTTCACATCACGCGACATCGGATTCCTCATGCCGATGCTCGCGACACTGCACAAGGACAACGGTGGGTGCAGTGGTCCCAAGAAGCGATTTTATTCGGCCAGTCGCAAGTACAGTTGTCAGGATGAAGAAACGATCAATAGTATCTTAAAGAAATAGAATTTTTTCTGTGAAGAAGAGTGCTTGTTTGCTATAATAAGGATGTATTGATTGTTATTCCTGTGAAAATTTTTCAGAAAAAAGTTGAGGATTTTTCTTGTGAGCAGTGTGGTTTTTTTGTCGTTGGAGATGGCTATACCAATCACTGTCCCCGTTGTCTGTTTGCCAAACATGTAGACATCCATCCAGGGGATCGTTTGGAGAGTTGTGGAGGATTGATGGAGCCCATAGCCTACGAACAGGCCGCTGGCCAGGAACGAATCACTCATTGTTGTGTGCGGTGTGGTGTGGTTCGAAACAATAAAGTGCAAAAGGAAGATGATTTTGAAACACTGCTTGGTGTCGCCAAAAAACGAGCCGCCAAGTCAGTGTAGACAAGCTGTTGTTTCTGCCTATCATTAGCGTTGAGATATTGAACAGGCTTTAAAACAAAAAAACGGGTATGTTGTGGAAGAAATTTGCCTCTGAGGCAGGAGAAAATGTCGTCGCCTTTCTGGAGAGTTCTCGGGAGGGGCTTTTGTCTGTGGAGGCAAAAAAGCGCTTGCAGGAGAGTCGTGGACACGAGATACAACCGGAACCATCGGCCTTCTGGAGGACGCTCAAGCAGCGGCTCTCGTCTTCATTTCTCTATCTTCTTTTTGCAGCGGCGGCCCTGTCATTTTTTCTGGGGAACGTGATCGAGGGATGCTTGATTCTGTTGTTCGTGGCAATCAACCTCAGTTTGGAGACCTATCAAGAGTATCATTCGGCGCGTGCACTGAGGCTGCTCAAGAAATACTTGGTTATGCATGTCACGGTGTATCGTGACGGTAAAAAAGTACAGGTGGAGAGCACAAAAATTGTTCCGGGGGATGTGCTTTTTCTCGAAGCGGGGGATCGTTTGCCGGCGGACATCCGATTTTTGGAAACTAACGGACTAGCTATCGACGAAAGTGTGTTGACCGGTGAATCGGTGCCAGCCGAGAAGAGAGCGGCGCTTCTCCCGGTTCCAGCTGTAGAAATGTTTGAGGCAAAAAATGTCGGATTTGCTGGTACGGTCGTGATGAGGGGATGGGGTGAAGGAGTGGTGTTTGCTACGGGTAAAGAGACAGCCTTTGGTGATATCGCGACTCTGACAGAAGAAACGGATCGGGAGACGGTTTTTGAAAAAGGAATCCGTCAGTTCAGTCGTTTTATTTTGAAACTGGTACTGTTTACGCTCGCGATTATTTATATCGCCAACGTGTTTATCCGTGGCGGTGAAACAAGTAGTATTGAGCTGCTCATTTTTTCGTTGGCGCTGGCTGTTTCGGTGGTACCGGAAGCCCTACCGGTTATTTTGACAGTGGCACTTTCACGCGGCTCGCTTCGTTTGGCGCAGAAAAAAGTCGTCGTCAAGCGGCTTTCCGCCATAGAGGACCTGGGAAGCATCGAAGTGCTTTGCTGCGATAAAACTGGAACACTGACCGAAAATGTCCTCTCGGTAACGAGTATCTTTGCAGAGGATAAGCGGCACTGTCTCAAACTTGCTTTTGCGAGTTGTTTGGCTGTTCCGGAGAGTCGTGCGGGGCTGCATGATGCTTTTGACTTGGCCTTGTGGCAGGTGCTCACACCGGCAGAACGTGAAGAAGTGCAGCGCGGCAAGCGACTCGATATGATTCCGTTTGATCCTGAACGGAGACGAAACAGTATTCTCTTTGAAACGCTTTCGGGTACGGATGTTATTCTTCGTGGAGCACCCGAGGAAGTGCTCGGTCGTTGCGATCATTTGGAGAGTTTTACCAAAAAACGATTGATGGAATGGGCGATCAAGGCAGGACAGCGAGGAGAGCGGGTGCTCGCGGTTGCACAGAAGCCATTTGCATCAGGAAAAAAGCTCTCACTCTATGAAGAACAGCATCTCACTTTTGTCGGACTCATTTCCTTTTTTGATACCTTGAAACCGACTGCCAAAGAAACGATAGCTCTGGCGCGTGATTTGAATGTCGCGGTCAAGATTGTAACTGGTGATAGCAAAGAGGTGGCGGGTGCCGTGGGATATGCTGTGGGACTGATTGCGTCAGCGACAGAGGTTATAACGGGAAAGGAGCTGGAGGACATGAGTGAAGCGGAGCGACGAGCGGCAATCAGGGACATGAAGGTATTTGCGCGGGTTTCGCCACATCAAAAATACGATATTATCAAGTTGTTACAGGAAGATCATGAAGTGGGATTTTTGGGTGAAGGTATCAATGATGCTCCGGCACTCAAGCTGGCCAATGTAGCTATTGTTGTGGCGAGCGCTTCAGATATTGCTCGTGAGGCGGCAGATGTTGTGCTGCTTCGAAGAAACCTTGAAACAGTTATTGTGGGTATTCGTGAGGGGCGCACCATTTTTGCTAATATCATGAAATACCTGCGAGTGACGCTCACTTCAAATTTTGGAAATTTTTACTCAGTGGCAATGGCATCGCTATTTATCCCATTCGTACCACTGTTGCCTATTCAGATTCTTCTCTTGAATATCCTTTCTGATTTTCCTATGATTGCCATCGCTACTGATACGGTTGATGACGATGAGTTGGAAAAACCCAAGAACTACCAGGTGCACAGTGTTGTCCTTATGGCGACACTCCTCGGAGTAGTCAGTTCTATTTTTGATTTTATTTTGTTTGGTGCCCTCTATCGTATGTCGCCCGAGACACTCCAGACCGGCTGGTTCCTCCTCTCGGTCATTACAGAGATCATCCTTATTTTCTCACTGCGAACTCGCTTTCTCTTTTTCCGTGCTAAACGTGCTTCGGGGACTGTGGTGCTCCTTTCTGCCTTGGCCTTTGCAGTTGCCTTTGCGCTACCGTTTGTTCCGTATATGACTGGTCTCTTTCATTTTGTTATGCCATCGGCAGGGCTGCTCATGTTTGTGGGAGTGCTGGCGGTAGGGTATTTCTTTGCCACTGAAGCTGTCAAAAACTTCTACTATAGGCATGTGCATGAAGCGTCCGGGTCGCTTGGAAAGACAGCATAGGGTATAGAACAGCATAGAGAGCGTAAAAAAATCTCATCACGTATTACGGTGATGAGATTTTTTGATTGTGTATTTTTTTCTCCGCACTACTTTTTTTCCGAGATATCTTGTTCGAGGAGGGCGAGGGTTTCTGCGAGGGTCTTGCTTCCGAGCTGGCCGGTACTACGATGTTCCAGGGAAACTGTCTGTGCTTCTACTTCTTTGTCGCCAACAACGATGAGGTAGGGTGTCTTGTTTACTTTGGCACTACGGATACGTTTACCGAGCGATTCGCTCTCGGCATTTACTTCAACACGAATAGCGGCGGCTCGTAGCGCGCTCGCTACGGTTTCTGCATAGGCCTGGTGACCCTCACCGATAGGGAGGATAACGACTTGGACTGGAGCCAGCCACATCGGAAAAGCACCGGCGTAGTGTTCGATGAGTACGCTCATAAAGCGCTCAATCGATCCCATGATGGCACAGTGAATCATGGCGATGCGTTCCTTTTCTCCTTTTTCGTTGACACACGTGAGATCAAAACGATCAGGAAGATTGAGATCAAGCTGGATAGTCGCTACCTGCCATTCACGCCCAAGTGAATCAGTTGCCATAAAGTCAATTTTTGGACCATAGAGTGCGGCTTCCCCGAGGCCATCAAGGTAGTCAATCTTTTCTTTCTTGAGAATAGCCTCAATCTGATCTTCAGCATCTTTCCAGATTTCTTTTGTTCCAAGATATTTTTCAAAATGCGCTGGGTCGTGTCGAGAAAATCGTACTTGGAGCGAAGCAAATCCAAACGTTTTGTAAAAAGTGCGAATAATATCCCAGACCTTGAGCATCTCCGCCTCTATTTGTTCTGTACGGCAAAAAACATGTGCATCGTCCTGTGTCAGAGAGCGCACTCGCGCCAGACCATTGAGTTCTCCGGACTGTTCATCGCGATAGCACATGGTGGTATTGGCGTAGCGCTGAGGAAGTTCACGGTAGCTGAAGGGTCGACGAGCATAGATCTGAGTATGATGTGGGCAATTCATCGGTTTCATGGCAAACTCGTATCCTTCTCGAGTGGTAATTCGGAAGAGTTCATCCTTGAATTTATCCCAGTGACCACTTTTTTCGTAGAGGTCTTTTTTCGTGATGTGAGGAATTTCGACTCGTTCAAAACCGTGTTGTTTCCGGAGTTGCCAGACGTAGTCATCGAGGAGGTTTCGGATAAGGGTACCGCGTGGTGTCCAAAGGGGGAGGCCAGATCCAACGAGATCAGAAAAAGTGAAGAGGTCGAGTTCTTTTCCCAATCGGCGATGATCATTGATGGGGAGTGATTCAACTTCTTCCGGTTTGTTTACTTCTAGTGCCATAAGAGTACGGATAGGCGGGTTATTTCTTCTCTTCGACTTCTTGGATGGTGAGGTTGAGATCTTTTTTGAGTTCGGTGGTTTGATCAAACACCTTGCCGTCCTTGGTCTTGATATGGACGTTGACTGGGATGGTGCCGACACCAGATTGTTTTTGAATCAGGAGTTTGTAATTTTCTTCAGTGACGGTTTCTGGGAGTTCATACTTGATCATACCCTCAGTCTGTCCTCCAATCAGTACATCGACGAAGACCCCAAAGTATGTTTTGTTGAATGCTTCATCGGTGAGGGGTGAACCAACCATTTTTCGTTCAATGAGCTTGGCGCCTTTGGGAACATAGGCACGCAGGTAGGTGTGGTAATCACTGGTGCGCCAGTCACCATAGGCAGCTGTGTGTTTGTAGGTGTAAAGGATGGTAGCAACGGGCTTTTCACCGGTAAAGTCGACAGTGTAGTCAAGAGACCGTCTCATGAAGTAGTCAGATTTCAGGGCACCCATATTGGCATCAACGAGCATGAGGTAGTCACCGGTCCAGTCTTTGGTGACAGAGCCATCCCAGTGCACACTTTCCACCAGAGCCTGTAGGGTAGGGTCGGCAAACCAGAGCATGATATCGCGGTTGCGCAGTTCGTTCTGGGCGAACTCAGCCAGTTTTGGAATGTTGCCGACGGTTGCCACACGGCTCATGATCTCTGCTCCCAGTTTTTTCATGATGGCTTTGCGGTTTTGCTTGAGTTCGGCAGGAACGTCTTCACCGAGATAGGCACGTTCAACGCGTTCTTCGAGTTTGTAGGCTCCGTCCTCGCTGGTATAGGTATTGGAATCACCCGCAATTTTGATGGGACCACTGACCGCCAAGATATTGTTGAAGACATGTGAGTTGACGGCAATGACGGCATCAAATTTTTCGCGGCCACCGGACAGACGGTAAAAATACTGAGCCTTCTCGGCGTTCGTCGGGAAGTCGGGGGAAAAATTGGAGTCACGGAATTTCCAGTTTTTGAGCTGAAGTTTTCTTTTGAATGGGTAGGGCGGAGCAATCTTGGCTACGATACGTTGGTCGAGCAGGTTGGCATCTTCTATATATGTGGAAGTAACTTCGCCGTTCTTTACTTTGATGATGGCGTACTGACCGAGGAAACCACCTCCGGGACGCAGTTCATCGGCGTTTTGGAGAAGAACGAGAAAGACGCGTACTTTGTCATCGGATTTGGTCAGCTCGGAAACGAGGGTATTGACCACCTCGATCTCTTTCTTGGTATCCGGGGCGATAGGGAGGAGTTTGGAGACTTTTTGGATGATATTAAGTGAGCCGGCCGCAAACTCTGTTTTGTGTTCTTTGGCGTAAAAAAAGACGAAATAACCGCCGAGAGAAACGATAATAACGATACTAATAGCAATGAGCCATCCACGAGTAAAAAAAGCAGGCATGAGAGAAGAAAAATAAAATTATACCTTTCTAGAGTACCAAGAATCAGGTGTTTCGTCTACAGTTGCCTGGTGTGAGAAATCGAGCTACAATGGCTCTATTACTAAACAAAGTGAGTGAAGCGAAAGCTCTTTTCGCTTCCGTCCGCCGGCTGGCGGAGAGTGCCGGTAAAATCAGGTAAATAGTAAATACCTGTTATTCAGGAATAAAGCGGGTATAGTATAGTGGTAATACGTGA
>CAZBFG010000013.1:21591-30032 GCA_964491155.1 uncultured Bdellovibrionales bacterium | reverse complement strand
CCTTCGTATGGAGGCTTCAAAGGCCCCTGCCTTACCGCTTGGCTACTCCCCAATAATCAGCTTCTTAGCTGATTAGCTTTTAGCTTCGTTAGCTTCAACTTTGTACCATATCTGTACTTTTCTAAGTGCTTGTTTCGTATCCCGTGTCACTTCTCATGTCTCACTGACTACGCGGCCGCCGAGCATGCTCAAGGCTTGGTTGATGAGCGGATTGGGATCAGCTTCAGGACTAGCGCCTGATTTCTTGGCTTGGAGAGCATCATCTACCTTGATAACCAGCTTCATTTTGGCTCCTAGGATGGTATCAAAGGCCTTTTCCAGTGTCAATTGATTGGCAGCTTCCTCAAGCCGCTCTTTGTGAAATGGGTATTTCACGGCAATGACGATAGTCGAGCCATTGGTTTCGACGGGTCGGGCCGTGGAAAGACCGAGAGAAATCGAGGCATTCAGTTGCTTGGCTGTATTCAAGATAGAGAGCCAGTGTTCTTTGATGTGAGACAGGTCGAAGAGAGCCTCTTTAAGATCTGGGTTCGGGATGGCAGGGGTTGATGGTTTTTCTATGCTTGATTCTATTTTCGTTGCTGTTTTTGTATCAACTTTTTTTTCGTCAGGAGCTACTGGTTTTGGGGGGATAGCTACAGGTTTGCTTTGGGGTTCATTTTCAATACCACCAGCTGGCGGCTCAACAGTGTTGGCCAGTATTTTGACAATGGCAATTTCGAGAGGAAGCTCGGGGATGACGGCGGTCTTGCTGTCTCTTTGGGCGACTTGAAAACACTCGAGCGCCAGGAGGATTTCCTGGGGAGTAAAGAGACCGGCCAGTTGTTGCAGTTCGTCTTTTTGTTCAGTAGTTAGCCCTTCTATCAAGGTCGGACCTTGATGGGGATTGGTATTGATAAGGAGGATGTCTCGCATGGTATGCAGTAGGAGCGAAGCAAAGAGTGAAAGGTCGGTTCCTTTGGCAGAAATTTCTCTGACAAAAGAAAGACTTTCAAAAAGGCGTTTCTCACCAACGAGACCAATGAGCGTTGTGATATTTTCTTTTTTGCTGGTACCAAGAGCCTGGGAGACGGTTTCTTCGGTGATTGGGCTGATACCGAGCGAGATGATTTGCATGAAAAGCGATTCGGCATCACGCATCCCGCCCTCGGCGGCATGAGCGATCATCTCGAGTGCGCCATCGGAGATTTTGCATTTTTCCTCTTTGGCAATATGGGTGAGTTTTTCGACGATACCACCAATAGGGAAACGGGAGAGGTCAAAACGCTGGCAGCGAGAAACAATTGTGTCAGGGACCTTGTGGAGGGCGGTCGTAGCGAGGATAAAGACGATGTGGGCTGGTGGCTCTTCGAGTGTTTTCAAAAGGGCGTTGAATGCACCGATGGAGAGCATGTGGACTTCATCGATGATGTAGACTTTGTGCGAACCGAGTGATGGTGGGAGGGCGACGGTTTCACGAAGTTCGCGGATATTGTCGACACCGGTGTGTGAGGCCGCATCAATCTCGATGATATCAAAACTGCGTCCCTCTGCGACCAGGAGACAGTGCGAACATTTTCCGCAGGCCTCAAATCCTTTGCGGTCGCTACAATTGATGGCCTTGGCAAAGAGTCGGGCGAGGGTGGTCTTGCCGGTACCACGTGGTCCGGTAAAGAGATAGGCCTGGGCAATTTTTCCGTTTTTGAGGGCATTGGTCAATGTTGTGACGATGTGTTTTTGACCGATCACTTCCGAAAATTTTTGCGGTCGATACTTTCGGTAGAAGGTGTTGGAGGACATAGGAAAAAAATTTCTAATTTCTAATTTCTAATTTTTAATAAGCCTGCATACATCTCATTTTGAGACATTAAAAAATTGTCTCATTGGACATTGAGTGGAAATTGAAAATTGATACTTGAAAATTTATCTATCCCTAGTATAGCTTTTTTGGAGTAATAAAAAAAGCCCATAAGAATGGGTCTTTTTATGTGCTAATTCCTAAAGACTAATGTCTAACCACTATATTATCACTTCTTGAACACGAAGAATTTGTACCCGATAAAATTCCAGGTAAGAACCAGTATAGAGGCGGCCAGTCCACCGATATTGGCCCAGGTCTTGTCGGCGATACCGGCCGGAGCACCGATGGCGTTCACTACAAAAGCGGTAATGCCAACATTCAGGAGTAGGCCGACGAGGCTGACCATGAGGAACTGAGTGAATTCTTCGCCGATGCCGTGCGTCTCCTTTTTCTCGAACGACCAGAATTTATTCCAGACATAGCTATTGACGATAGCAGCCATGACCGAGAAAGACTTGAAGACGACGATGAGGTAGCCGCTCGACACATCGCTCATGTAGATGAAGAGGTTGTAGATACCGAGGTCGACAACTGTGTTCGCTACTCCGATGAGGCCAAATTTTGCCAGCTGAAAAAAGAAGGGTCTGACTTTGGAAAGAAAGGCACCGACAGCGATGCCGCAGGCAGCACCGACAGCTAGTATGAGAACAAACAAAACGACGGGGATAGGGAGCGTGACGGAAAGGTTGCTAAAGATGAAAGGAGCCAGGATACCGATAAAGGCGCCATTGATGGCACCAAAAACAAGATCTCGGGAGGTGAGTTGCATAGCTACTTTTGTTGGTTGATTTCTTTTTCTATCTCTTCCATATCACGCACCCAGGCGTCCAGTGGAGTAGGGGTCAGTGGAGCAGGCGAGTGGCTGAGGGGGGAGGGATTGTCCTTGGCGTCTCTCAGGTCTTTTTTCCAACTGTTGATGGCGCTGTTTTCTTCGGTAGCCTTGTGCATCTCGCCTTCCCAATCCTTGTGAGCACCCTTTTGGATGATATTTTCAATGGCAGCCCAATTGCTGTCGAGATCGCGCGGGACAACGACGGCTACCTCATCTCCGGGAGCGGCCTTGAAGTAGGTGATAGAGGCGAGGAGTACGCGGTGGGGTTTACCGGCAGCAACCACATAGTAATTGCCGGATTCATCCTGTGTCACGACGCCCAGCGCATGACGACGCTCGATCGGACCGATTTGTTTGTAGAGAAAAGTGCCGTTATCAGTGATGGTGAGCTTGAGCATGTCGCCTTCGACGAGCTTGGATTTGGAAGCATAGTTGGCCGGGACGGGGTACTGCTTGCCGTCGGTTCCGAGCATGATTTGTCCATCGAATGTACCTTCGACAATAGTGCCGTCCGTAGTGTCGGCGTCGATTTTTCGTGGTCGTCCAGACTTCTTTTTTCCTTCCAATTGCAAGAGCATGGCCTTGGCGCCCTGGATGGTTTTTTCAGCGTTGCTCACCATGTCACGTAGAGCCTGGATCTTCATGGCCTGATCAGCGTTGTCTTTTGTTTCCTCGTCTTCCGAGGGAATGTGTTTCACCATAGTATTTTTTGTGTTTCACGCATCCTCAGAATTTTTGAAGATGGCGCCCCTTTACTTTTTTGTTTTATATGTTGTTAAGTATATATCAATTTTTCCTGTCAAGCAAATTTTTTGCTTTGCCAATGAAGAAGGTCTTTTATTTCTGTTTAATAATCGATAAAAAGAGCGCCGAAATGGTGTGGGCTTGACAAAATATAGGAATATGCGCTAATATAAAATACTTCAAGAAGGGAGGAAAATCATCTATTATATTTTTTGCAAGCATCATTATGGCTACGTCAAAAGCGCTCCCAACTGCCGATACAAACAAGGAAGCAAAGGTGCTCTTTTCTTCGACGTTGCAGGTTATCCTGGAGCGTTTGCCAGTGCGTTCGCGTAGTATTGTGGAGGCCCGGTTTGGTATTGGCTCTGAAACCCCGAAGACCCTGGAAGAGATTGGTAAGTCGTATCAGATTACTCGCGAGCGAGTGCGTCAGGTGATCGGCAGTGCCCTTGGATTTCTTTCTGGTGAGAAAGCCCATCCTTCAATCGGTCAGGTAGTAGACTCTATAGAACAGACACTGTCTGAACGACATGGTGTTATGAAGTCAGAAGATCTGTTGCGAGAGCTTTCCTTGGAGAGCAAGAAAGAGCGTGGAGCTCTCCTGGCTTTTCTCGAGGCGCTGTCAATCGTCAAGGAGGAAAAAATGACCAAAGAATATGAAAGACTTTATCGTTTGAAATCTTTTTCTCTCACTCGTTTCAAAAAAATAAAAGATAAGGCCAAAGCTATTTTGGAAGAAGTACAAGATGCGCTCGAGGCAGATGATCTGTACGCTCGTTTCAAAAAAGTAGAGAGCGAAGTGAGCCAGGAGGAATTGTTTGATATGCTCTCAGTCTCTCGTGAGGTCAAGCAAAACGTGTTTGGTAAATGGGGGCTGTCTGGCTGGAGTGATATCAAGCCGCGCGGAACTCGTGAAAAAGCCCACCTCGTTTTGAAGACGGCTCGTCGGCCGCTTCATTTTCGTGAGATTGCCGATTTGATAGACAGCTATGGTTTGCAAAAGAAGAAAAAGAGCCATCCACAAACCGTTCATAATGAGTTAATCAAGGACAGCCGTTTTGTCTTGGTAGGACGCGGTATTTATGCGCTGTCTGATTGGGGGTACAAGCGGGGAACAGTCAAAGAGGTCATCACTGATATTCTCCGTGCTTCAGAAAAACCTCTTTCTCGTGAGGAAGTTTTGGAGCGGGTCCTCAAGGTTCGTCAGGTCAAGAAATCTACGGTTATTATCAATCTCAATACTTTTTTTGCGCGGATTGGAAAGAATGCGTATACTGTAAAGTAGAGACGGTGACGCTACAGGACGATGGGTCAACTAACGGGGTCAACGTACCTCACGTACCATGAGCATTCTTTTTTCAAACTTAGCAGATATGTTCTCCATCATGGGAGGCGTTTTTTCTGCTGTTATGAGTGTGTGGTTTATTTTGTTTCCACCACTTCTTTTTTTTCTCTTTAAAATTTTGTGGCTACTGCACGTCAATGGTCATTACGCGGGCGGTCTCAAATGGGTACTCCTTGAAATTATCCCACCACGAGATATCGAGGCTAGTCCGCTTCCAATGGAGTCTATCTATACGGCGCTCGCCGGTGTCATCAAGAGTCCGACGACGGCTGAGGAATATATCAAGGGGGAGTTTTCTACCTCGTTTTCTTTTGAATTGGCCAGTATCGAGGGCCAGACGCACATGTATGTGCGTACACAGGTAGGATTTCGTAATTTGGTAGAGGCACATTTCTACGCTCAGTATCCCAATGTTGAAATCGTAGAAGTAGAGGACTACGTGAACCTCGTTCCAAAAACCATTCCCAATAAAGATTGGGATCTCTGGGGGGTTGATTTTAAGTTGTTTAGGCCGGATCTGTACCCGATCAAGAGCTACAAAAATTTTGAAGAAACGATTACCGGCAAAATGATTGATCCTCTGGCTGGACTGATTGAGACTATGGGCAAGCTCGGTCCTGGGCAACATCTGTGGCTGCAGTTTATTATCACCCCCATCAGTGAGAAGTGGTACACCACAGGTCAGGAAACGGTCAATGAGTTCCTTGGACGGGTGAAAGAAAGTAAACAGGGTATGTTTAGTCGAATTTTTGCCGATATTTGGGATATTTTTTCCAATATAGGCAAGGCGATGTTCGGAGGTGAAGTCGTCTTTACAGCTGGAGCTAAACCGGAGAAGAAAGAGGAGCAACCACTCGAATTTCGTCTCTCTCCCGGTGAAAAGGACGTGCTCAAGGCACTTCAGAATAATCTAGCTAAGCAACAGTACAAGATCCGCATGCGTCACCTGTATATTGGACGGCGCGAAGTGTTTAGCAAGACGACGGGTGTCTCGTCGTTTATCGGTGGTATCAAACAGTTCAACGATCAGAACCTAAACAGTATGGTGCCGAATGATGATTCCAAGACATATGCCAACTTTATTTTTGTCGAAGAGCGTCTGCGCTATCGACAGCGTCGTTTGTTTCGTCGCTATATCGGTCGTGATAGCGATCCGCAGAGCTCGCGCTTTTTGTTTAGCTCAGAAGAGTTGGCCACTATATTTCATATCCCGGACATGGGAGTACTGGCGCCATCGCTGACACGTGTTTCGGCCAAGCGCAGTGGCGCCCCATCGAATTTGCCATTACAGGATCTTGAGTAATACACTACTATGTCCCAACAAAACGACATCACATTTTTCGCCAAGACCAACTTTCGGAATCAGGAGCGTGTCTTTGGTATCAAGCAGGATGATCGGCGCCGACACATGTATGTGATCGGCAAAACCGGTATGGGCAAGACCAACCTCTTGGAGAATTTGGCGATTCAGGACATTCAAAAGGGTCATGGTATCGCCTTTATCGATCCACACGGTGATACGGCGGAAAAGCTGATCAAGTCCATTCCATCACATCGGATCAATGATGTCATTTATTTCAATCCGGCTGATCAGGACTTTCCTATCGCGTTCAATGTGATGGAAAAAGTGGATCCGGAGTATCGGCACTTGGTGGCCTCGGGACTGGTCGGTGTGTTCAAGAAAATTTGGGCTGACTCGTGGGGGCCGCGTCTCGAGTATATTCTGCGCAATGCTATCTTGGGACTGCTTGAATATCCGGGCAGCACACTCCTCGGTGTGACGCGTATTTTGGTTGACAAATCCTATCGTGAACGAGTGGTGGAGAAAATTACCGACCCGGTCGTGCGCTCATTTTGGGTGGACGAGTTTTCCAAGTGGGATCCCCGAGTATTACAGGAAGTGATTTCGCCTATTCAGAACAAAGTCGGTCAGTTTCTTTCGAGTGCCCTGATTCGCAATATCGTCGGTCAGACGGTGTCATCGTTTGATGTACGCAAAATCATGGATGAGCGCAAGATCCTCATCATGAACCTGTCCAAGGGTCGGTTAGGTGAGGACAATAGTGCACTCCTCGGTGCCATGATGATTACCAAGATCCAGCTGGCCGCCATGGGTCGCGTGGATATTCCTGAAGAAACACGTGCCGATTTTTATCTCTATGTCGATGAATTTCAAAACTTTGCCACCGAATCGTTTGCCAATATTTTGTCAGAAGCTCGCAAATACCACCTCAACCTTATCCTAGCCAATCAGTATGTGACGCAGATCGCCGAGGAAGTGCGTGATGCTATTTTCGGAAACGCCGGGAGTATCATTTCGTTCCGAGTGGGTGCTATGGACGCGGAATTTTTGGAAAAGGAATTTGAGCCGGTGTTCATGATGAACGATATTATTAACCTACCAAAATATCAGATCTACCTGAAGCTCATGATCGATGGTATCGCAGGGGACGCTTTTAGTGCCAACGTGTTACCACCGATCAGAATCGAGAGTGATCCGGAGACCGAAGCGAAAATTATCAATAGTTCTCGTGAACGCTACACCGCCAAAAAAGAAGAAGTGGAGGACAAGATCCGTCGATGGACGGGTATGCTTTCACCAGAAGAGAAGGCGGCCTTGGTCAAAAATATCGCAAGTACCACACCGGTGACACAATCACAGGGAGCGGGAGCACGCCCACGAGAAGAGTCGCGTGTAGTGGCACCAGCTCGACCATCAAGACCGCCCGTCTCTGCGCCTCTCAAGTCGAAATCAGCGCCTGCTCCTGTTGTGGAACAGAAAAGGCCTCTTGCTCCTGTATCGGAAAAGAAGGAGATAGTTTCTCATGAGCATTATTCACAAGAACAGGCGGCAAAATTGTTGCAAAAGACGTTACAAAAAGAGGATGCGGCTCTACCGGCTTTTACTCCACCACAGGCACCCAAAAAGCCGCTTCGTATCAATTTGGATGAGTTTGAAAAAAATGAAGCTGCAGTTGCTCGGGTGGTACCAGAGCAGGAAGAAACAGAAGCACAAGAAGCATCAGAAGCACCACAAGCGTCAGAGGGGAACTTGGTGTCAGAAAAAGTGCTCTACCAGGCACTGTGTGCCACATGTGGGACTGCGATCGAAGTACCGTTTCAGCCCGATGGTAGTCGACCGACGTTTTGCAAGGATTGTCTGCGGGACTATCAGCGTGCCACCGCCAAAGCGCGCAATGAAATTGAGAAAAAGCAGGGAACCGTGCCTGCCGTACCAGTGTCGAGAGGGAGGAATCAGGGGGGCGACTTTCGAAATCAGGGAGCCCGAGTCGTGTCACCACGAACTTATGTCTCATCCGATGCCCCGGTATCATTGGCGCAAACGCAGTATATAGAACCAAAAAAATTCAAAGCGCTTGGAACGCGACCACCTGTAAACCTGAGCGAACTGAGAACGCTTATTCAAACCGCCAAGAAGGGGGAGTAGTTTGTCGAGTGTGCGGTTTTTTGCTACCATAGGATGGTAAATAGTGAGAGAAATGTATGAGTTTTAGACGATTGCATAAGAAAGCCTATGCTATTTGGGTGGTCATTTCGATTTTGGTAGTAGTATCAATGGTTGGCTTCCTTTTTGCGCCGTTTTTCATGTATTAGGAAAGTATGGCAGTCCGGAAATACTGGGTACGCGCTTTGGTGGTCGTAGTGGGATGTTTTGTTTT
>CAZBFG010000013.1:0-21581 GCA_964491155.1 uncultured Bdellovibrionales bacterium | reverse complement strand
TTTTTGGATAGCCTTTGTTTCCTGGAAGCAGACAACCCGTAACGACCGAATTGAAAATGAGGTGAGCATTCTTGAGAAAGAGGCTGAAAGAATACGTCGAGAAAATGAAACCTTGAGCGAAAAAATCCATTATTTTTCTACAACGGATTTTCGTGAACAGGAAGCCAAGGAAAAACTGGGGATGAAGAAAGAACAAGAAGAAGTGGTGGCTATCAAAGTACAACCGGAACAGGTGACCGAGGTGAAAGAAGAAAAATATCGTCTCGCGATGGAGCCTGCATCCGAACCAAATATTCCCAATTACAAGAAGTGGTGGCAAGTATTTTTTGTAACACCCTAAAAAACACATGGAAGCAACTCTGAAAAAAATACGTTGGTCAACTATGGCGTATGGCGTCATGGCACTCCTCATCCTTTTGTTTGTGGCTGTGCTTGTGGCGACGTATTTCGCGCCTCGTCATCTGCCTCTGGTACAGTCGTTCATAGCGCGCGCACCCTTTCCGGTGGCGATTGTCGGGTATCGAGACATGATTTCTTTTGCTGAGCTCTCCGAAAATACCAGCTCGATTAAGCGTTTTTATGAAAATCAGGATTTTTCCAAGTTGGGTGTGCGAATAGATTTTTCGACGGAAGACGGCCAAAAACGTCTCCGAGTCCGTGAGAAAGAAGTTTTGAATAAAATGTTGGAGGATGCTGTTATTAAGAAACTCGCGAGAGAGCGTGGTATTTTTGTCAGTGCTGAGATGGCCAAGCAGGGTGTGGCACGCAAGCTTGAAGAGTATGGAAGCGGACAGGAAGTACAGGCTGATCTGGCTCGGTTGTATGGTTGGAAATTGGCGGATTTTGAAGAAAAAATCGTTCTGCCAAGTTTGTATAGTGAAAAACTGAACGAAAGCTTTGTCAAAGAGTTTGACCCCGTATCCAAGGCCACAACGAAAATTGAAAAAGCAGCAGAAATGCTCCGAGAGGGGTCGACATACAGCGATGTGGCCAAACAGTATTCCGAAGGTCAGACCGCTCTCAAAGGAGGTGATCTCGGTTGGTTTGCTTTGGCTGATCTGGCCCCTGAGCTTCGGAGTTTGGTCGCCTCACAGCAGGTGGGCACAGCGGGGAATGTCGTCGAGAGTGGTCTGGGATTTCATATCATTCTCGTTGAGGAAGTAAAAAAGGAAAAAAGCGAACAGCTGTACAAGATAAAGCAGATCTTTGTTCGTAAACAGACATTTGCTGATTGGCTGGAACAGGAGATGAAAGAAGCGCCGGTCTGGGTACTTGATCCGTTTTATCAGTTTGATACGGAAACAGGACGGATAGAATTTCGCAAAGAAGAGTGGCGGCAGTTTGAAGAAGAGTTGATCAAGAAAGCTAGTGGTGATGCCTCGTTCTTTTTTTGAAGTGTACAGGTACAAAGAGGAGAGTAACTATCAAAATTACGACGTCTATGGAAAACGAAAACACCAATGTACAGACAGAAATCGATGAACCGAAAAATTTTTCTGAACAGAGGAATAATCGGAAACCCGTGTTCATGCTCTTTGTCTTGACGATGCTTTCGGGATTTGTCGGTGGTCTTTTTGCACCGAGGGCGGAGCAGTATTTGGGACAGGTATTTCCTACGCTTACTCCTCCAAAGGAATCGCAGCTGCTCTCACCTGAGCAGGTACGGGTCGTGGCCGAGGACAACGTCGTGGCGGACCTGGTAGAAAAGCAATCACTGGGAGTAGTGAGTATCGTCGTGAGCAAGGACGTGCCAAAAGTCCGGAATTTTTTCGGGAGTCCTTTCGGGATGCCATTTTTCAGTCCTTTTGATACGCCGACCCCGAGTACTGAAACGGAAAAGCAAAAAGTAGGAAGCGGATCCGGGTTTTTTGTTTCAACCGATGGCCTGATCGTGACCAACAAGCATGTCGTATCAGATGAAAAGGCCGAATACACAGTTATCTCAGGAGACGGGACAGAATATCCGGCGCAGGTACTGGCACGTGATCCCTCGAATGATATCGCACTTCTCAAGATTGAAAAAAGTGAGGGTAAAGATTTTCCAGCTTTGACGCTTGGTGACTCCGACCGTGTGCGAGTCGGAGAGACGATCATCGCTATTGGTAATCCTTTGGGGGAATTTGAAAACTCGGTCAGCAGGGGAATTATTTCCGGTCTTAAGAGGAATTTGGATGCTGGATCAGGACAGGGCGATTCAGAGCGTCTCTCGGATATCATCCAGATTGACGCGGCTATCAACCCGGGCAATTCTGGTGGTCCTTTGTTCAATCTTTCGGGCGAAGTAGTAGGAGTTAACGTGGCTATGGCGCGAGGCGCGGAAAATATCGGTTTCTCCCTGCCTATCAACCAGGTCAAGCGTATCGTTGAGCAGGTACGAACGACGGGCAAGCAGAGTTTCCCATATCTGGGAGTGCGTTCACTGACACTTAATGCCGAGCTCAAGAAAAAAACCGGCCTCCCTTTTGATTACGGAGCACTGGTGTTGCGAGGTGATACGATGACTGATTTCGCTGTGGTCCCTGGTTCTCCAGCCGACAAGGCCGGTATCATGGAAAACGATATCATCCTTGAGATCAATGGTAAAAAAATTGATGAAGAACACAGCCTCATATCGTACATGAGTCAGTTTTCCGTGGGTGATGAAGTGACGGTAACGCTTTGGCACAAGGGTGAAACCAAAGAAGTCAAAGTTCGACTAGAAGAACGACAACCATAGTCATAGTTTAGTATTTTGTCCACATGATTTTTCACCTCGCTGTATTTTTTTGGAGTCTCTTGTTTGGTGTTAGTTTGGAATTGGTGGCACAGAGTCCGATTCTCGCTTCGTGGAACTGGTATATCATTGCAATTGCGCCACTCGTGGTGATTTCTCTCTTGGCCAGTCGGCGACTGACCGAGCGTTTTTCGGATGCCTTTATTCCGATTCTCCTCTCAATTTCTTCTCCGACACTGCTCTCGTTGATCGACAGTCCCAGTGAGCGCCAGGTCTTTGTTTTCCTCAGTGTGGTGATGTACTACTTTGCACTCCTGGGCAACTATCGCCTGCGTCATGCACCGACCGACAAAACAGCCGAAGCCTTTCTCAATACCGCTGCTTTGGCTGCTTTGTTTTTCTTTTATGCAGGACTACAGGGGTTTTATCTGAACTTTTCTTTTCCGCTCTGGGGGTTGATGCTCCTGTACTTTTTCGGGTCGGCACTGACCAGCTATGAGACGTTTATGAGTGTCGACCAGGGCGAAAGAAAACGGGTGATGATGTATAGTGTGCTGCTTGGTCTCATTATGGGGGAGATGGCGTGGGTGATGAGTCTGTGGCCGTTCGGCTATTTGACGACCGGGGCGCTTGGGACGATTTTGTTTTTCATTGCCTGGGATATTTCCTTCGATGCCTTTCGTCGGTCACTCTCGCTCAAAAAAGCCGCCCTGCGTATTCTCTTTTTCCTGGGACTTATCCTCCTTCTCCTCCTTAGTTCCCCTTGGCGGATTTTGGTGTAAAAGTGGGTCTGTCTGGTGTTATCTGACTTTGTCGGCTCGTCTATAACAAATCACCCAGGGGAATTGCCAGAAATGATAAAACGTGATAGAAGTAGAGTACTGCAATGATCCTACTTGTCATCAAAAAAGCCATTTTTTTCGTGTTTTTAACACTCATCATCCTCGTTTTAGGGGGGATTGGAGGGGTGCTTTTTGAGCGTTCTGTCATGCCGCGTTTAGCCGCTTCCTCCTATTTCGGTCAGTTTGATTTCTTCAAGCAGGCGGTTGACAATGTGACAGTAATCAACAAGACCGAGCAGGTGGTGATTCGGGAAGACGACACCGTTGAGCGAATTATTTCGCAGCCAGCCACAGCGGTCGTCAATATCGTCGCCGTACCCGATGTCAGTAATGCCCGGGGCAGTGTTGCTACACTTGGAGCAGCTGCCGAAGAAGTAGTGACTACGACCGGTGTCCTTGTGACCAATGATGGCTTGGTGGCGACCTACAGCGAATTGCCACTCGATACCCTCAAAACCAAGTACTCTATCTTGCTCTTTGACGGCTCTATTCATGAAGCTATTTTTGTCGGTCGCGATCGTCTGACCAACCTCTCATTCTTTCGAGTTATCGATGCTTCCAATACACCGGCTATCGCCTTTGCCAACTCTGACGACGCTCGGGTCGGGCGCAAGCTCATCGCTATCGGCAACACCTTTGCTGAGTATCAGAATCGTCTCTCGGTCGGTATCTTGTCCAATATCAATCGTATCTTCAATCTCTCCGGCAAAACAGTAGCTTCCTCAGAAAAATGGGAAGGAGTTTTTGAAATGGACCTCATGAACCGGGATTCTTTTGTGGGTGGCCCGGTCATCGGTTTCAACGGTGAGATGGTGGGTATCGTGGGTGCTCTCACCATCAACAATTCGCTGCAAGCATTTGTCATCCCATCAAACGTTGTACGTGATTCGCTCAACCGTGTAATTACCAGTACCTTGGAAAAGCGTCCGACACTCGGTGTCTACTATCTCTCGATTACCAAAGCACTGGCTCTGGGTCGGGGACTGTCACGGGATCGCGGTGCCCTCATCTACTCGCGCTCGGGTTCTACCGGACTGGCCCTCATCGCTGATTCGCCAGCTATGAAAGCCGGACTCTTGGTCAATGATATTATTATTTCCGTGAATGGTATCGAGGTCAATCTCGACAACCCGCTTTCTGAACTGGTGTCCCGTGCCAGCACCGGTGACACTCTGGAACTCGTCATCCTCCGCAATGGCGAAGAACGTACCGTGAGCGTCAAGCTGTAAAATCGTCAAGGAAAGAACTTAAATAGAGGCTCAATTGAGCCTCTATTATCGTTTTATATTGCCAAGATGGTAGAAATATGCTATACTATATTGTTGCTGGGAATTCATTCCAGTGGCGCAGTAGCTTAACAGCTCAACCAGCGGACGTTTTAGTCCATCTTCCAACCGGGCGTTTCTGCCCAAATCAAGGAGTTTTTCCATGGGAATCCCTATCAAATTCATTACGACCCACAAGAAAGTTGACTTCGATGAGGTGCTGGCGATTTTCATGCTTCACCAGCTGAAAGAAGCCGAGGTCTATTTTCCGGGTGCCAACACCGCCGGTGTTGGATTCTGGAATGCTGGACGTAAGACCATCGATGGTTGTTACGCCACCGATGAATGGGTACGGAAAGCCAAGCTGCTCCCCATCGGGTGCGGTGGAGGTGAGTTCGACGAACATCCGGTTCCGGGTCGTCCGCGTATCGAGAACGAATGTGCAGCCTCTCTCGTTGCCAAGAAACTCGGTGTGGCCGATCGTCCGAATTTGCAGAAGCTGCTCAACTTCGCGGTGCGGGTGAATAATACGGCGACGGCGACCCCTGACGACATCTCGAACTTCATCAAGTTGCACCATGCAAATGGCAAACTGAATGTTCAAGAGATTTTCGACTGGGCGCACGAAGGGATCGCAGCCAAGTACTATGAGGCCGTGCCAAGCGATGACTTCACCGTGCAGCACATCGCCGAGCTCATCCGGCAGCAAAACCCTGGTGACCGTGAGCAGGGTGATCATTGGCTCAAAGTAGCGGTCAAGGCGAAGGCTCTTGATCAGCATCTCTTCGAGACGGTGACGGCACAGGAGTACAAGAAGGGAGTGCTGGTACCGTTTCGTGGTATCGGCAAGGGTGGCAAGGTGCGCGACATGCGGATCTATGCGGTGGTCTCGGATGATCCTCGCATTCACCGCTACGCCAGGTCGCCTTTTGGTGATCGACCAGCAGTGACGGTGCAAATGCGCTCCACTGGTAATGTCGTCATCTTGTCCAACAAGTATGACAACATCAACCTGCGGGATGTCTCCTCGGCCATCCAGGTTGAAGAAGCGATTCTGCGTGATGAACGCATTCCTAGCTGGGAGGAACTGCGCCAGGAGCTCCAGCATGGGGTGTGGTACTACTTTGTGCCGGGGCAGGCCGTTTTCAACGGCAGTCTGACCTCGCCGGAGACGCCGCCGACTAAGCAGGACCTGGAACGTATCGTCGAACTCGTCAAGATTGCTTTGAGCAACAACGAATTTGAGCCGTTCCATCAGGACGCCTGCCGGCAGGGCAAGTGCACCGCTTCCAGACAGCATCCGTGCCATTGGTATGACTGGGGCATGGCGCGTTGCCGGGAAATTCGCTACCAGGAGATTATGGTGATGAAGCAGCGGCGCTAAGCAGAGCAAAGGGAGAAATTCTGGAATCAATCGAAAGACCCGAAAGACGAGAAACATCGTCCGGGTCTTTTTTCTTTGACGTGAAGCGGTATTTTGGCTACTATAAGGGAAAGTCTATTTTACTCTCTATGAAACAATCTCACTTGTTTACCAAGACGAAAAAGGAAGCGCCTAAGGATGAAGTTTCCAAAAACGCCATCCTTTTGACGCGTGCCGGATTTATCCATAAGGATATGGCTGGAGTGTACTCGTTTTTGCCACTTGGTTTGCGGACACTCAACAAGGTGATGCAGATCATTCGTGAAGAAATGAATGCCGTGGGTGGTCAGGAGTTATCGATGGCATCGCTTCAAGAAAAGGAGCTGTGGGAAAAAACTGACCGTTGGGACGATGCAAAAGTAGATGTTTGGTTCAAGACAAAGTTGAAAAATGGCACTGAGCTTGGATTAGCCGCCACTCATGAAGAACCAATTACCCGTATCATGACGCAGCATCTCAGTTCGTATCGTGATCTCCCGTTACTTGCCTATCAGTTTCAGACTAAATTTCGCAATGAGACACGGGCCAAGAGCGGCATCATGCGCACTCGTGAATTCATCATGAAGGATATGTATTCATTTGCTCGGAATCAGGAAGAGCATGACCGGATCTATGCTTCGGTACGAGAGGCATACAAGAAGGTTTTTGCTCGAGTCGGTCTCGGTAGTTTTACCTATCAGACATTTGCATCTGGTGGTATGTTTAGTAAATACTCGGAAGAATTTCAGACAGCGAGCGATGCTGGTGAAGATATGATTTATGTCGACGAGGCGAGCGGTCAGGCACTCAATGTCGAAGTACTGAACGACGAGGTGCTAACAGATTTGAAGTTGCAACGTGAGAATTTGATCGAAAAGAAAGCGATCGAAGTGGGAAACATCTTTAGTCTCGGCACCAAGTTTTCGGAGTCGCTCGGATTGACCTACAAGGACGAAGAGGGGAATGCTGTTCCTGTTATTATGGGCTGCTACGGCATTGGCCCGGCGCGTGTTATGGGAACTATTGCTGAAACGCTTTCCGATGACAAAGGCTTGGTCTGGCCGGAGGCGGTGGCGCCGTATCGGGTGCATTTGCTGTCGCTCGGAGCCGATGAAAAAGCAGACGAGATCTATCAATCTTTGACTGCAGCCGGTATCGAGGTGCTCTATGACGATCGAGAAACAACCGCTGGTGCCAAGTTTGCGGAGAGCGATCTCCTTGGTTTGCCGTACCGAGTAGTTATAGGAAAACGATCACTCGAATCGGGCAAGGCTGAAGTGAAAAAGCGCACCGAAGAAACAGTAACAGAGGTGGACTTTGAAGCACTGGTCCAGTATTTTCAATAAGAGTAATTGCTGTATATGACTCAAAAAAAATCAGCGGAGCGTATCATCATATCTTTAGGCGGCTCACTCTTGGTTCCGGAAAGTATCGATGCAGAATTCGTGGGAAACTTCAAGAAGTTTATTGTTTCGCATATCAAAAAAGGCTATCGTTTTATTCTGGTCACGGGCGGTGGAAAAACAGCTAGGCGGTATATTGAAGCGGCCGGACAAATTACCAAGATCACCGATGAGGACCGTGACTGGCTGGGGATTCATGCTACGCGTATGAACGCTCACTTGGTGCGTACAATATTTCGTGAGTATGCCCATCCGCGCATCAATACCAATCCCCATGATCTTGAAGATTTTTATTCTGCGCCGGAACCAATTCTCGTGGCGGCTGGTTGGCGTCCTGGATTTTCAACGGACTTCGATGCTGTAGTCATTGGCAAATATTTGGATGTCAAAAAAATTATCAATCTTTCCAATATCGAGCGCGTCTATGACAAGGATCCGCGTATGCACGCCGATGCTACTCCGTATGATGCCATAACATGGAAGGACTTTCGAAAAATTGTCGGCAAGAAATGGAATCCCGGCATGAATGTACCGTTTGATCCGATTGCGTCGGAAATGGCCGAAAAAGAAGGTATGGAAGTAGCGATTTTGAATGGTGGCGATCTCCAAAATGTCACCAACTATGTCGCCGGTAAGAAGTTCGTGGGTACGCTCATCAAGGACTAATTCTGAGAAGAGTCTTTGTCTTTGTAGATAAGGCTTGATTTGAACTTTGTCGGAAAATGCGCCGTGATGACACGAGTACGGATATGAAGTTTCTTGAGTTCGGTACCCAGTTTCTCTTGATCGTAGCCGAGGAGAACGATATCGGGCTGATGAGTCCTGAGAGCGGTCCACTGGCCGATGCTCTCATCTCCGAGGGTTGCTTCCAGTCTCTCGTTGAAGGAACGGACAGCGGCCAGTCGTTCTTCGGGAGAGCAGTACGGTGTGCGATCTTTTAGGGCTTGGACGATGTCAGGATGGGCCACCACCACGATGAGTTTGTCACAGTGTTTGAGTGCCTCCGTGAGGAAGTGTTGGTGTCCCGGATGAAATCCGTCAAAGACACCGAATACCATCCCGAGCGAGTATTTTGTAGGAGTTTTTTCAAGCATATTTGGATATATTCGGTATTTTAGCATAGTCGTGCAAACTGGTATACTTGGTTTAGTCTCATTAATGTTTAGGGAGCGTATGCAAACAGTGAAAAAAATACTTTTGGCGAGCCCACGAGGGTTTTGTGCCGGAGTGGCTCGGGCGGTCAAGGCAGTAGAGGATACACTCGAAATTTTTGGTGCGCCGGTGTATGTGAAGCATGAGATCGTGCACAACAAACACGTGGTGGCAGATCTGGAAAAAAAAGGAGCGGTTACGATCGAAGAGTTGTCTGAGGCACCCGAGGGAGCGGTTGTTGTTTTTTCGGCTCACGGTTCGCCGCCAGAGCACTATACCGAGGCCAAGGCACGGGGCATGCGCCTTATTGATGCCACCTGTCCACTCGTCACCAAGGTACACCTTGAGGTGCAGCGTTTTCTCAAGGATGGCTACGCTATAGTGTACATCGGCCACAAGGGTCATATCGAGGGAGTAGGGGTACTCGGGGAGGCACTCGGTACGCCTGTTCCGCTTATCGAAACGGTAGAAGATGTGGACCGTCTGGATATTGGCAATCCGGAGAAATTGGTCTATCTGACCCAGACCACGCTGTCGCTTGATGATACCAAGGCAGTGATTGAAGCATTGCAGAAAAAATATCCCCAGATTGTCGCGCCTCCGCTCGAGGATATCTGCTATGCGACAACCAATCGCCAGACGACCGTCAAAGCGCTGGCCAAAGAGTGTGATCTGGTGCTCATCGTTGGCTCGCAAACATCATCAAATTCCAAACGTCTGATGGAAACAGTCAATGCTCTGGGGACGACAGCGTATTTGGTAGATGATGTTTCAGATGTGAACCCACTCTGGTTTCGGGATGTTACGGTGGTGGGCATGAGTGCTGGTGCTAGTGCTCCAGAACATTTGGTGCAAGAAATCGTTGCGCATATCGCTGCCCATGGAGCGATTGTTGAGGATTTTATCGTCAGACCGGAAACGATGAAGTTTGCCGAACCACTGGAGCTGATGAAAATTCGAGCAGAAAAAAGTAAAAGAATGTGATATGAAAATCACTATACAGGCCAGTGATCTCGATCATAGTCGTATTGATGGGACACGTGTGTACCTGAGAGAACTACTGCAGCGTTTTGGGGGACTGTCGCCTGAGACGGAGTTTTCTTTGTATCATAAGGGCGATTTCAATCCACTTCTTGCTCCGCCAAAATGTGAGAACTATACGGTTGAAACTATACCTTTCCCATATGCCTGGATGCAAACTCGTTTTGCTTGGGAGTTGTTTCGTGCGAGACCGGACAAACTTTTTTTGCCGATCCAGGCGGCGCCAGTATGTATGCCGAACAGTATCGAAGTAACAGCAACGATTCATGATCTTGCCTTCAAGCGTTTTCCTGAAACGTTTCCCCGGACGCATTTGTGGAAACTCAATTTTATGCTTGAGACAGCGGTACGGCGCGCTGACAAATTGATCGCGGTATCGGAATCGACCAAACGTGATCTTTTGGAATTTTTTCCGCATATCTCAGCAGACAAGATTCGCGTCATTCACCATGGATTTGATAGTGAATTTTTTGGCATCCGAGTTTCTGAAGAGGCGCTTTCTGAAAAACTTTCTTCCTATTATTTGAAACCGGATAAGTATATCCTGTATGTCGGGGCGCTGCAGCCGCGCAAAAACCTGGTGCGGCTGATACAGGCATTTGAAGGCATGAAACAATCAGTGCCTGAGGCCAAATTGGTTTTGGCTGGTGAAGAGGCCTGGTTGTCTCAGGAAATTATTGATACTTGGGAAAACAGTCCCGTTCGAGATGATATCGTATTACCCGGAAGGGTGTCGTTTGAAGATCTTCGTCTCCTGTATCAGGGTGCTCGTTTCTTTGCGTTTCCCTCTTTGTACGAGGGATTTGGCCTCCCTATACTCGAGGCATTTGCTTCGGGTATCCCAGTACTCACAGCTGATAATTCTAGTTTGACGGAAGTGGCAGGAGATGGCGCGCTCTACTGTCGGGCTGAAGATGTAGCTGATATCCGTGAGAAACTTGAGCGTTTATGGCGAGACGGTACCCTACAGGCGGACTTGGTGATGAAGGGGACTGAGCGGCTCAAGTATTTTTCATGGGACACCTGCGCTCGCGAGACTCTCGACTATATCTTGCAATAAAATTTAATCACCCGGAAATTTTTGAGAATCGGACTTGTTTATCTTGACAGAAATGAAAAAATATGCTACGGTTTTCTTAAGTAGCAGTTCTTCTTTTTTTTGCCGAAATTCGGCTCAACCTGAGGAGTAAGATCGTGAAGCCAACGAGGCATAGGATATTTAAGAGCAATGTCGAGCTCAAGTTCGAAGAAATCGAAGCGCTGGCGCTTCGAGTTTCGTCGGAAAGGAATACGGCGCAACTGTTGATGTTGCTCGTGCCAGGTAATCTGCCAGAGACTCTGGTTCGCCTTGAAGAGGAATACTGGTGGCGTTGCTCTGCCGAGGAACGGCGAGCGTACGTCAAGTCTTGGCTGCTGCTCGATAAGTTTGCCGCCAAGCTCGCCCAGGTTGTACCCCCGTGTTTCTCTTCTTCTGGTCAGTTTCCCAGAGAATGGGTTCAGTCGGCAGGGCGCATGGGTTTGAGCGGCTGAACCGTAGCTCAAGATTGGCTACGATGTGTGCGGCGGGTCATTGACCAGCCGCTTTTTTCTTTACCCCGTTAGAGAAAAGTCGCTGCCAGTGACTGAAGTCGCGCCAGAGGCGCAGCGTTCTCTAACGGGGTGAACCTTGCTTTTCTAATAAATCCATGTCACAATACCTCTGCCGAAAACGGCATTTTTGTTTACCTATGGCCAAAGACAACGTCGTACTACGATTTGATACCGTGTCCTTTGAATACGGACACAAGAAGCCCATCTTAGATGAGGTGAGTTTTAGTTTGCGTGCGGGCTCAAAAATCACCCTCATGGGACAAAACGGTGCCGGCAAGAGTTCGCTTTTCAAGCTCATTACTGGAGAGGAGCAGCCTCAAAGCGGACGAGTGTCACTCGATAGGAATGCCGTCGTCGCTATTGGTCGCCAGGTGATTCCCCAGGAGCAACTCGACCTGACCGTAGAGGAATATTTTGAACAGTTTTTTCATGAGAAGCAGTGGAATATCGCCAAGCATATTGCTGATGTGTTAGACGTGGTCAATCTCCCCATGCCACCGCTCGACAAAAAGATCCGGGCGTTCTCTGGTGGTCAGCAGGCACGGCTCCTTTTGGCTTCGGCACTTATTCAGGATCCTGATATTTTGCTGCTTGATGAACCGACCAACAATCTCGACTATGCTGGCATCACGCACTTGACCCAGTTCCTCAATAATTACCAGAAGACGGTCATCGTTATTTCTCATGATGCCGAGTTCCTGAACTCTTTTACAGAAGGCGTGTTTTATTTGGATATTTATACGCACAAGATCGAACAGTATACTGGGAACTACTATGATGTGGTAGAAGAAATCGCCAAGCGTATTGCCAAAGCGCAGAGTGAAAACGTGCGTTTGGAACGGACGATTCAGGAAAAGAAAGACCAGGCCAACGTTTTTGCCAATAAAGGAGGGAAGCTCCGTGCGGTTGCTAAGCGAATGCGCACGCTCGCAGAAGATCTGGAAGAGAACAAGGTTGATGTCAGACGAGAGGATAAGACACTGTCGTCATTTGAGATCCCGACCCATGGTATCGTGGGGCCGATAGTCAACATCAAAACCGTATCGCTCCTTGGGGAGTTTGGACCGAACGTGAAGCAGATCAACATGGTGCTGAAGAAAAATACGCACGTGGTAGTTATGGGACCAAATGGTATTGGCAAGAGCCATTTTCTCGAAGAGCTGGCAACGGGCAACACTGACCGTGCCGAAATTACGCCTGGCGTGACCGTCGGATACTACCGTCAGGATTTTTCAACACTTGATTTCAATAAGACTGTAGTCGAAACACTGTTGGATTCTCTGTCAGAAAAAAATACGGAACTGGCATACAAGGTAGCGACCAAGTTTTTGGTACCGGCCGAGCTACTCCAGAACAAGGTGGACAGTTTGTCCGAGGGGCAGAAGGGACTGCTCATGTTTGCTTGTCTGTATGCAGAACAGCCCGATCTGCTCATTCTTGATGAGCCGACCAACCACATTAACTTTCGCCATTTACCGGTCATTGCTGAGGCGCTCGATAAGTACCAAGGTGCGCTCATTTTGGTCTCGCACGTCCCGGATTTCGTTTCCCAGATTCGTATTGATGAAGTGCTCGATCTCGAATCTTTGAAGTAGGATTTTAAGACTATTTCTTTTCGAAAAAGATATTCCAGAACAAATAGCCCGAAAGGAAGAAGAGTGCGATGATGATGAGGAGAAGCACGAGAGGAAACTTGATGAGAGAGATCGTAGCGATGCCGAGTGCCCAGAGGAGTCCGAGCCACAGGAGCGGACTTTTTTTGTTGATGTTCCAAGAAAAGGAGAGCGCGAGAAGGCGTCCGAGGAGCGAGAGGAGCATGGTCGCGATGATGAGGAAAAAGAAAAAAGTAGTGAGGCTGAAACGGACAGTTACAAATGTGGGGAGGAGTGTTTCGATGGTAAAAAACCCAATAAAATACACGTACCCGATAAGGAGGGCTTCGGTGGCCAGGGTGTAGATGACCTTGAGCAGGCCACTGGCGCGCCAGTCGAGCAGCATGGCCATGATTTTTTTCTGGAGAAATTTCATAGAAAGTTTACTTAGCAACCCGGCCGCTAAGTGGGGGTTAGGGGAGGAAACGGGAGATGAGACGTTGCTTGATCTGAGAGAGGAGTGTCAGGATATTCTGGGTATTCTTGGCGGTTTCAAAAGCAACGGACAAACTGTCGAGCTCGATAGCGGCGTCTCCATTTTTGAGCTCCACGCGAAAGTCATTGCCAAACCCCGGAGTAAATGATGAGAGGAGTGTGGTGCAGGAAAGTTTGGTGCCAAATATGTTGGGCATGAGTGTGCAAGTAGCGGTTTGTTTACTTGCTTTGGTCGATACGAGAATCGGGCGAATATGCTGTGTCAAAAAGTCTTGATACTCACCTGGCACGAGAGGACGCTTGGTACCCTGGTCAATGAGAAAGTATGTGCCAGTATCCTGGTCAAGGAGGAGAGTACCATCGGGATGAACATCTCCGAGGAGCAGGATTTTTCCGCGTTTGTAGACCCCGAGCTCTTCTTCGTTCACCGTGATGACATCATCAAAGCTGTAGCCAAGGGCGAGAAAAATTTCTGCGCTTCCAACGGGACGTACTTCGGTTTCACTGGTGACGACAAAGACGCCAGTGGCATTGCCGAGGAGTGATCCGACCCGGAACCCGAGCCACTCATCGGAAACAGGCATGCTCTCGAAAGAGAGAGAGTTGTTTCGCTGAACCGCTCGTTCTTTCGGGAAGTGAGAGAGGTAGGCTTGAACACTTACAAAGGGGAAGCGTGTGCCGTTACGGAGAGCGTAGTAGAGACCGTCTTCGCCGAGAAGTATGTTTTCTTCAGGAAACTCTGCGAGGGGTTGTCCGGTAGGATAGAAAAAACTTTGATACGAGCGGCGCAGCGTGAGATCAATCGTTTCGGGGACGAAAGAGTTTTTTTCGAGAATGGCGGTCGTGCGAGTCTGGGAAAAATCGCCGACAGCAGGAGTATCAGCAATCAGCGTGCCGCCCTGTTCAATTTTTCCATTGATACGAGGAGTGTTTTCAGGAGAACGGGGATTGTTGATCGTGTTCTTGCTTGACTCGGGAGAGCGAAAATCAAATTGTTGTTCGAGTGTCGGAAAGATAACCTGAAGACCGAAAAAAATCGTGATGGCGAGGATAACGAGATACATGATGGCGCGAAACGCGTGGTAACGTTTGAGCCAGGGAGCAGGAAGAGGCAGAAAAGGCGGAATCATAGGAAATTTCAGTAGATTTGGAAGAGAATGTTTTGGGTGTGGAGGATTTCTTTTTCTGGGAGACGCAGGGCATCTGAAGACAGCGAGAGTGTTTCGTATTGTTCCACAGAAAAAGTGAGAGTGCCTTTGCGGGCGAGTTTTTCTCCGAAAACAGCAGCATAACGACCCTGGCTTTCTTCGGGAGTGAGGAGGAATATCCGTTCAAAACGAGAAGTATCAAGGGCTGCCAAATCGTAGGGATTGAAAAAGTAGATAGTATTTTTCCCTGAGAGGAATTGGCCCGGACCGGAGAGCATGGCAAATCCGTCACCGGTGGCATTGCGGTCGACCAAGATGAGGTCGGTATCAGAAAACTCAGAGGCAAAGCTCGTGATCTGGTTTTGGAGTGTCCGGTGTTCGGCAAACGCAATCTGCGAAGTAAAAGCAGGGAGTTCGAGAGTAATCAGTCCCAGAAAGATAAGCGAAGCAAAAAAGAGACGTTTTCCTTTGGGAGCTTCAACCGGAAGGGTGCGAGTGTGACTAAAAAGAAGCGCGATACCGAGGACGGCCGAAAAAAGAAGTGTCGGGTAGAGAGAAAAAAGATAACGTCTGAGCATCCAAGGATGATCGGGGGTGATATTGGGCTGGAAGAGATAGAGAAAGGTCGGGAGGGCGATACTGGCGGGGATGAGGAGTGCCCAGTGTTTTCTCCGGAGGAAAAGCAGAATGCCGAAAAAGCCGAGGAGCACGATGGCGAGAAATCCATAGACAAAGAAAATTGATCCGAGACTGGCAGAAACGGTACTGACCAGAGAGGTTGTTGTATCACCGGAGCGTTCGAGAAATTTGTTGAGCGCCTTGCCGATCATTTTGTAGTACGGGAGATTCATAAACAAATCTCGGAGCAGGAATAGAGCAAAGAGCGCACCGGGAATAACGATGCTTTTCCAGGGATAGGTTCGGAAGAGGGTGCGCGTGTGAGGATGAAAGACCATGAGGGCGAGCGCGAGAAAGAGAAAGGCAAAGCCCTCGATACGGGTAAAGGCAAAGAGTCCGCCAGCTAGGAGCACGCTGCTATAGAAGAGAAATTTGCCGGTACGAAAGAATAAGACGAGCGAGTAAGAAAGAAAGACAAAAAGAAAGAGCGCCATGTTTTCGGTCAGGGTGAATTTGGCAAACCAGGAAGGGAGAAAGGAGACGAGAGACAGTAAAAGACCGGCAAAGGCGTAGTAGGGATGAACAAAGAGGCGGAGTAGGTGGTAGAAAAAGAAAAAGAAAAGAAATAGTAAAATGGCGTTGCCAATAGCAAAGCCGGATAGTCCAAAGAGCGAGACAAAACTGCCGAGCCAGGCGGTATAGGCCAGGGGGAACTGGGTGATGAGGAGCCCGTTTTCGGTATAGGCAAAACCAGGAAAGTTGAGAGCGGTACCCTTGCCATATATTTCGAAAAAGGCATCGCTTCCGGGAGTAGAAAATGGGAGTTCGGTATTTTGAGCGAGACGATAAGCTGCTTCAGCGATAGATCCTTGGTCGCGGCCTGAAAAAATGGTTGGTTCAGAGATAAACCCGATACTGACTGCTGATACGAGTGCCAAGAGAAATGCGAGGCGGAGATCGAGGGGAGAAAAGCGGAGGTACTGGAAGGTGATATAGAGTGTCAGGGCAAAACAGAGGACAAACCCGGAAACGATGAAAGGAAAGGAAAAGAGGCTGCCCAGTGTCAAGGAAAGAGCGAACCAACCAAAGATAATGAAAGACAATCCAAGCAGTGTTGGAAAGCCTTGTGCTTGTAGCGCGGACGGCAGTTTCATACTCTATAGTATAGCGAATACGAGGCATTTTTTCAACATTCTGTTTGCCAAGGACTTTCGATGCGGCTACAATATACAATAAGAGCAAGACAAAGATACTATACATGAATCAAAACTTTTTCCTTTGGTACTATTCGAAGGGGCTATCATCGATGCTTTTTTTTCCGGTGACACTTTTTCGTTATGTGACACATCGTTTTCATATCCTCAGATTGCTAGCGACATTATTTTCTCCTTGGCATCGCGACGCTGTCTCTGGGAACTGGGTGGGTTTTCATCCGCTGTGGATGCTCCAAACGCTGGCAGGAAACCTCATTTCGCGGTTTTTGGGTATGCTGGTGCGCTTGGTCGTGATCGTCGTCGGTCTGGGCAGTTTGTTTGTCAGCAGTGTGTTTGGTGCTGTGTTGTTTTTTGCCTATATTTTAGCGCCGCTCTTGCTCCTCGGTGGGGTGGCAATGTTTTTGACTGATCAAACTCTTGGTTTGGTACTCTTTTTTTCTGGTGCTCTGGGTTTTCTGTTGGCAGTGATCGGCTTTCTATTTCGTGAACAGGAGGAGGAAGAAACGTTTGATATCGTAGTGCTGCGGCGCCGCTCGTGGTGGAAGCAACTGCTCGGACGTTTGGGTCTTGAGAAAAAAGACACGGAAGCGATGTCTCTTGAGAGTACTCAAGCGTTTTTGGAAACGCTCTCTCTCCAGGGTATCAATCGTGATGTTTTTGAATCAGCTGTCCGCTTTGAGTCGGCCTATGCCGAGAAACGAGCTCAGGAAGAACGATTTTTTTCTTGGGAAAATTTGAAAAAGCATATTCCTTTTGGTAAGGGTTGGCGCTATGCCTATACCTCGCATGTGGATCGCTATGCACTCGATCTTTCTTCTTTTGATCCGACAGAATACAAAGGTGTGGATCTGATTGGGCGGGCAGAAACACTGCAAATGCTGACACTGGTATTGGAGCGGCAGACTCAGAACAATGTGCTCTTGGTGAGCGAACCTGGCACCGGTAAAAAGACGCTCATTCACTATTTGGCTCGACTGATCCGACAGAACGCGTTTATCGGGACGCCGCTCGGTGAATCCCGGGTACTCATATTTGATGCAGCAAGAGCTGTGTCCGATGCCCTTAATCAGGGAGAAGATGTTGACAATGCGCTCCGGGCGCTGCTCAGTGAGGCGTACTATGCTGGCAATGTCATTTTGGTGGTTGAGAATATCGATACCCTCTTTGGTGCAACATCGTCACGACCGAGTTTGGCGCCAGTTTTTGGTGAATTTTTGTCACTGCCAAATTTTCGTTTGATAGCGACTACAACCCCGGGACGCTACCATGTCTTGGAAAAAAACGATGACCCAGCTTTGAATTTTTTTGAGACGGTGTACATGCGGGAAACCACGGAAGAAGAAACGCTCCAGGTGCTCCTTGATTTTGTCAGACGCGTAGAAGGAAAAAATACGGTCTTTACGCTTCCAGGACTCTTGAGTATCGTCACTCAGTCCAGTCGCTACAAATGGGAAGTGCCGATGCCAGAGCGGGCCTTGGACTTGGCTCAGGAAGTCCTGACGTACTGGCAGGGTCAGGGCGAGGAGCGGTTTATCACGCCTAAACTAGTAGAGGAGTTCGTGGGACTGAAAACCGGTATGCCTATTGGGGCTATTGGAGCAGAAGAAAAAGACAAGCTCTTGGGACTGGAGCAGTATCTGCACGAACGAGTGATCGGTCAGGATGAAGCAGTTCGTCAGGTGGCGGAGGCCATGCGCCGGGCACGAGCCGGATTTGGCGATGCCAAACGACCCCTGGGCAGCTTTATCTTTTTGGGACCAACCGGAGTCGGAAAAACAGAGACGGTCAAAGCGTTTGCCGAGAGTTACTTCGGTGATGAAAATCGCATGATTCGTTTGGACATGAGCGAGTACCAGGGTGCCGAGTCAGTCGGACGGCTCATCGGATCCGAGGCGATGGGACTTCATGGCCAGCTAACCGATCTCGTCAAAGAAAAACCATACTCACTGCTCCTCCTTGATGAATTGGAAAAAGCCTATCCAAAAGCACTTGATTTGTTTCTCCAGATTCTTGATGAGGGGTTTGTGACCGATGGGTTCGGGGAAAAGGTTAGTTTTCGCAATACGATCATCATCGCGACGTCCAATGCCGGGGCGCCTATTATTCGTGATGGTATAGCCCTCGGTGTGCCATTTGAAGAGATCAAGAAACGGGTGATGGATCATATCGTGGAGCAGGGTATCTACCGTTTGGAATTTATGAATCGATTCGATGGCATTATCTTTTTTGAACCACTAAAAGAGTCCGAGCTGCTCCAGGTCACCGCACTCAAACTGCAGGCCTTTGCCGATCGGTTGAAAAAAGAAAAGAATATCACTATCGAGTTTGCACCGGGTGTGGCGGAAAAGATTGTCGCGCAGGGGTATGAGCCGGAATTTGGCGCTCGTTCGATCAACCGCTATATCGAAGACACTATCGAGGATGCCGTGGTCAATCAGGTCATCGCGGGATCGGTAGCATCAGGAGGCACTCTGTCAGTAACAGCCGATCAGCTCTAACGCTATGCACAGTCCGCTCAATATCTTGGTGGTGGCACCGACACCGTTTTTTTCTGACCGAGGGACGCATATTCGTATTCTCGAAGAGGCACTGGCTTTGGAAAAACGCGGGCACCACGTGACCATCGCAACGTACCATATAGGGCAGGATCTACCGGATACACTGGGGAGTCATATCGATGTGCGTCGTATCAGACGACTGCTTTTTTGGTACAAAAAACTGGAAGCGGGACCGGACTGGCAAAAAATTATTCTCGATCTCCTGTTGGTAAAAAAAGTGTTTTTTTTGGCTCGTACCAAACGACCCGATATCATTCATGCACACCTGCATGAAGGGGTGCTCATCGCTTGGATTGTGCAAAAAATGTTGTTTTGGCGTGGGATCAAAGTGGTGGCGGATTTCCATGGCAGTCTGACCAAGGAAATGGTGTCGCATCAGTATCTTGGTGCGTCTGGTTTGAAAAAAATATTTCGTTTTATCGAAGAGCGTATCGATAACATGGGTGATGCTGCGGTGACCAGTTCGTGGAATAATGCCGCAGATATCGGTCAGGTTCGAAAAGAGGGAACCGTCGATGTGCTGCTCGATGGGACACGTCTGTCGATGTTTGATGGTCTATCGGAAAAAAACGATATACGAAAACGCTATGGCGTGCCGGTGAATGCTATCGTGGTGACCTATACTGGTGCGTTTATCAAGAACAAAGGCATCCAGTATTTTCTCGGCGCTCTCCCGCGTTTAGCACGAGAACATGCCATGACGCATTTTGTCTTGGCTGGGTTTCCACTCGATATGATTGTCCATGACATTCCAGAGGAACTGAAAGAGCGAGTCACCATCATTAGTCCTTCACCGTATTTTGAACTGGCTCAGATTCTTCGTATGAGCGACATCGGTGTCGACCCCAAAGATGAGGCGACTCGCGAGGCCAGTGGCAAGACGCTCCAGTACATGGGTGCCGGACTGCCAGTGGCTTGCTTTGATACGGGAAACAATAGAGAATATCTGGCAGATGGTGGCTCGTATGCGAGTGAGATGACAGCTGATTCGTTAGATGGGGCGATTATGACTCTGGTAGATGACAGCGCTCTTCGAATACGGCTCGGACAAATCAATCGTTCTCGGGCAGTTGCATTCAGTTGGGAGAAAAGCGCCGAAAAAGTAGAAGGGATATACCGAGAGCTTTTGGGTCAGAACATATGAAATTATTGCTCATCAAAATTGGTAAAGCGTGGAGTGTCATCCGTCGGGATGGCGTCCTTCGTGGCGGCAAGCGGGTACTCAAGGCATTCGTCGGTCTTTTCAAGGGCGTTCAGCCAGGAGACATTCTTTTTATTACGAACGGTGTGGGTGACAGCGCTCGCTACCGGACCGAACCCATAGCGGAAACGTTGAAACGACAAGGGTTCACGGCTTCAGTGACAGTGCAGGATAATCCGTTTCTTGTCTCATATGCGCATGATTTTTCAGTGTTCGTATTCCATCGTGTGATTTTCACAGACAAAGTTAAGAAATTTGTCGATCATATCAAAGAGCATGGGGGTACGATTATTTTTGAAACGGACGATCTCGTCTACGATCCGGAGTTTTTGAAGCACATGGACTATTTTCAGAAGATGAATGCACTGGAACGAAAGCTGTACGAAAACGGTGTTGGTGGCGAAATCCTGGCCGATCCGTATGTGCAGGTCTGTACAACGTCGACGGAATATCTGGCCCGCAAGCTGCGCGAAAAGGACAAACGGGTCTTCGTTCTGAGGAACAGACTGACCGAGAAAGACGTGACTGTCGCCGAAAATGCCAGACAATCAATGAAGAAGGATCTCTCAGTCGTCCGCATAGCCTATTTTTCTGGGACACCGAGCCATAACAAAGACTTCGCTACCATCGCTCCCGTTGTCAAACGACTGCTTGCGAAATATCCGGATCTTCGTCTGGTGTTGGCCGGACCGCTCGACGTGGACGATACACTCAATGAGTATACTCCGCAGATCGAACGGGTGGCTTTTGCGCCGAGAGCGGAGCACTTCCACAATATCGCGAACGTGGACATCAATCTGGTGCCGCTTGAGATCGGTAATCCTTTCTGTGAGTCCAAGTCCGAGCTCAAGTGGTTCGAGGCCGGTATCGTCGGGGTGCCCACAGTGGCTGCGGCTACTGAACCATTTCGCTTGGCTATCACCGATGGAGTCGATGGTTATGTAGCGGCAACAGAGGTGGAGTGGGAAGAAAAGCTAGAGAAACTTATCATTGATACCGAAGCACGCAAGACGATGGGTGACCGGGCTCGACAGACCGTGCTAACACGCTACACGACCGAAACGGTCGAACCAGAATATTTGGAATACCTCCGAGAAAAAGTACGAGAACACTCTCTATGAACATCATCTCCGAAAACCGATGGAAACAAAGAGCGCTCTTTTTTGGTCTTGGAGTGGGAACTTTCGCTCTTTCTTTTTTCTTATCCATGGCGTGGTACTGGCCTGGAGCGATGCGCTTTATAGTGTCGTATCTCTCGTGGATTGTGCTCGCCGTTGTTTGTGCGCTCGATATTCAAAGACGTGATCTGACTCGAACGCTGGCGTTTTTTGGTGGACTGGTTTGTGT
>CAZBFG010000012.1:0-31142 GCA_964491155.1 uncultured Bdellovibrionales bacterium | reverse complement strand
CTATAATCCAGCCCCGAGTGAGAAAAGTAGGCATGAGAAGATAAAAAAAATTATGACTTCCTTAGTATAGCAGAAAACCGACAAAACGGGCGATATTGCCCAACTGGTGTGGATACGATATACTGGCTCCGTTCGGTGCAACAGCGGGTATAGTATAGTGGTAATACGTGACCTTCCCAAGGTTAAGCGAGGAGTTCGATTCTCCTTACCCGCTCTAAGGAATTAAAAAATAAGCGCTGTCACAGCGCTTGAAATTCCGTCACTCGTCCCAAAAGAAAGCAAACTTTCTCTTGAGGACTCGCTAAGAATTATAATCTTTTATCCAATCGTATGGAATACTTTCGTACAGGAGAAGTGCTCGGGAAGTCGTGGGAGATGTTCAAGGCGCACTGGCTGTTTTTACTCATGATTTTGGGAATTACGCTGGTTACCCAAGTGATTTTTGGTGGACTGGAAGCAGCAACAGAGGATATGGCAGGGATTTCTTTGGTGGTTTCGATAGCTACTTTTCTTGCATCACTTTGGATTTCTTTTAATTTTATCAAGCTGTACCTTCATCTCATTGATACAAATACAGAAGGAAAACTGAGTGAAGCATTTTCATTTTCTCAGTTATTCTGGCCGTTTCTCGGAGCCTCTGTTCTTTTTGGTGTCATGGTAGTTTTTGGGATGCTTCTTTTTATCGTGCCGGGTATCTACTGGGCGCTCAAGTACCAATTCTATGGTGAGCTTATTGTTGATAAAAAGATGGGAGCACTGGAATCACTCAAGAAGAGCGGTGAAATAACTGATGGAGTGAAGTGGCAGTTATTGGGATTCGGTTTCGTTCTGGTGGGAGTGAATATTTTGGGTGCTTTGGCTCTTGGTGTTGGACTTTTTGTGGCAATTCCTATGTCTTCGCTTGCGTATTTTATAGTGTATCGCAAACTTTCAGTCCGATTGGAGACTGTCCCTCCGGCTCCTTCAACCCCACCAATTTCTGAAGTTCCTGTTACTCCTGTAGTCGCATAGAGCGAGGATACTTAAAGTGTTTGGCCGCCCCAGGCTTTGTTTTGTGCTGTATTGAGAGCAGTGTTGATGTTTTCAAAAATGACTTTGGCAAAGGTGACAGCATAGTGATCTCTCTCGGGGAGGGATTGACCGATGTTGGATTCAGGAAACGACAGGATGATATTTTCCGGAATATTGACCCCGGTACCGTAGTTCAAAAGGTTGAGGTATTTTTGGTCGGCAGCGATTTCAGTAGTCGCTCCCAAGATCCGCTCTGAGTTGGTAGATACTTCTGTCCTTGTGGAATCAATGGTAGCTTCCGGTGTTGTTTCGGTATTCTCTGTTTGTTCCGGTAGCTCATCAGTACTCAGGTCCGTTTGAAAAGGTGGGGCTATAGTTTTTTTAGCCTCTTCTTTCCATGCCCAGCGTTTGCCTTTTTCTTTGAAGTACACAGCATCTTCGGTAGCACTTTTTTCGAGTTTGTACTTGATATCTTGGAGAACTGTGCCGTCGGGCGAACGTAGTTCGATTTTTCCTTTTTGGTTGGGGAGCGTGAAGAGTGAGAAGTCTCTTGTGAGAGTAGCTTCCGACTTGGGAGCGATGACAAAACTTTCACGTACAGGATGGTTGATCAGTTTTTTCCAGCCAGTGGCAATACCATAGCCTTTCAAATCGACTGCTTTCTTGTCACGGTTTTCGATCAGGAGCCACTCAGCATCGCTGTCACGACCACTCGGGTTCGGAACCAGTGCCGTTATGCGTACTTCCGGTTTGGGAAACGATTCAATTTTTACGGTGAATGTTTCGGTGATGTCATCGCTGCCGTCAGTAGTGGTGAGCGTGACTGCATAGGTACCGTTTTCTGTGTATTTGTGCGTCGTTTCTTCTTTGTAGCTCTTGTGTCCGTCGCCGAAGTCCCAAGTGTATTTCAGTTTTCCGCCGTCAGCATCTTTGCCACGGGCATCAAAGGCGACTGCTACATCGCGATAGCCTTTTTTCGGTACCCGTTCTTTGGTTTCTGGGAGAGTATTAAGCTCGTTAGAGCGTCCGGGAGTCGGGATCCCGCCACGAAGCGTACTGCCTACGCGATTTTGCGAGACTCCCTCTTTTGATTTTTCATACTGCACACTGTCAATGAGCGTACCGGAAGTATCAAAGAGCGAAAGTGTTTCATTGGAATTGTTGAGAGAAAGTTTTGAGATGCTTCGCATGAGGACGAGGTAGTCTTTTCCTGCGATAGAGGTGCCGGTTGGAAAGGTGTAGAGACCGGTTTTGGAAGCATCGCGGAGCGTGAACAAAGCGAGAGAAGCAGGAGCCTCGCTTTTGTTGTAGAGTTCGATAAATTCTCCTTCGGTTTCGTTTCCGATGGGATTGGAGAGGATTTCGTTGATAATGACGCTGATTTTTCCTGGTGGTGAGGTGGGCTGTGGCGTCGGATCCGGTGTGGGATCCGGAGAGGGAGTCACCGGTACCGATGAAAAGACAGCGCCAGAGCGGTTGGTAGGTGTCAGGGTTTCAACCAGTGTCCAGTCCAGTGTCATGGTACTCCGAGAGAGTCCTTTCTTTTTTCCGGGATTGGGAAAGGTTGGTGTCTCTGGTACAAAGAGTGATCCGGTACCCCAGGCAATACTGTCGAGGAGGACGCCATCAGCACCAGATTTGGTAAAGAGCCCGATGCTATTATTGTCCGCCAGAGCCGAAGAGCCAGTTTCACTGTCAGCAAAGGGAGCGGCATAGATACCGTCGCTGTGTGCCCAGAGAAAATAGCCATGAGCAGGAATAGAGGTGTTCTTGGGGAAAACCCGGAGCGAACTTTCGCTGCCACTCGCAGTGCGACGACGGAGCTGCATGTCGGAAATATCGACAGTTGTATCGTTTGGATTGAAGAGCTCGATGAACTCGTCATTTGATTTTTCTCCAGTGATAGAAATTTCACTTAACAAGAGAGGAGGTGTGGTTGCAAGAGTCGTTGAAACAGGAGCGCACAAGAGGAATATTTGGAATATGCTGCTACTCAGAAGAAAACCAAGTTTCATGTGTAGGGAGGAAGGATGATGCCATTTTTATAGCATGAGATATTCGCTCTGACAATGATAGAGTAAAATTGTGATATACTGAATACATATTCTCTTTACGTTATGACAGTAAAAAAGATGAAAAAACAAGAACAGGGATGGACGGCACTGCTTTTTGGGAGTGTTATGAACAGTCTGTCTGATACGATGCAAAATATCCTGGCTGGTTGGCAGGCGCGAACCAAAGCATGGACACAACGGCTGCTCCGTCACTTGGGACTCTTTTTCTTTTCCGTGCTCGGAACGGTGTTGTTGGTAGTAGGCGCGGCTCGACTGCTTGATGATTTCTATGGCAAGCCGGGTATGGGTGAAGTAGTGGTTGGCGGCAGTATCCTCTGTATTGCCATCCTCCTTTACTTCTTGGACCAGAACGATGATAATTAGAACATAATTCAAATAATAAAATGCTATGGCAAAGAATCAAGCAGAAATGGCAGTGGAGGCATTGAAAGACAAGGTGGTTACCCAGGTTGACAAAACGAAGGTGTTGGCCGAAAAAGAACTGGTCAAGGTGCGCAAGCAATTGGAAAGCACTTACTCCAAAGTGGAGGCTTTTGCCAAGAAAAATCCTGAGAAGGCTGCTGCGGTGGCTGCCGGTGTCGGTGCTGCCCTCGGTGCCGCATTGGCGCTTCTCGTGAGCGTCGGCGGTACCAAGAAGAAGGGAAAGAAGTAATTTTTCTTCCGAAAAATTATCCCGGGCTTGACCTGGGATCTTTTTCAAAAAGATTGACCCACCTTGAGGTGGGTTTTCTTTTTGGAGTATACCCCGTGTAATCGGCGTAGCTCGGATCTGCTAGAGGCAGAATTACACAGGGTGTATACTATAGTTATGGGACTTATCGGTATTTTCATCGCTATCGTACTCGTAGTGCTCGGTATGGGCTACTCGTATTTTGGTACGGGCTCTTCGGCGCTGACATTTACCAATGACGCACCGGCGCCGGTCGTGCAGGGGCTCGATCTGTATGAAGATCTGAAAGCACAAGCGAACGATATTAAGGACAGTGAAGAGGAAAGAGTGGAAGCAGAAATCGCCGAACTGGAATCATCGTTAGAAGGTGAGCAACCAACAGTGAGTAATCCAGAGCCGGCACCTCAAGAAGCTCCTGAAGTTAAAGTAGTGGATGAAGGTACTATTGTTGATCGACTGATGTCGACTGGCTTTGCGGTACCGAGTAAGGCGCGTTCTATCGACACTATCGTGCTCCATTCGTCGTACAATCCGAACGAAGGGGAAGTATATGGAGTCTCCGAGCTTGTGAAGATTTATGAAAGCTACGGTGTGAGCGCTCACTACCTGATCGATCGCCAGGGCAAAGTGTATCGTTTGGTGGAGGATAAAAACATCGCCTATCATGCCGGTGCCAGCAAGATGCCGGACGGCCGCAAGGACGTGAACAATTTTTCGATCGGTATCGAGATGATGAACAAAGAGGACACGCAGTTCACCAAAGCGCAGTACGAGGCCGTGAATGACTTGGTCGCTTCGCTCAAAAAGAAACACGGCATCAAACATGTCGTCGGTCATGGCGACATTGCCCCAACCCGTAAAACAGATCCTTGGAACTTTGATTGGAAGAAGCTGAAGAACTAGTATTTACACTTTGTAGTGTTTCAGAACACAATATGCTGAAGTTATGTCTAGGAAAAGGAGGCTTGAGAGAGCCTCTTTCTTTGTGATTTATAGCAGACGCACGAGCTATTGACGATTAGTAAATTTTCTGACATTATGTACTTTCGTTCCTCAAAAATCTGTCAAACCGCTGCAAATTGCAGCTCTATAGGAGAACAGTCATGGAAGACTTGGTCACGACCCAAAGACTGATGTTTGGACTGCTCGCGCTGAATTTGGCGGCAACCAAGATCAGCAATCATCGAATCAAGCTTGCAGTTGAGCAGGCCATTGCTTCTGTCACGGGGCAGCCTCTGGGATCCACGGATACTGGCTGGGAGTCGTTCGATTACGAGGACTTACGTCCGCTCAGCGTGCTCTTGGCTGAACGAGTGCATCGTCCCAAGTACGGCAAGACCCGCCCGCTCGCCACAGCAGACGAGGTGGCGGAAGTGATTGACCCCCTCTATATTCCGGTGGATTTCCCGGGCAACGTACCGATGGATGTTCAGGATGGTGTGATGGACGCGATGTCTCATGAACTCGCTCGCCACGCAGCGAGTGCCAAGATTATGACCTGGAATGAGTGGCAAGCGACTCTGGCGTTGGTGAAGAGGCTTGCCAAGAAGTGCGGAGTATTGCCCGAGGAGTTCTTCGCGTTGGAAAATGCCAGTGAGATGATGATTCGGGCGACCACGAACAAGAGTGACTACCGGAAGCAGACGGTGGCCGGCTATGAGGTCATGCTCGATAAGACGATCGATTCGATGTTGCCGGCGGTGCTTGAATCGACCCTTAATGACTTAGCTGGGTCGGGATCGCCATCGTATCCACTGATGGAGAACGCTATGCCTCACATACGCGAAGTGATGCAACCCATGCGCCAGCTGGTGCAAGAGGCGCTGGCCGCTCTCGTCGAAAGCGACATTGAACGGATCTACGGCAAGACTGAACGCTAGTCATGGCCACCTGTTGATTGATTGCAGAAGCCGCAGGATACCACCCAGCGGCTTTTTTCTTTTCTCGAGAAATGAGATACTGTTGAGAGTGATTGAGTTTTTTTTGGTTTTGAAATTGAAGCATTGAAGTTTGATTAGAAATTAGAAATTGGTAATTAGAAATTCCGCTTTATGAAATATATTTTTAGGCTTGAGCTCAAAAAAGAATCATCAAGACTCGTTCTTTTGGGGGATGAGAGTATTGTGAGCGAGCGAGCGTGGCCTGAGGCGCGGGATATGGGAGTGAAGCTGTTTGAGGCGATGGCGGAGATATTGGAGGAACAGGGGCTCGAACCGGCAGCTGTGTCAGACTTTGCAGTGGAGTCGGAACTCCCTGATGTCTATACCTCGACTCGCATTGCTGAAACCGTGAAAAAGGTGTATGCTTTTGGTGTGAGGCGGCAGTGATTTTTTGCGTCTCCGTTGAAGTGCATTACTTCATTTGAGAAGTACTTTGTGAAGCCAAAAAACCAATACATTTTTCATACTAAGGCCTATTTAGAGCCATTTTTTGGTTTCTATTTGACAGAAAAAACAAACGTTGTTACACTGAATCGTACTGTGCAGAAAAAGTGACTGACTTTTCTAGCCTCGAATCGCCCAGCGGGTGTACAGGTCTACGGCGAGACCGAGAAGGAAATGGTTGCTCTGAGAAAGCAAAGCTAACATTTTCCAACCCAATGGAGCGGATCTACCTCCTATCCATAATCAAATAGTTTATCCGATAATCTCATCGGCCCTACTTGTTTCATTCGTCAGTTGACGAAAAAGCAAGGAGAGCGTCCATGAGTGTCTTTTTATGTCCAAGACAGAGAAAGCGTTGCGCGTGAAAGAGAGCTTTAGCAAGGAATCATCCCTGACAAAGCGTCGGTTTTTCAATAATCGTATTACGGTTTCCCTCCCGGATCTGATCGAAGTACAAAAAGATTCGTACCAGTGGTTTTGGGACAAGGGACTAAAAGAGCTTTTTTCGGAGATCAATCCGATTGCTGACTTTACGAGCAAGGATTTGGAGTTGTCTATTACTGACTACTATCTCGATGAGCCGAAGTACCCAGCTCTCATCGCCAAGAACAAGAATATTTCTTACGAGGCACCACTGCGGGCCAAGGCGACCCTCCTCATGAAGAAGACTGGTGAAGTGAAAGAACAGGAGATCTACCTGGGTGATTTCCCGATCATGACGGAACGGGGTACCTTTATCATCAATGGAGTAGAACGTGTGGTGGTTTCTCAGCTGATTCGCTCCCCAGGTGTTTTTTTTACCATGGATTATCAGAAGGGGAAGAAGCTGTTTGGTGCCAAGATTATTCCAAATCGTGGTGCATGGTTGGAAATTGAGACGGATCTGGACGGTGTGATTTCGGTCAAGATTGATCGTAAGCGTAAGCTGCCGATCACCGCTTTGTTCAAGGCCTTTGGTTTTGATGAAAAGCGTATCCGCTCCGAGTTTGCCGATATCGACAACGGAGAAAGCAAGTTTATCGAAAACACCTTTATCAAGGATCCTTCCCATAATCAGGGAGAGGCTTACCGAGAGGTCTACAAGCGTTTGCGTCCGGGTGATTTGGCCACGGAAGAGAATGCCAAGCAGATGATTGATGCCATGTTTTTTAACTTTGAACGTTACGACTTTGGTTCGGTTGGACGCTATCGTTTGAACCAGCGTCTCTCGATTGATCGTGCTGATACCGAGGAGAACCGCGTGCTCAACACCAGCGACTTGGTACTCATCGTGCAGGAAGTGATCCGTCTCAACAATGACGCGGAGGCCAAGGCTGATGATATCGACCACCTCGGCAATCGTCGTGTGCGAGCCGTCGGTGAACTGATCCAGAACAAACTGCGTGTCGGTATGTACCGTATGGTGCGTAACATCAAGGATAGAATGAGTACCTGTGACCCTGACACGGTTGTCCCTGGACAGCTTATCAACCCGCGTCCGGTAGCGGCTTCGGTCAAAGAATTTTTCTCGAGCTCCCAGTTGTCTCAGTTCATGGACCAGGTCAACCCGCTGGCTGAATTGGAGCACAAGCGTCGCTTGTCCGCGATGGGTCCTGGTGGACTGACACGTGAACGAGCCGGCTTTGAAGTTCGTGACGTTCACCATAGTCACTATGGTCGTATCTGTCCGATTGAAACTCCAGAAGGTCCAAACATCGGTCTCGTTGGACACTTGGCGAGCTATGCCCGGGTCAACGAGTACGGATTTCTCGAAACACCGTATCTGATTGTCAAAAAAGAAGTGGCCGGCAAGAAAGAGGAGCTGGAAAACCGCATCCTGCGTGAAGCGGTGGCTGGTTTGAAAGTCGGTGAAAAACTGACGGCCGAAACAGCCAAGAAAGTGGCTGACGAAAAGAAAGGTGAACTGGTCAAAGTGAAGCCGTTTGTGACCCTGGAAATTGAATATTTGAATGCTATCGTTGAAGATCGCAAGATCATCGCGCATGCCCGTATCTCACTCGATGATCACCGCAACATCAATGAACAGATGGTTGGTGCTCGCGTAAAAGGTCATCCAGAAACGATTGAGGCAGAAGCACTCGACTTTATCGATGTGTCCGTCAAGCAGTGTATTTCGATTGCAACGGCCTTGATCCCGTTCCTCGAGCATGATGATGCCAACCGCGCTCTCATGGGTTCGAACATGCAACGTCAGGCTGTATCGTGTGTCATTCCCCAGGCGCCTATCGTCGGTACTGGTATCGAAGACAAAGCAGCTCGTGATTCCGGTCAGGTGGTGCTTTCGCTCCATGCTGGTGAAGTGGTGGTCTCGGATGCCAACCGTATCGTCGTCCGTTCCAAGGCACCGGCTGGCGCCAAAAAGGACACTATCGATACTGAGTATCTGCTCCAGAGTTTTGAAAAATCTAACGCCTTTACCTCGATGAACCAGGTGCCGCGTGTCCTCAAGGGTCAAACGGTGGCTCAGGGGGATCTCTTGGCTGATGGTGCCTCAACTGATCACGGTGAATTGGCACTGGGCCAGAATATGGTGGTGGCGTTCGTATCGTGGGAAGGCTTCAGCTATGAAGATGCTATCGTCGTCTCTGAGCGTATCGTGCAGCAGGATCGTTGGAGCTCTATCCATATTGAAGACTTCTCCATCGACGTGCGTGATACCAAGCTTGGACCTGAAGTGGTGACGCGTGATATCCCAAACATCGGAGAGGATCGTCTGAAGAACCTCGATGAGGGTGGTATCATCCGTATCGGTGCCGAAGTATCCTCAGGAGATATCTTGGTTGGAAAAATCACCCCAAAGGGTGAGGGTGATCTGACGGCAGAAGAGCGCTTGCTCCGGGTTATCTTTGGTGAAAAGTCCCGCGATGTCAAAGATTCTTCCATGTATCTGCCACACGGTGAGCATGGTAAAGTCGTCGATGTCAAAGTATTTTCTCGTGAACGTGGTGACAAACTCCCGATGGGTGTGTTTGAACAAATCCAGGTTTCCGTCGCGCAGATGCGCAAGATTTCGGTCGGTGACAAATTGGCCGGTCGTCACGGAAACAAGGGTGTCATTTCGATGGTGGCCGCCGCAGAAGACATGCCATACCTCCCTGATGGAACTCCGGTGGATGTTATCTTGAACCCACTCGGTATTGCTTCCCGTATGAACATCGGGCAGATCCTTGAGACACACCTTGGATGGGCAGCTATGAAACTCGGCTATACAGTCGCGTCTGTGGCACTCGATGGTGTTTCTGAACAGGATATCAAGGGTGAATTGAAAAAAGCTGGATTGCCAGAAAATGGCAAGATTCGTCTGATTGACGGCAAGAGCGGTGAAGCGTTCGACAACGAATCAACGGTCGGTGTCATGTACATCATGAAACTGAACCACTTGATCGAGGACAAGCTCCACATGCGATCCATCGGACCCTACTCGCTCATTACGCAGCAGCCGCTTGGTGGTAAAGCTCAGTTCGGTGGCCAGCGCTTTGGAGAAATGGAAGTATGGGCACTCGAAGGCTATGGTGCCGCATATACACTGCAAGAAATGTTGACTATCAAGTCCGATGATGTTTTGGGCCGTTCCAAGGCCTATGAGTCGATCATCAAGGGCGAACCAATCAAGAGTCCAAATCTCCCCGCATCGTTCCACGTGCTCGTGAACGAACTGAAGGGCTTGTGTCTCAATGTCGAATTGAAGGGGGCACGGACAGAAGAAGATGACCTCGTGATAACAGAGGCCGATGTCGAAACTGTCTAACTTCCTCTCAATTTATTTAGCTTCAACTCAAACGTATGGAAAACATCACTAAAGTAAGCGATTTCGACAGCGTGAGACTGACCCTGGCTAGTCCCGACCAGATCCTCAATTGGTCCAATGGTGAGGTGACCAAGCCGGAAACCATCAACTATCGTACCCAGCGCTACGAACCGGATGGTTTGTTCTGTGAAAAAATCTTCGGTCCTTCCAAGGACTGGGAGTGCTACTGTGGTAAGTACAAGCGTATTCGTTACAACGGCATCGTCTGTGACAAGTGTGGTGTCGAAGTGACACGCGCTATCGTTCGTCGTGAACGCATGGGCTACATCAAGCTGGCGACCCCGGTCTCTCACATCTGGTTCCTCCGCGGCGTCCCATCCAAGATCGGCTTGGTACTCGGTATTTCACCGCAGGATTTGGAACGCGTCATCTATTTCTCCTCGTACATCATCATGAGTGTCGATGAGAAGCTGAAGGCGCAGTCGCTCGATGCACTCGAGAAAGAGTACAAGAGCAAGCAAAAAGAAATGAAGTCAGCTGAAAAGAATGAGAAGAAACTGGAAGAAGACCTGGAAGAATTGAAGGCCCAGTATCGTGATACCAAGGAAGATATCAAGAACGTCCGTTCGTATCAGATTTTGTCTGAAGTGGACTACTTCAACCTGTCGAGCCGGTTCGGTCAGATCTTTACTGCTGGTATCGGTGCCGAAGCTATCCGCAAGATTCTGGAAAAAATTGATATCCCATCACAGGTCAAGATTTTGAAAGAAGAACTGTCCGCTGATGAATCGGTAGATCAAAAGAAGTTGCTCCAGCGTCTCAAGGTGTACCAGGGTTTTGAAAAGGCCAACCTGCGTCTTGAATGGATGCTTCCTACCGCTATCCCGGTTATCCCACCGGATCTCCGTCCGATGGTGGCCCTCGATGGTGGTCGTTTTGCTACGTCAGATCTGAACGATCTCTATCGTCGCATCATCAACCGCAACAACCGTCTCAAGAAATTGATGTCGATCGGAGCACCGGAAGTTATTACGAGAAACGAAAAAAGAATGTTGCAGGAGGCAGTCGATGCGCTCTTTGACAACTCGGCTCGTCGTGGACAGGCCTCGACCGCCGCTTCGACCGGTCAGCGTCGGGCACTGCGTTCGCTCGCCGATGCGCTCAAGGGTAAGCAGGGACGTTTCCGTCAGAACCTCTTGGGAAAGCGTGTGGACTACTCTGGTCGTAGTGTTATCGTCGTTGGACCCAAGCTCAAGCTCCACCAGTGTGGACTGCCGAAGAAGATGGCCCTCGAACTCTTCAAGCCGTTTATCATCAACAAGCTCATCACCAAAGAATACGCCCATAACGTCCGTACCGCCGGTCGGATGGTGGATGCCGAGACCGAAGAGGCTTATGAAATCCTCGACGAGATCATCGAACACCACTATGTACTCCTAAACCGCGCACCGACACTCCATCGTTTGTCGATTCAGGCGTTTCAGCCGGTGCTGATCGAAGGAAAGGCTATTCGTTTGCACCCGATGGTATGTAGCGCGTTTAACGCCGACTTCGATGGTGACCAGATGGCTGTACATGTGCCGCTCACCGATCAGGCTCGTCATGAGAGTGCGACTATCATGCTCTCGTCCAAGAACCTCCTCAAGCCTGCTTCCGGAGAACCGATTGTGTCTGCGACGCTCGATATGGTACTCGGTGCCTACTACTTGACCCACTTGAAGAAGGATCTGAAGGGACAGGGCAAGGCATTCGGAACGATGGATGAAGCCATGCTCGCCTATCAGAATGGTATCGTGGCAGTGAACGCCATCGTCAAGCTGTCCTTTCAGGGCAAGTTGATCGAGACCTCGGTGGGACGGATTATGCTGAATGACATCCTGCCGGAGAGCCTGCGTTTTGTGAACGAGGAAATGACCAAGAAGGATTTGAAGATTGTTATGTCTCGGATCTTGGAAACACTCGGTCAGGATGAGGCAGCCAAGTTTGCTGATCGCATGAAAGACCTGTGTTTCAAGGCAGCTTCCAAGTCTGCTATCAGCTGGGGTATGAATGATTTGATCGTGCCACAAGAAAAGGCTGGACTGATCGCCGCAGCCGAAGTGCGCATCACCGAAGTGAAAGACCAGTTCAATATGGGACTCCTTACCAACGATGAACGCAAGAACCGTGTTATTGAAATTTGGAACGAAACCAAGAACAAGATTACTGACGCTGTGCGTCTCCACCTCGACAAGGAGGGCCCGGTGTACGCTATGATCTATTCCAAAGCTCGTGGTTCTGAATCCGTCGTCGTGCAGATGACCGGTATGAAGGGTCTCATGGCCGGACCAACCGGTGAAACGATCGAATTGCCGGTTAAGAGTTCGTTCAAAGAAGGCTTCAACGTTCTCGAGTATTTCATCTCGACTCACGGTGCCCGTAAAGGTATGGCCGACACCGCGCTCCGTACGGCAACCGCCGGGTATCTGACTCGTCGTTTGGTCGATGTGTCCCAGGATATCATCGTCCGTGAAGAGGACTGTGGTGATACCGAAGGAACCTATCTCTACCGTGAAGATTCTGATGCCATCGGTCAGAGCTACGCCAGCCGTATCGAGGGTCGTGTAACTGTGGAAGCTATTAAGGATCCGGAAACCAAAGAAGTATTGGTCAAGAAGGGCGTCCTTATCAATCGTGAACAGGGCAAGCTCGTTGAAGGCAAGCCGGTAAGCAAGGTCAAGATTCGCTCGCTCGTGGCCTGCAAATCCCGTCGTGGTGTCTGCCGTCTCTGCTATGGTATCGACCTCGGTCGTAGTGCCTTGGTAGAACTGGGGGCATCGGTCGGAGTGGTGGCCGCTCAGGCTATCGGTGAACCAGGAACGCAGCTCACTATGCGTACGTTCCACGTCGGTGGTGTGGCCGGTTCTGATATTACCCAGGGTCTTCCTCGTGTTGAGGAAATCTTTGAAGCCCGTGTGCCAAAGACCGAGTCGATCCTCTCTGAAGTGGATGGTCAGGTTAAGACCATTGCCAAAGACGGCGCCAAGGTGGTCAAGATTTCTGTCATGGATAATGACCAGAAGGAACACGAATACCAGGTACCACAGAATGTGACACTGAAAGTAAAGGAAGGGGATCTGGTTTCTGTGGGAACGATCCTTTCTGAGGGTCATATCGATCTGCGTAAGCTCTTTACCATCATGGGTCAGGAAGCTGTGCACCGCTATATCATCCGCGAGATCGAAGAAATCTATGCGACGCAGGGTGAAGCCATCAATGATAAACACATTGAAGTCATCATTCGGCAGATGATGTCGCGCATCCGCGTGACCGATCCAGGGGACACGCTGCTCCTCCCGGGAGATATCGTGGAGAAGGATCAATTCCTCGAAGCCAACGAAGACGCCCTCGGCAAGAAGGGTCGTGAAGCCGTCGGGGAGTCAATGGTCTTGGGTATCACCAAGGTGGCTCTCTCGACTGAGTCCTTCCTCTCGGCCGCCTCGTTTATGGAAACCGCCCGCGTGCTCATCAATGCCGCTGTGGCTGGCAAAGAAGATCGCCTGCGTGGTCTCAAGGAAAACGTTATCATCGGACGCCTTATCCCAGCTGGTACAGGATACCGCGGACTCGATGTCAACAAGAAAGTCTAGTCGCAGTTGACTAGGGCGCTGCTTTCAAAAAAACACCCTCTGGACAAGAGGGTGTTTTTGTGCTATAATAGAAGAGAAAAGAAGAAGCAAAATGGCGTTAAAACGGGTCAAATCCCCGTTTTTTTTGCTGAAAAAAGGAAAAGAGGACTATACTGGATGGAGACAAAGAGATAAACACGTAAAAATACAATTGTATGGGATCATTCAAAAATCCGTTGGAACAGATGTCTGTATTGAAACCAGTGAAACCTAATTATGATTATGCTCCTGACACTCAGGCGGCAAATGATAATAAAATGTTTCCTCGGAAAATTATTGACATGGAGGACGGTACACAGAGATTAGAAGACAGAACACCAGAAGAACTGATGGCTCGGGCAGAGCATCAGCGTGATGGTTATTGGGCGATGGTTGGAATTTATGAAGCTCTTAAAAAAATGGTAGATGAAGATACGCTCCATGGAAAAGAGTATCGCGCAGAAAGAAAGATGGTGACTGAGGGAGTAATGGATGAAATAAAATTGGAGCTCCCGCCAGAATGGGAATCACAGTTAGAAACGCTGATTGCCAAGGCTTTGAAAATTTCGTTGAATATTCATTCGAATTATGGAGCAATGAAGAGCGAATTTAAGGCGGCAATTAAAAATGGGACAATTGATATGGCTATCACACGGTATGCTGAAGAAGCCATAAAAGCAGAAACAAGTATGGTGAGGTATCAACAAGATATGGAGCATGAGCAGGTAGCTCCTCGGTACGATGGAACAGATACGGAAGCAACAACGGTAGTTTTTAAAGAGAATGGACAGGAGTAAATATTTCGTTATGAGCAAAAAATCTGCCTTTTGAAGGCAGATTTTGTTTCGTGGTATACTTGAGGATATATTGTCTTGATACACAACCTATGGGGCGCAAGAAAAAAGTGATCAAAGAGGAGGAAGAGGGCGGATTTAATTGGGAAGAAATACTGCACAGTGATGCCAAACGAAGTATTGCTGCGGTTTTTTTGTTTGCCCTGGCTGTTTTGTTTTTGCTCGGATTTTTTGGTGCAGCCGGAGTATTGGGAGAGTGGTTGGATGCGACGATTGGGAAATTATTGGGATTTGGAAAGTGGTTGTCGCCACTGGTACTCCTGGCGGCAGCGCTGATGTTTTTGAAACGACGCACGACCACGCTGGCTGATGCGGTCAAGTTCATCGGACTGGTGATGGGATTTGCCGCGCTATTGGGACTGTTTCATTTATACAGTGGCGATACGACCAAGGCCATGCTCAAAGTGGCTGAACAGGGCGATGGGGGCGGCTATGTCGGGTTTGGTTTGGCCTATCTCCTCAGTACCTTTACCGGGAAAATAGCAGGTACCATTATTGCCTTGGCTCTTTTCGCAGTGGGGATGATCGCTGCGTTCAATGTGTCGCTTATCCATGCTTTTGAGCGTATGGCTGGACGTTTTGGAAAAAAGGAGGGTGATGATAGTGAGATGAGAGAGACAGTCGGAGAGGAAACAACAACAGTCGATCCATCTGCACAATCAGTGCCAGCATCAGCGCCGCTGCTTTCTTCACCATTGGCCGAAGAAGAGAGTACACTGGAGGCTGTTCCCTCCGCAGCGGCATTGACGGAACATAATATCAAAAAGATTGAATGGAAGGGTGAAGAGGCACCGGTGGAAGAAAACAAAAATACCGAGGAAGAAACGGTATTGGTGCCGGCTTTCATCCGACCCAAGCGTTCGCTCCGTCAGCGGGCCTATCGCTGGGAGTTGCCGCCGGCTGATTTGCTTGAATCGACGACCGGTCAGGCGCTCGGTGGTGATACGGAACGGAATAAACACATTATCCAGAGTACCCTCAAACACTTTGGCATCGATGTAGAACCCGGCGAAGTAAGGGTCGGGCCGACCGTGACCCAATATACTTTTCGTCCGGCTTTTGGCGTCAAGCTATCGCGCATTACCACGCTCAATAGTGACTTGGCCCTGGCCTTGGCTGCCAAGAGTGTTCGTATCGAAGCCCCTATTCCTGGACAGGCCCTTATCGGTATCGAGGTACCGAACCAGTCCGTAGCCACCGTGCGCCTCAAGGCAGTGCTCGAAAGTGAAGAATGGAAGAAGCGCCGCTCTGATCTGACGGTGGTGCTCGGTGAAGACGTCACCGGAAAACATATTCTGGCTGACTTGGCCAAGATGCCGCACATCCTGATTGCCGGCCGGACAGGTTCCGGCAAGAGCGTGTGTATGAACACGTTTTTGTTGTCGCTCTTGTATCAGAATGCTCCGGAGGATCTACAGCTTATCCTGGTTGATCCCAAACGTGTGTCGTTTTCACGCTATCGAGGAATACCGCATTTGAAGACAGGGGTAATTGTTGAAAACAAAAAAGTGGTCAACGTGCTCCGGTGGGCGGCCGGGCAGATGGATCATCGCTACAAGATTTTGGAAGAGGCTCGGGTGCAGGATATCCAGTCATACCACACTCTGATTGAAAAGGGTGATAAGCGGCGTGTGGTCAACGTTGAAACGGGACGTATTACTGAAGAGGCCTTCCCTCATATGCCGTATATCGTCATCATGATCGACGAGATGGCGGATCTGATGGCCACGCACGGCAAAGAAGTAGAGTCACAGATTGTTCGACTAGCTTCGCTGTCGCGCGCGGTTGGTATTCATTTGGTTTTGGCCACACAGCGTCCAGAAGCTACGGTCATTACTGGTCTCATCAAAGCCAACATCCCGGCACGTATTTCCTTTCAGCTCAAGTCACAGATTGACTCGCGCACGATTCTCGATACGGGAGGAGCAGAGAAACTCTTGGGCAATGGCGATATGCTGTATTCCGCGGCTGATGGCAAAGAGATGCGCCGTGTTCAGGGAGTCTTTGTCTCTGATGATGAGATCAAGCGGGTGACAACCTTTTTGGAAGAGCAGAAAGAAGCTCGGGGTGATGAGGATGCACTAGACGATTTTGATGATGAGGGTGAAAATGGTGGTATCGCCCAGGCTATGGATGCCATCGATGAGGGATCCAAGTCGGATGACCTGTATGAAGAAGTGAAGCGTATTATCATCCAAACTGGCCGGGCTTCGACCACCAATTTGCAGACGACCTTTGGCATCGGCTATCCTCGGGCAGCGCGATTGATGCACCTCTTGGAGGAGAACGGTGTCATCGGCATGGTGGATGGCAAGAAAAAAGTGCTTTTGTCGAATGCACCGGATTCGGTCGTAGAGGAAAAAGACACTGCCTATGGAGACGATCCGCAAGGTGACCAAGCCGCACGAGATAAATGGCAGCCCTAACGAGCCTTTAGTGATTAGACATTAGTTATTAGGAAATCCAGAGAAGACCTTGATTATATGGGGCTAAAATCTAAAGACTAACGACTAAAGACTGTTCCTGATATGAATGATGGATTTACCAGAAAAAAAGTTGAATCACTGACGCTTGGTGAAAAGTTGCGAAAACTGCGTACGGATTCCCGTATGACGCTTCATGATATTTCCAAGGCCACAAAAATCCAGGAGAAGTACTTAGAATTTCTCGAAACTGGGGTGTACGAGAAGTTACCGGCCGATGTGTATGTGAGGGGCTTCCTTCGCAGCTACGCTCGCTACCTCAATGTGGATGAGGAAGCCTTGGTCAAGCTCTATGAGCGTGAGCGAAATATCCAGGAGAATTTGGGGCGAGAGACGCGCGTGCAAACCGTGCAGAGTTCGTTTGCCCCTTTGTCATTTGTCATTACCTCGCGCTCTTTGGTGATGGTAGGTATTTTTCTTGTAGTCTTTGGTGCTTTCTTCTATCTCTACCGAGAATTTCGCAATTTTGCTGCCGAACCGCAACTCATTGTGTTTGAACCGCAAAACGGCACGATCGTCGATGGGCAGGAAGTGACGGTGCGCGGTAAAACCGACAAGGGTGCCCAGGTGACGCTCAATGACCAGGGAGTGTTTGTCGATGGTGAAGGTGCTTTTTCCGATACGGTGCCGGTGCGTACCGGTATGAATACAGTTGTGATCCGAACCGTCAATCGTTTTGAAAAAGAAAAAATAGTGACGCTTTCGGTGGAGTCCCTCCCTGAGGAAGTACCCGAGCCGGTGCCGGAGCTGCTACCGGAAGTATTGGTACCGACAACACCGGAAGAAGCATTGCCGCCACAGGAGTAGAAGTAGAGCGTTCTGATTTGAACAGTTATCGAATGTATGATAGTATGAAAGTACAGTAAACAAACAACTAACGTACGTGTATGGCAAAAGCGAAACAGACCAAGGAGGAAGGAAAAGACAAACTGAAGAGTGTAGTAGATACGATGGAGGAAAAATACGGAGAGGGTGTCATCATGAAGCTCGGTGATATGCCGAGAGTAGATGTGGAGGCTATCCCGACTGGGTCGGTGTCGATCGATATCGCACTCGGTATTGGTGGTGTACCACGTGGTCGCATCGTCGAGATCTATGGCCCAGAGTCTTCCGGTAAGACGACACTCTGTCTCCATATCGTGGCCAATGCCCAGAAGCAGGGTGGTATCGCCGCCTATGTTGATGCCGAGCATGCACTCGACCCGGAGTATGCCAAGCGTATCGGTGTCAAGACCGCCGACCTCCTTATCTCTCAACCGGACACAGGTGAACAGGCACTCGATATCGTCGAGACGCTGGTGCGCTCGAATATGGTAGATGTCATTGTTATCGACTCGGTGGCAGCGCTCGTGCCCAAGGCCGAGATCGAGGGTGAGATGGGAGATCAGCATGTCGGGCGTCAGGCGCGGCTCATGTCGCAGGCCCTGCGCAAACTGACGGCTATCATTGCCAAGTCCAATGCCACGGTTATCTTTATCAATCAGATTCGCATGAAGATTGGTGTGATGTTTGGTAATCCTGAGACCACGAGTGGTGGTCAGGCACTCAAGTTCTACTCATCCGTCCGTATCGAAATCCGCCGTAGTGCTCAGATTAAAAAAGGCGAGGAAGTGGTAGGGAACCGGGTCAAGGTCAAAGTGGTCAAGAACAAAGTGGCAGCTCCGTTTCGTACCGCAGAATTTGATATTATGTACAATGAGGGTATTTCTCTCGCGGGAGACGTGCTCGATAGTGGAGTGCGCTTTGGTGCTCTCAAGAAATCCGGCAACTCGTTTCTCTATGGCGAGACTAAATTGGGCGCCGGACGAGAAAGCGCCAAGACGTTTTTGAAAGAGAATCCAAAGATACAAAATGAAATTGAACAGCTCATCCTCAAAAAATCCAAAGAAGTCGGTGTGGCACCGGCAGAAGATGATGAGGCAGCCGAGGTGAAATAGGAAGTGCCATCTTGAGTGGAAAGCAATGAAAAAGGCGTCCTGTCGCGGCAGGGCGCCTTTGCTTTGTTTGGCTCTCAATAGAGTCGCCCCCTATACTAGCGGGGGGTGAACCTCGTACTGATGCCTGGTGCGGCTGTGGTTGATACATGGGTCACCGTGGTGACCATGTTCTGGCACATGAGGAAGGAGTTGATGTGCCTCATCGATGGTGACGATGCGCTGGTCGACGGTCAAGATGATGCGCACATCAATCTTCGGTACCTTGTCGACAGAACCAGTGAAGTGGCTCATGGCACCGTTAAGCATCTTCTCGGCACTTTTCAGGTGAAACCGAAGGTCGCTTTGAACTCCGTTGCCGAGCTTCTCCTGGAAGTGAATGCCGCAGTACTGGCAGTTGGTGTGCGGAAAGAGATGAATCACATCTCGCTTGGCAATGTCGCGTAAGCCAGACAACATTTGGTAGAAGGCTTTCCGGCAATCGGTGTGGCCGGCCAACAAGTGCACGCCCCCAGGAGGGCGGATGATGTCTTTTTCGCGAAGTTGCCCACCTTGTGACCGAATACGTCTGGCTTCTTGCCGAACGAGTCGATTCAAGCGGTCGTCATAGCACGTCAAAATGGCGTGCGTGATTATGTTCTTTTCTGGAATCTGCACTTTCCTCACTCCTCGTTCGGGTTGCGGAAGGAACCACTAAAACAAAAGTTTGATCTTGCCACGGAAGTTTCCCTTGCTGCCTCATTGAGGAGAACAAGTGTCCACTTAGGTAACAGGACCAACCTGACTAGTATGCAAAAGAATCGAAAGTATGTCAACTCCGTTAGAGAACACTGCACCTTTGGCGCGACTTCAGTCGCTTGCAGCGACTTTTCTCTAAAGAGGTCAAGACTTATGCTATACTGAATGGTGCTATGAAAAATATAAAAAATATCTCTCGGTACGCATTGTTCCTTCTGGTTTTTGGATGTTTTTTTTCGTTTTCTACATCGGATGTTCGAGCAGAAGAGGATCCGGATGAAATAGAGGATGATATCGCCAAGACCGAGAAAAAACTGAAAGAGGCCGAGAAAAAGTACGGTGCGCTCAAAAATGATTTGAACCAGATTTCTTCCACGCTGACGTCGACTCAGCAGGCTATTCTCCGTGTGCAGAACCTCCTCAATCAGACCACTCAGACCATCGACCAGAAAGAAGCCGAGATAGCGAACCTGGACCAGCAGTTAGTATTGGAAAAAAAGGTACTGGGGAACCTGCTCCAGGAACTGTATCTATCCAATACAACGCCGCTCGTCGAAGTGGTATTAGCCAAAGACGATGTGGCTAGTTTTTTTCAGAATGAAGATGGGTTGCTTTCTTTGCAGGAGCGCATGACGGGTATCATCGAGGAAATCACGGTGACCAAGGGCAAGATAACAGAAGAGAAGTCTTCTTTGGAGGAAGCGAAAAAAGATCATGAAGAGCTCCTTACTATTCAGAATAGACAGAAGCAGACGCTCGCTTCTCAGAAAAATGAAGTACAAGAAGACCTGGAGGATCAAGCTACGACTGTCAACCGATTGAAAAAGGAGCTGAACGAATTGCAGGGGGATTTGAGTAAGATCTTGGGTAAGTCGTACAACGCCAAGGATATTGAAGAGGCGGTTGATTTTGCCAGCAAAAAGACCGGTGTGCCCAAGGGCTTTCTCTTTGGGGTACTCAAGATGGAAACCAACCTAGGAGCCAATGTCGGAGGCTGTACCTATGCTGAGGTAGAGGATGGCGCAGAAAAGAACTACAAAGCAAAAAAGCTGGGTAAGGTGGCGTGGGCGACGTTCCTTAGGCGGCGCGATACGTTCAAGACTATTACCAAAGAACTCGACATCGACTATCGCAAGCAGAAAGTGTCCTGCAATCCACGTGGTTATACCGGTACCGGTGGGGCTATGGGGGTAGCACAGTTCATGCCCGATACCTGGGTGGCATACAAATCAGCCGTGTCGGCAGCTACTGGTCATCGACCACCGAGCCCGTGGAATTTGACGGACGGTGTCATGGCGATGGCCCTCAAGCTCGACCGGGTACCTGGTGTCGACAAGGGCGAGCGTGCAGCCTGGAAGCGCGCCGCCACTGCCTATCTTGGTACCAGCTACGCCCCGTATATCAACGGTATTCTCTACTGGGCTGATAATTACAAGAAATTACTGTAAACGTTCTCTTGTTTGAAGCTTATCTAGGCCGTTTTTAGCCCTTTACAAAAGGGAAATTTTGTGCTATGGTTGGGGCAACGAGAGCAGGGTAATACCCTACTTCTCCCATCGTCCGTTCTGAGGTGCTAGCGGCTTGTCCGTACAGTATCTCGGGGCATTACCAATTTATTTTAAGAGGAGAGTTGCCATGGCAACCACGGTCTTTTCGCGTATACTCGCGGCTTTGGCCGCGATTGTCATCAGCCTCTCGGGCTGTGGCGGAAGCGACGAGCTTTCGACACAAGCCAGCAAGCAAGACCAAGCGGCTGCTGTGGCCTTCAGTGGCCCGGCAGTCGATCGCGGCACGACCTTGGACGGTCAGCCGCGGCTGCGGGCACTCTCAGCGCCGACGTCCAGGTCGGTGGCGCCCCTTGGGCCGACCATCAACTTCAGCTTCGTCCTCGCGAACAGCGGGAGCGGAGCCAAGCCAGCCGCGGCTTTGGCTGCGGCCATGCCGGAGTCATCTGTCTTCGACAAGCTGGCGGACAAGTTGGAACAGATCTACCCGGACCTGTTCCCCGGACACCAACAGACCTATCTGTTGGGGGACACGGTCTACACCGTGCGCCGGTACGACTTCCCTAGCGGTGCGGCCAATTACATGGGGACGGCCAATGGCCGCCTCTACGGTTATGGTCAGTTCAATGGCTACCAAGTCATTGACTACGGTGGCGTCTGTGAATGGACTCGGCAATTTGTTGACGCCAATAGCTGCGCCCCCCGGGTCGAGAGCGCCAACTTGATCAGTACCACAACTGGCCAGGTAGTCGCGAACGTACTGTCGGGCAATCCGACGGTGCATGCCCGGAACTCGAAGCTCGTAGTGAAGTTGGATCGACCCATTAACTGTGCTGGTATCGGGGGTGCTCTGGAGCTCGGTGACGAGCTCAAGATCCTCGCGACAGCGAGTTGTGACAGCGAGGCTGGCACTATCACCCTGACGCCCATGGACAGTTGGCTCTATGGCACTGTCGACACGTTGACCCTGTCGGGCATCACCAGCCGGGATGGCTATGTGAGTGCCCCACTGACGGTGAGTTTCACCACCGGGGCAGTGCAAGCCCCTCGGAGGGTCTATGTGGGGGACGCTCAAGTACCCGGGAGTCTGGGCGCTAATGCTGTTCATGTGGTCAATCCGGTGACGGGCACCATCGTGAAGGAGATTAGTTTCCCCTTTGGGACGTTGGCTTCGCATAGTTTGGTCGCTGACCCTCTCTCTGGGAAGCTGATTGTGTTCCAGTGGTCAAGTGAAGGGCAATTCTCCTTCGTTGACTTGGAGGACCAGTCGGTCGGTGTGTTTGATTTCGACCTGATGGGGAGCGTGACCTATACAACAGAAGGTGCGTTCTTGAGTGGGAACAACTTCTGCACGGTTTTTACCCGGAGTTACGTCAGCGTGAATGGACAGTTCCAGCTTCAGTCGGAGAATCGATTTGCTTGTTTTGGTCGCACGACCAGGGAGCAAACGGTCCTCTCGGCAAGGAATTCACTGGCCGTCGCGGACATGATCACGACGCGGGTTCAGGCGTCGGCTGCCAAGGTGTACTTGGTGAATGCCCTGCTCTCAGCTTGGGATGGTGGTGTGTGGCTGCCCAATACCAAAGGTGAACTTCGGGTATTTCACCCCACGACGCTCGCTCTGGAGCACACCGTGGCGGTGGGTTCGGTGCCGGTCGATTTCGCGGTTCACAAGACGTCGGGAGACGTGTATGTGATAAACGGTGGCGACAAATCGCTGTCCATAGTGAAGTCAGGAAGTAACAGAGCAGAGACCTATCCGCTTGCCGGGTACGACGAGCGCGACAATCAGCGCCCGACAAACATCGTGCTCGATGAGGCGAAGAATCGCTTCTACATCTCGGACGGCTACCGGAACGTGTTTGTCTACAACTTGGCTACCCGCCAGGAAGTGAAGCGAATTCCGATTAGCCCGGAGTACGGTCCGCTCGATCTCGCTTTGGTAGGGAATGAACTCTGGGTCACGAATGCCCATTACCAAGGTGGGTCGGTGTCGGTGATCAATGGCGACACGGTGACGCGTGTCATCACTGGCATGAACAGCTTCCCGAAGGGCATCGTCGAATTTGGATCGCCCTGACTCAAGGGTGTCCAAGCCGTGAGGCTTTGGCAGTAGCACAATACCCGCACCCTGGAAGTTTCAGGGTCGCGGGTTCTTTTTTTTTCACAAGCATGGTACAATATTGTTAAGGAGAAATTGAAACAAAAATATTTTTTATATGCGTACTATAAGACAGATAGCGGGATTTTTAGTTCTGTGTTTTTTTTCAGTTCATACTGCGTTGGCCGCAGATGAAGTAGTGATGGAAAACAATACATCATCAGGAGAAGAAGTTGTTTCTCTCCGGTCTCCCATTGATATCGTTGCGGTTCAGGGAGTGGCAGCGGAGGGTAAAATCGTTTTTTCCGCTCAGCTCAAGAATACTACAGCAACAGAACTGCATGCGCGGGTGGGGGCGGAGTTTTATCAAATAAACGATGATCCCATGTTAGGTGGTAGGCTCGCTTACTCTGTCGCTATGGGAGACGTGTTGACACTGCGGGCGATGAGCGAGCAATCAGTAGAAGTAACTACCCCCATTCCATCTTTGCCGGCTGGAAAGTACCGGGTAGCTTTTGGTGTGAGTGAGGATCGGCCAGTGAGTACTGGAGTGACCAAACTCGCTCTAGAAGTTGATATTCAGTCAGAGCGAAGTCTCACACTCAAAGAGTGTCGTTTAGGTGATATGTCTCTGGATCAATTTTCACTCAAGGTGGCTGCCGGAGCACTGAATCAAGTCGATATACGCTGTCGAGTGGATGGTGTAGGGGACGGGGCGGCCCAGGTGACTGCGGTAGCACGTCTCACTGATCGAAAATACAGTTCCGAACCGGTGATTGGCAAGCAGGTGACCAACATATCAAACGAGGAAGAGTTAGTTCTCCCGGTTACAATTTCTGAGACACCAGGATCCTATGTATTGGAAGTAGTACTGATGGATGAAGAGGGAGTGGTACTGGGCTTGCCCGTACGAACACGCCTGGTACTTTCTGGTCAGGGTGGCAATATAGAGAGGCTGACTGAACTGAGTGGTTCATTCAAGCAGGGAGAAGAGTGGCCACTTCTGGTGACCGTGCGCCGATTGACGGATGACCCCGTGGTCGTACGTGCTCGTTTGGTTTCAGCTGGTGAGGAGTGCACAAAACCCTTTTCAGAGTCAGTTGTTGGTAATGCTGTCGAGGGCAAAATGTCGATGGCTATCGATTGTCCGATGCCGATACTGACCGTCACACTCGAAACACCCGCAGGGGAAGTTTTGGATACAGTTGTGAGAAGAGTAGAATCAAATCCGGCTGTTCAGTCAGTGATACAGACGCCGAGCCCTATTCGTTCGTGGAATTGGCCGGCGTTCGTGGTGGGTGGTTTGGTGGTACTGGTCATACTGGGACTGGTTTTTCGGCGTGTCCATATGGTTGGGCCAGCCCTGCTCCTGATGTTCGTTGGATGGGGTGTTTTTGGGTGGAATACGCACGATGTCAAGGCGGTGTCATGGCAGCTTTGGTCAAATTCTTGTCAAATTTGTATGGACACATGGGTGAATTTGACTGTCGAACCTATGAAGACTACTTTCAATCCTGGTGAAGAAATCAAGCTACATATTACTGTCTCTCCAGGAGATCGAGCCATTGGAATGCTCGACCCGTATATTAGTCTTCGAAACAATACGACCGGGATGAGTTCGGGTGATTTGTTTCCGAGTACTTACCCAATGGGCGATTATGACCTGCTTGATGTTGCAACGGGAGTGATGGCACCAGCATCCGGGACATTTTCGATCAACATTACTGGAGGGTTGGGCGGGTATAGCTATGGAACTGGTGGGCAGCCACCGGCCTATACCCAGGGTGGTCTCAGTGTCACAGCTCCCCCTGCTCCTCTTCCTAATCTCAATACATGGAATGATCCCGCTCCGAGTTTTACAACGACTAGTACGGTAATCTTCTCTGGTTTTGTATACAATTCGCCAGATGCCGCTGTAGCACAGGCTGGTCGAGCCACTATCGATATTGATTGGAATCGTGATGGTAGCTTTGCAACCTATAGTGCTGATGGTGGCGTGAGACTGGGAGCGATGAGTGCTAACAGTAACAAGTTGATTGGCGGCCCAGTTCCCGGTATTTCCAATCCTCCAGCAGGCAACCATCGCTTTCGATTCAATGCGGATACCCAAAATGAGGTAGCAGAGTCAAACGAGAGCGACAATACTGGTGCCTGGGTGAACTTTACGGTGACTGCCCCTGCTTGGGGAACATTCATGAGTGCTGCAGACTGTTATATTGCGGCTGGACAAGCTGGATGTAATACCACTATTGATTGGCAAACGGGGAACCTAACGCAGGCTACGGCCACTTTAACGAACTGTGCTAATACTTTTTTAGCATCGGGCAATGGATTTCAAAGGACGGGAAATGTTTATGTTCCGTACGGTACCGGGTGTTATCGTATTCATGATGGCGGAGTAAATGGCACCGTGTTGGCCACGACGAATCTTGTCAGAGCAAGTTGTGCAGTTGGTACCACATGGAATAACACAATCTGCCAAGCAAATGTTGCCCTCGGTATTACCTTGAATGATTTTTCTCCTAACAGGATTACTGTCGGACAAACCTCTTCCATTACCTGGACCTCTACGGGTGTTCCTCCTACTCGAGATAACGGCGGCGGCTGTACGGCTAATCCTCAGCATCTCATTAACGGACTGGTGCCTTCCAGTCGCCCGGCACCAGGCACTTTTCCTGCTATAAATACTCCTGGTACGTATACACAACAGATTACTTGTACCGATGGTGTCGGTGGATCGGTTACCTCGGTAGTACGGACTTTGATTGTGGACCCGGTTGCTGCTCCGACTGCACGGATTACAGCGAGTCTTGTTACTGCCTATGAACAGCAAAGTCTCTGGAAAAAAATCATCTCTTTTATTACGGGACGCGACCATGTAGCGCAAGCTACCGGTCCAGACGTAACCATCAGCTCAACGGGATCGGCACGTATTGATTGGACAGCGAGTGGCGGTGCGTCGAATTGCACCATTAGTGGTCCGCAGATGCTTCCTGCCACGAGCCTTACGGGAAGTAGGTCTTTTTCCGCTGCAACCCTGGGGGCGGGCACTACTAATACGTATACTATAAGTTGTAATAATGGAGCTGCTACAGACTCTGTGAGAATTATTGTTAGTGCTGCTCCTCCTACTGGTGGAGGATGTTGCAATACCGGTGATGGTGGCGATACGCCATCGGGACTCACTGCTACGGCCGGTGCCTGCAACACAGATCAGATCACGCTTTCTTGGGGGAGTGTTTCCGGCGCAACGAGCTATCAGCTGCGTGATGGGTCAACGATTATTTACAATGGAGCGAGTACATCATATGTGCATACCGCCTCGCCCGCCGGATCGAGCCATAGCTACTCGGTGCGTGCCACTGGGTTGAGCGGATCAGGAAGCTATAGTGGTACTGTAAATAGAGATGCTCCGAGTACTTGTGCAGTGACGACCTACACTGTAACGGTGACTGCCGGACCCGGCGGTTCCATATCACCGATTGGACCGGTTATTGGTGTTGTCGCCGGAGGGAGTCAGTCATTTACGATTTCTCCATCGACTGGTTATGCGAGAAATGATGTACGTGTCGATAATGTGAGTGTTGGAGCACTTGGGAACTATACGTTCTCTAATGTTACGGCCAATCATACCATCAGTGCTACGTTTAGTGCAATTACAGGTCCCCGTTGTCGGACGCCGATGTCAAATAATGCTTCGGTATACGCTGGTGATGATACTGGTCTCTCTGTTGATACGCAGTATACCTATTCGGCCACCAACACCTCTGCTAAATGTCAGTATTTCTGTAATAATGGGTTCTCTTGGGATGGAAATGAGTGTGCTTCTACTTCGGGATTCATCTGTACGGGTACCCGACCAGCTAATACGAGTATGTGGTCGAGTGGAGATACTACTAATTTGATACAAAATGTTTCCTACCGGTGGTCTGCTTCGAACACCGCACGGAAATGTGAGTATCACTGTAGAGCCGGATATACATGGGACTTGGCAACCCAAACCTGTGATGGCCCCTCCGTGAGCCTGAGTGCCAGTTCAGCGAGTATTATAGCGGGTAATTCGAGTACTCTTACTTGGACGCCTTCAGTTGACGTGACATCTTGTTGGGCGAGTGGGGGAGGTGCTCCTTGGACCAATACTTGGGTGGCGCCGACTGGCGGGAATATGCCAGTGTCTCCACTTGTGACGACTACCTACTCCATCGAATGCTGGAATGCGAGCGGTATATCCACTGGAATCAGGAATAGAAGGATTACGGTCATCGTCCCTGCTGCTCCATCGGCTACGCTGACTGTCGGCACTTGTCAGATTGCCGACAACGCCTCTACCTGTCTTGTTCCTCTCTCCTGGACCAGTGCCGACCTCACGGGACCAGCTTCTATCCGCCAAGATGGAGTAGAGTTTGATACTAATCCGATTGTGCTTCCGACTGCTAATCTGACCCGACCAATGACTCATGTGGCGGCTGGTGGTAGCACCTTTACATTCGTACATAATGGATCGGACTTGGATACTGCTTCAGTTGGAGCGACCTGCGCCGGAGCGACGGCGTTCTGGGATGGAACGATATGTGCCACAGCGTGTGTTCCAAACGATACTTGTGATGATCATGCCACAGAAATTTCCAATACTTGTGTCGGGAGTGACTACACCTTTACGGATGCCCTTTGTGGTCAAGAGCAGAATTGTCCCGGCACTCGCTCCTGTGATTACAATTGGAAGGAAGTATCGCCATAATTGAATAATCAGGGAAAAAATAAAGCATATGACAAAAAAGTATTTCCTTTTCCGACTTGCAATGTTGAATGTGGTGTTGTTTGGGCTGGGCTCCTCCTATCATGGGGCTCAGGCAGCGGAGACAGACCCTACTCTTTCTCTGGATTGTTTTCCGCCGGGAGCTGAGATAAGTGACCAAGCTACCTTTGTTCAGACAAGCGGAACAGCCACGACGATCGTATGTGAGGTACTTGGTGCCGCTACAGACACAGAGCTTTCGGTGTTCGTGCTGGGCAAGCAGGTGTTTGATGGTGTGGCTATTGCTTCTTCTGGAGGGGATGTCTCTGTGAAAGGGGAAGAGTCCGGAGATGTGACGCTTTCATTCCCGGCTGTTTTTCAAGCAGGAAAGTACCAGTATACTTTTTCTGTTATGAACAAGGAGACAGGGGAAGTACTGATCACGAAAGCTGCGTTCTCGGGAGTTATTGAGGGGAATGCTTTGTCAGCAAAAATTGCCGCGGTAATCTTTGACAAGGAACAGTACCTGTGGCAAACACCAGCTGAATTGACAGTAGATACCGTCTTATCGGAAGGGCAGGTACTGCAACCGGATACGCTGTCACTGCGAGTGGTTATGGAAGATGCCGCCGGAAATGAATGTGCTGTTTTAGTGGAGAACGCACCGGTTGTTGGAACGGTAGAACGGTTGAGTATTGTGTTTCCGCCAGAGGGTCAGTGTGCCAATGCCGTGCGAATTATGTTGCAAGACAAGAGTGGGACGGTGCTTGATCAAAAAATAGTGGCTGTGAATTTTCCAATCAAGTCCGAGCGGTTCGGAATGAATCAGGGGAGCCTGTCAGAAGGGATATTTGGTAATGTGTCATTCTTTTTGAGAGTAGGTCTTGTTGGAACAATTATTCTCCTCCTTGCACTTGGTGGGTTTTTCATGATGCGAAAGAAAAAGATGAGGACTTTTTAGATGGAAAGTGTTTTAGGAAGATTATATGAAACTAACGAGGAGGTGTTCGGTGGTGGTGTTTGGTATACTGTTTGGTTGGGGACTTTTTTTATTTTCTGCTGATATAGTATTTGCTGTTCCTTCGGATGTAGAAGCCGGTCTCATCAACATCACTAATCCCCTTAGCTTCAACACGGTCGAAGGTCTCCTCAACTCTATCCTTGGCTTCCTCCAGGGTATCATCGCTATCCTCTCTCTTATCATGATTGTCATCGGCTCTCTGGTCTATATGACTGCCGCTGGCGATGAGAAAAAGCTCGGTACTGGCAAGATGATCATTACTGCCTCCCTCATTGGTCTGGCCCTGGCCTTAGCAGCACCATCCTTCCTCAAACAAATCGGAGACATCCTCGGTTGGGGAACCGTAGATGGGAGTGACGTCGCTGGAGCCAAGACCCTCCTGGAAATCCTCCAAACAGCTCTCAACTTCCTCCTCTCCGTCGTCGGTATCATCGCTATCATCATGCTCGTAGTAGGAGGACTCATGTACCTCCTCTCTGCAGGAGATGAAGAACGCATGAAGACCGGGAAATCCATTGTCATTTACTCCCTCATTGGTATCGCTGTGGCTTTGGGTGCTTTGGTACTGGTGACTCAGGTGGCGCGGTTGTTTGGGTAAGAAATATTGTTGGGTGTATGAAGGCGGAACAAAAAAAGTTTTATTACCATGAAAAACCTATGGGAACAAAAGTGAGTATGGTTGGGACGGTGTGGTTCGTCACGGCAGTGTTTGTCGTGCTCGGTGTATTTCCTGGGGAGGCCATGGCCAATCATGTAGCCGGTTCACCAACGATTACTTCTCTCACCTATGCACCACAGCAGGTGGTAGCACTCCAGCCCTTTACTGTTTCTTGGGTTTCAAACGCTTCTTCTTGTAGGGTGTTTGTATTTCAATCATTTCAAAATCCTGCTAATAGGAATTTTTATGATCAGCCCGGGACGGGCAGCGTCACGGTGTCATCTATCTCAGATAGTTTTCAAATTACTCTCACGTGCATACCAGTTGGGATGGATGGGCCGAATATAGGATTTAATCCGCTTCGTGAAGTAAGAACAGTTTCTGTATCCAATGTTGATAGGACAAACTACCCACATATTGATATTTTTACTATCGATACGGCTCCATTTTCGTTTTCGTCCTCCAGTAAATCACAGATATCCGTCACAGCGAGTGAGTCTTTCAAATTCAAGTGGGCATCTGGTGGTGGTGCTACTTTTTGTGATGCTACCAGTAGAAATCATGGTGACGTAAATGGTATTGCAGCGAATGGCCAGTCTGCTGAGATTACCTATGATACGAGTGATACGATTAACTTGACCTGTAGAGATGGAGCAGGCAATGTCAGTCGTCCGGCAGTGGTATATATCACAGTCAATGGCGTGTGTCCTCCAGGATTGGCTTGTGATGGTGACTCCGGTGGAGGTGGTGGGGGCGGCACTCCTCTTCCTCCTGGTGATGGGGGCGGAACCACCCCACCACCAAGCGATAGCTGTGACAATTCATGCGCTGCTACTCGGTGTCCGAACCAGTTTTGTTTCAATAGTTGTGGTGTAGCGATACCTGGCACCAAAAATTGTAGCGATACCCCGGGCGTTCCAACTATCACCTCCTTCACTGTCGATAAAACCACTCTGGATAACCCTGGTGTAGTCAAACTCTCATGGCGCAGTTCCAGTACGACACGTTGTACTGCCTCCGGTGGCTGGATTGGTGACAAGACTCCTGTAGGAAACGGGAGTTCCTTTCAAGACGTGGTGACCACAACGTCGTATTCACTCCAGTGTTTCAATGCAGCCGGTGTTGCTTCCAGTACAAAATCAGTCACTGTCACAGTGAGAAATACCATCTGTACACCAAGTAATACCTGTGCCGATGAAAAGTGTACGTTCGATACTTGTTTCAATAACTGTGGTGATGAACTCCCGGGCAAAAAGATCTGTGACAATCTCGATGCCGATACCAGCTGTGCTACTCCCAATGCTGCCTGTGAGTCTGGTACCTTTTGCGCAGGAGGCAAGGAAAAAGTCGGTACCTGTAACAATAACCTGGGGAGTTGCTGTCTCGTTAGGCAGAATGCCGGAGGAGGACTTCCGGGCGGTGGCGTAACCGCCTCCTCCTCCCTCGTCCCCTGTGGACGAAACACAGATGACTCCAATACGAGAGAAATCGAAACCGATCCCTGTACCATCTGCCACATCATCGTCGGAGGCAATCGTCTCATGACTTGGGGCAGAAACATCATGTCTATCATCGCCA
>CAZBFG010000011.1:0-32906 GCA_964491155.1 uncultured Bdellovibrionales bacterium | reverse complement strand
GTTCATGGCCTTTCGTTTTTCCTGACCCGTGGGTCAGGTTTTGGCGTTACAGCGGGTAACCCGTAGCCTGGATGGCTGATACGAGATGTTCGTAACGACCGTCGCTGGCGTAGTCTTCGAGACGGTAGCCCGGCATCACTGACCGACGTACATCATTGAAGGTCAGCCCTCTTTCGGTCAAGTATGACTTTTGCCTGAGCCACTTGGACCGGACCTTGAGCTGGTGATAGGCAACATAGCCGTCGATTTTGTCTGGCAGTTGCCATTGTTCCCAAGCTTCAGGGAGGATCGGGGCCAAGAATTCCCGTGGGAGTGCTCCGCTCGAGTCCTTGCGCCGCCGAATCATCTCAGCGATGAGAGGCGTTTCTTCGACGCCTTTCCTAGGGATAGCCAGTTCCTTGTTGTCCGGATGACGGACTGACGTGAATGTCAGCTGGTCCATCGGAATGTCTCTCGCACAGTGGTGGTAGCCACCGGCTTGAGCTGCTTCGTCGATATGGAGAAAACTCCACATGTTGCCGAGAAAGCCACAGGCCACCCCCTCGACTTGCGGCAGGATGAGTCCGCCGAACTTGGCACCACGGTGACAAGCCTGGATGACCTTGGCCATCTCAGTGTCGTTGACGTAGTCCCTGACGGACGGTGAAATCGAAAGGAGATAATGGAACCCCTTCCGCGCCAGGTGGTTGAGTTCACCGTTGAACACATCCACGAACTGGTCACCGAGACGGTGGGCTCTCACGAACACCGGACGATCCCTGTCTCGCCAGCCATCGAATTCTTGCAACAGCACCTTGACGGTGAGGCCACAGTCATAGTTGGCAAAGGCGGGGGAACTGGGGATGGCGATGGTGATCGTCGAGATTACCGGTTGGCCGTTGTAAGTCAGGGCCAGTGCCCGATCCACCAGGTCACGAGTGGCTTGCCGTTGTTGCTCCACGCCGGCCGGGTCGGTTGAGAAAACCCGGATGATGAGGGCAAATTTGTGACGGGAAAGAAAGGTGCTACGAGCACTCACGGTGTTTCTCCTGAGTTTTGATTCGCCAATAAACTCATTACTTCTCCTGACTTTCAGGAGACGAATCTATTGGGATATCAGTGGGAATTGTCAAAGAACCTAAACTACGGCTTTTGACGCGAATGTCACGGTTCCCGTGACAGACCATTATACTCCAAAAATTCTGTTCTGTCAATGGTTCCATAGGAAAAAGCTTTAAAATAGGCTTGTTTTTCTATTTCTGGTATACTTTTGGTATGAAAAAGAATCTTATCACCATTGGGAAGGTGGCGGTGACGCTCGCCTTGGTTTTTTGGCTCATTGAGCGAGTGGAGTGGTCCGTGGTCAAAACGGAGTTGGTAGAAGTGTCGTGGGCACTCCTTTTTGTGTATGTGCTGCTGCAAATAGCGGGGAATATCATCTCGGTGAGTAATTGGCGCAACATCGCCCGGTACAAGGGGCTTTCTTTTGGATTGAAAGAGGGATTTTTTGCTTTTATGACCGGGGCGTTTATCAACAACTTTTTGCCTTCAACTATTGGTGGAGATGCCTATCGGGGACTGTGGCTGGCACGAAAGACCGGCGCTCGGGCGGCCGCGCTTTCAACGGTTGTGTTTCATCGATTTATCGGTCTCTTCACGACCGCTCTTTTGGCGCTGGTGCTCAGTTTTGTGCTGTGGGAGTACGTCTTCACCAGTATGCCTCTGTTGATAACATTGCTCGCACTCTTTGCCTTTTTGGTGCTCGATCTCATGCTGACCATCCTTCACGGCCAGCCGTGGTTTCAGGGTTTGGTAGAAAAAATCCCATTTCAGAAAGTGCGACGTCTTTCTCAGGAAATTGTTTTTTATACCACTAAAAAAATTTGGACAGAGACAAGCGTGCGAGCAGCGCTGTTTGTCTTTGTCGGAGTAGGACTCACGAACTATACGCTGTTTCAGGCGCTCGGAAATGATATTCCTTTTCTGTCATTTCTGGCAGTTATCTTTTTGGTGGTGATAGTATCGAGTATCCCCATCTCTATCGGCAATATCGGGATCAAAGAATGGGCGTACGTGGTATTTTTTGGATTGATTGGAGTGAGTGTCGAAACAGCCGTGACCGCGGCACTCCTCTCACGTTTCATTCAGATGTTCATTTCTTTCATTGCCTTGCCTCAGTACTTGAAAAGTAAAGCAGTATCAGACAAATGACTACTTCTCCACTTTGACGACTTTGATGAAGTTACCAGGTCGTCCACCGATTTCGAGCTGCCAGGCAGGATTGGTGATGCCGTAGTAGTTGTGGGCGGTCAGTCCGGAGAGGCGTTCCCAGCGATCGGCGCGTGACATGTAGCGCATCTTGCCACGTCGTGTGAGGACGTAATAATCGGGCTGTATGGTGTTTCCATCAAAAGTGTAGGCATTGAGGCAGCGACCGACAAAAAACTCACAGACACCATAATAATCGATCCAAACAGTGAGATTTTTTGCCCCAGGGAGGCTGTTCAGGTACTGGGCAGCTTCGTACCCACCATAGCCCCAGGCATCGTGAATAAGGGCGGATTTTGGCAGAAAAGCGTTGGTATAGTTGAAGTAAAACGGGGCACTCTGTGCCAGACTGATGACCGAGCCGATAAAGACCATGGCAAAGACGGCGTATTTGGCACGGGAAGACAGGCTAAAGAGTGAGGAAAATCCGAGGGCGGCCAAAAAAGAGAAGAAAGGATAGAGGAGGATGCTGTAGCGGGGTGTCGTGAGGGTGTTGGAAACAATGAGGAGGATACTGTAGGTCAGGAAAAAGAACAGGAGTGTTCCGACGAGCAATGAGCGAGACTGTTTTTGAGAGAGTATATGAAGCAGGGTGAGAAGAAAAAATCCTAGGAGCACCACAGGTGTCAGAGAAAAAACAAGTGGATTCCATTCGAGGATGAATGATTCGAAAAAATGAGGGATACCGGCGTGGTAGCGGGCGTCACTTAGGTCTTTGATATCAAAGGGAATACCGGTAAAGAGAGTGGTTTCCGGAAAGAATATGCGGACGATAATAAGTCCCATAAAAACACTGAGAAAAAGCAGTGAAAGAACACGAGTCCAAGAAAGTTTACGGAGAGGAGAGTTTTTGAGTGAGAGGAGGAGCCTTTTTTTCAGAATGAAAACATCAAATAAAAAGAGGGCAAGGAAAGATCCGGCGAAGAGTGAGAGTTCAGCTTTGTCTGGTATGGTTTCAACGATTTCGGCGATGTACTTGGCATCAACGAGGAGGGCAGGGAGAAATGCGACGAGTATGATGGTTGATCCCAGAGTAATCTTCCCCCAGGAGAAGAGGTCGCTCATCAACGCGTCAGCGGTTTCTTTCTGTGAAGTAAAGAATTTTAAAATTGCGATAGCAAGATAGAGAGGCAAGAGGATAAAAGCCACGTATTTAGTGAGGAGAGCGAAACCGGTAAAGAATATGGTAAACCAAAAAAACTTCCGTTCCTTGAGGGTGAGAAATGTAAAATAAGAAAAAAGTGCCGCTCCACCAATTGACCACAGGAGAGTGTCCGGATTGACGATTTGTGAAATACCCAGGAGGATAGGGGACAGCGCTATCAGCGTGGCGGAGAGGAGCGCGATAAAACGAGTCGTGAGACGGCTGATGACATAAAAAAGAAACACGATAATAAGACCATTCCCGATGAGGAGGGGGAAACGAAAAGCAGTATAGAGTTGCTCACTCTTATTTACATCATAGACAAGGGTTCGGTCTTTGTTTTCCGAACGATGTGTCTGTGGCTCTGGTTCAAAGAGGAGTGAAACGCCGGAAATGAGCGCGAGTGTGACCCCAGGTTTGTCATTGATCAGGGTTTTTTTCCATTCGCCATCGGCCCAAGCTTCCCAGTATTGGGGAATCCGTTCGTAGACCCAGTAGTGTTCATCGGCTGTGACAAACTGACCTATATGTTGCATTCCGAAGAAAAAATAGGTACCGATGACCAGAGCGAGAGCGATGTTGTAGATGTGTGCGCGTATGAGAGGGAGAAGCGTTTTGAACATGAAGAAGGAATATTATTCTGAGAATTTGAAGATTTTGACGAAGTGAGTAGGACGTTCGTTGATGTGTATTTCGTGGGCAGAATTGCTTTTTTGATAGTATTGGTCAAAACGGATGATGCCTGGTTTTTCGTTGGCGATGTCGCCGCCCATCATTTTGGTCGTGCGGCTTTCGCGTCCGGCGGAAACGACGATATAGTCGAGACCGCGTTCGCGGAGCATGGAATAGTTGCGACCACGTGAACAGTTGCCGACAAAGAACTTGCAGACACCGTCTTTGTCTGTCCAAATCATCATGTTTTTGGCATCAGGAAGACTATTCAGGTACTGCGCGGCCTCATAACTCCCGGCGCCCATGTCTTTGACATCCGTGTGGTACAAAGCAGGGAGAAATGACGAGGCGTACGAGAGAGGAAAAGGCGTGCTGATGAGGGTGAGAGTGCCGAGGAATGTCGCTATGGATGCTGCCAGTACCGGAGAGGGTATATGGAGCTGGTACCTGGCACGGAGGAATCTCACGACCTGCCCGAGAGTGATACCGGCGATGATAGCCGCCAGTGGGAAGAGCATGATCTGGTAGCGGACAATAGCAGCCACGTTGTTGACAGTAGTGCCGATGTAGTAGAGCAGGATAAAGATGATGAGGTAGAGCGATGTGCGGAGTGTTGTCGATTCGACAAAGCGGCGTTTCAAGAAAAAGAATGGCGCAAGAAAAAGAGAGACAAAAATAAGGGGGGTGACTCCAAAGATAAAGGGGTAAAAATTGGTGAGGAATGCTCCGAGGAGATCACTTTTCCCCGCAATGGTTTTGGGTGAGGCAAGTAGCTCGGTAAACTGATACAGGCTCATGCCGGACCAGGTGTTGAACACCGTGATAGCAAGCGCCAAGAAAAATCCGCCACCAATAATGAGTGCGATGCCCTGACGAGTTCGCTCATGCAGAAATCCAAGGAATGTGGTGGTGAAACGGGAACGATTCAACCACTGATCCATGAGGATAAGGCTGATCAGAACAAGAAAGAGGGGTGCTACCTTTTCAAAGGCCTGACTGAAAACGGTGCCGGTCAGTATCTTGTAGGGCTTGACCCAAACCGCCGGGAACAGTATGTAGAATGTAGTCAATGCTGCAAAGCTGAGGAGCGCCAAGTGTTTGAGGGAGCGTTTCAGATAGTCGGCAAAGGCGATGGCGGCATTTTTTGGCTGGTAGAGGTATTCGAGAAAGATAAGGCCGAGAAAAAAGACAAACAAAATATTGCCGACATATTTGGTAAGGAGTGTGAGGCCGAGGAAGATACCGGAAAAAATAAGATAGCGAAAGGAACGGCGCTTCAGGAATACCAGGTAGGAGAGGAGCGAGAGCGGTGCCAAGAGCCATAAGAGAGCATCGGGGTTGATAATCTTGCTCATACCGATGAGTATCGGTGAAGTAGCGATGAGGACATAGCTCATGAGGGCATCCCTTCTTCCGAGGAGTCGTTCGAGGAAGAAATAAAAAAGTGGCAGAATGAGAGTGATAACGATGAGGAGTGGGAGGCGGTAGGCAAGATAAAAACTCTCCACATCATTTTTCAGGCTGATAACTTCTCCTCCTTTGTGCATGGTTTTGTAATCTTTGGTCGATTTGAACCACAGTCCGGGACCAGAGGCGATGGCAACGGTGATACCAGGTTTGTCACTTATGTTGGTACCGCGCCAGTCACGTTCCCCGATGTTTTTCCAGTATTTGTTGATACGTCCATCAAACCAGAGTGGTTCGTCGACAGCAGCGTATTCAGTCAGTCGGTGAAAAGCGAAGGAAAAAAAGAGGGTTGTCGAAAATAGCACGAGGAGGAGCGCTGGCAGTCCTTGGGCTCGCAGCCATTCTTTGGTAGAAAGTGCTGCGTTGTCTTTTTCACCGAGGAGGCGTTCTTGGGTGATAAAACGAGCGGCGATAACGATGCCGGAAAGAATAACATACCCGCCAAGAGCCAGCATGAAAATATAGTGGAAATTTTTGGAAGCACTGAGACCGTAGGCGAGGATAAGGGCGCCTGGAAGAAAAACAAGGAGGAGCGTAGTGAGTTCTCGCTTCCAGTCAAAAGAACTGGCAAAGTAGGCTATCGCCCCCACCGACAGGATACCGAGGATAGGAAAAAGGAGGTAAAAAACGTCATTTTGGAGCCCAAGATCTATCAAAGTGAGTATTTTCACCTGGGCGGCAATAAAAAAGAGCGTTGTCAGGGCAATACCCGCTGAAAGCGCTGAAAAAACTCGATTTTTAGAAGAGTCAAAGAAATCACCCATAGGGTTGCCCGGAGGCTTGTAAGAGGATTAAAAGTGTCCTAGAATAAAGGAAAGTTCCCTCTTATCCTAGCGTAAAAGGTAAAAAAAAGGAAGCACGCCGTGAATATTTTTCTTTCTCAAAAATGGCTCGTTATTTCGGTTCTCGTGGCTAGTATTGGCTTCGGGTTTTTTCTCCGTTCCTATCATTTTTCTGATTGGCTCCATTTTGAGCTGGATCAGGCACGGGATGCCCGCATTGTGGATGATGGATTACGAGGGGATTTTTTTGATTTACCACTCCTTGGTCCCAAGGCTGGCGGCACGACGCTTCGTTTGCCCCCGGCATTTTATTATCTGGAATATTGGAGTGCGCTCATATTTGGCGGGACACCGGCCGGTATAGCTGCTCTCGGGATGCTTCTTTCAACAGCATCTATCGGAGTGTTTTTCTTGTTGTTGAGACGATATTTTTCTTTGTTTCTCGCGAGTAGTCTGACGCTTCTGTTTGCCGTTTCGGAATTTTTTGTCATGTATGGCCGTTTTGCTTGGAATCCCAACCTCATTCCGTTTTTCTTGTTGCTGGGATTTTTTGCATTGCTCAGGTCTGTTGATGGAGAAGAAAAGAGACCAGGACGTTGGTTTATCCTTGCTGTGGGAGCGTTGGCACTGGCGATGCAGTTTCATTTCTTGGCGTTTGTTTCTCTGCCGGTGATAGCGGGTTTGTTTCTTATTCTGAAGCGTCCACGATTTTCATGGCGAGCTTGGGCTGGAGTAGTTGTGGTTGTCGGAGCATTGTATCTGCCGATGCTTCTCAATGAAACGGAGACAGATTTTGCCAATGCCAAGGCATTTATCAATGCAGTGACAGAAAAATCTTCCAAAAATAAGCATTCCTTTGTGGAAAAAGGACTGCGTGGATTTTCTGAACACGCGCTCTATGGATTGGTAGCGACTACCGGTTTTGAACGGGCGACGTTTCCGGTTATTGTGCTCGGAACCAAAGAGGGCAAGGCTATCGGTTGGGCCTGTGATGCCCGCTGTGATCGAGGGAAGTGGTATGGTGTAGCGGCAGTGCTAGCGTTTGGAAGCGGACTCCTGATGCTCGGCTGGTCTCTCTTTCGAGAAACAGAGAAGAAGCGTTCGGACTTTTTGTTGCTGACGCTGATCTGGATCGGAGTAACGTTTGTTTTGTTTTTACCACTAGCCTATGACATGGTGCCACGTTTTTTTCTTATCTCCGGACCGGTATTTTTTATCCTGATTGGACTCCTTCTTTCTGGTTTAACCGTTTTGACTGAGTCACGTATAAAAGCAGTTGGATTTTTCACAGTAGGGAGTATTCTTATCTTTTTGGTTGGGAGTAACCTTCTTTCTTTGGGCGAACGATTTCGAGAATTGTCGTTGGCTGGGACAGAGGCTATAGACAGTCCGCCGGATCGCATCCTCAAAGAGCGTATTCGGGTAACACTTTCACAACAGAATGCTATAGTTGATTTTCTAGAAAAGCGCTCACAAGAAACAGGGTATCCGGTCTATATGTGGAGCGAACCACAGTATCGGCGTGCTCTCAAGTATCTCTTGGAAAAACGTGGTATTGAGAACGCTGTTCTTGGGTTTGATGGCATATACGAACAGGGAGTGTACTACATGATTCTGCGTGCTCAATCGGATCTCGGGGATGCCCTCAAGAAGTATGAGTCGAGCTATACGATGGGAGAAACAGTTTCTTTCGGGACACTTGTGGTAATTGAATTGATACCGAAACCCGAGGCTGTTCAGGGTGTACGCCAGGATTTTTCCAAAGAAAAGCCCAATGATTCTCAGGGTTTGCCGCGCTATACCTGGCGGGAATTTTTCTCGAAACAATCTGCACAAGATCGTGATGATGACGCTTTCGATGAAACCGATGAAGATCTCTAAAATAGATAATTGAATGGAAGTAACATTATGAAGATGACTTGGAATAAAGCTTGGCAGTACCTGCTTGTTATCGTAGTGCTCGGGGCAGGACTACGCTTGTATGACTTGGGCAATAACTCTTTTGTTGCCGATGAATTTCTTGATATGAACTCGAGTTATGGGTATTTTCAGACTGGCGAGTGGCAAGCCTGGGATTTCAATTTTGGGAAACCGGCGGACATGAATGAAAACATGGCTCGCGATGAACGGGCATCGATCTACAAGTGGCAGGTAGCTCAGTTGTTTCATGCTTTGCCACCGACCGAAAGTACGGCTCGGTTGGTCAGTGTTTTCTGGGGGGTGCTTTCTATGGTGGTGATATTTTGGGCCGGATATTTCTATACTTGCAAGAAGTCGATCGGACTCTTGGCGGCATTTTTGTTTGCTGTCAGCATCTCGGCCATTATTTTTGATCGGCGATTGCGTATGTACGCCATGTTTTTGCCGGTGTATTTGGCGTTTGCAACCACGCTGTTTGCTTTTTTTGAAACACGGTATCGTGGCAAGATCCTCTGGCTCCAAAAGGCGTGGGAAAAAACGGGCTTGAACTTTTTGTATCTGTTGCCGCTTTTGGTGCTCGCATGGGTGAACGCGCAGGTGCACGGGCTTTCCCTTAGTGTTATCCCAGTGTTTGGTCTCTACGTATTTGTCATGATGATGATACTTTGGAAAAGAGAGGGGACGTTCAAGAACAAGTACAGTGTCACAGTCGGATTGGGAATACTGTCTGTTATTTGTGCCGTGATATTTTTCCCAAAACTCGTCCGGCTTGGTTTTGGCAGTCTCGTGTGGTTTGACGATCACTACTCATACTTTGGCTACGTACTGCGTGACTTTGCACATCCACTGTTGGGCGTCCTTATAGCAGGCTTTGGAAGTTTTGTGTTGTTCCGACGCTTAGGAAAAGAAAAAGAAGCGCTCTTTGTCACTCTCTCCGCTATCGTACCGCTTGCTTTGGCGGTTTGGTTCTTTCGGCGCAATGCCGGTCCGCAGTATATCTTTTTTATTCAGTCGTTTGTTCTGTTGCTCTCGGCAGTGGGTATATATGGCATCATTCAGTTTATCAAGGATTCATTTCCGCACTTTGGGAAAAAAGGAGTACTGACGGTACTGCTTTTGGCAGGGGTACTTTTGCCGAATTGGGGATATTTTTTGGAAGAAAACAATACCTATCATGAGACATCTTCCGGTGGTAATCCGAATTACCGGAAAGTGTTCGATTATTTCAAGAAAAATAAACAGGAGAGCGATGTTCTCATTACGCGTAATGTGCGCAATTACTACTGGTCAGGCGCTAAAGTACCGGTTATTGATCTGGGGGACGAGATTAACCGAGAAAAGTTTTCACTGGCGCAATTGGAACAGGTTATGCGTGAACATGCCACCGGCTGGATCATCCTCTCGGATAATGATTATGACTATTTTTCCGGTGATGCCGAAGACTACATGAAACGAAATCTCATCCGAGTGAGTAATCCATCCGTTCGCGGCCCGATCGATGTCTACCGCTGGGAATAGAAAAAGCCCGAGACCTGTGAAGGAGTCGGGTGGGGTAGTTTGGCCGAGAGACGCTGTCTTTCAGCCAGTGAGTGGCGTGGCGAGAGTTTTGGTCAGCTTTTCGGCGTAATCTTTGCCGAGGAGCTCGAGGTGCTGCCCCAACTTGCTCAGTTTCTCGCCCTCCTCTTGGATATAGGTTGGCTGAGAAAAGATGGCAACAAACGCAAGCCAGGGTTGGAAAAAAGCGGAGAAGTCCAGCATGGTCGCTCCTTTTGCGCATAGCGCAAAAAAATGAAAGAACTCACACAGCTGATGATACTTGTATCTTCAGAGCGTGACCCATTGTTGGCTTCAGTCTATTCCTCGTATGTTGAAAAAGCAAGGGAAAGAAAAGAGTTGTTTAGGAACGTACGAATAGTTTTTTGAATGGTGCGATATCTTCATCTGAGAGTTCACCAAAAAACCGTAGGAAAGCAAAGTAGAAGAAAAACAAGAAAGCTCCAGAACCTAGAAATAGGACATTTCCAGTAGGCAAGAAACGACTAAGAAGAGTGATAGTAAGAGCGCCACCGGAGCACAGGAGGACAGTCTTCCAACCAATACGGACATGGAAATGTGTCTCGGTGTAGAGGAGGATACCGATCATGAGTGCTAGGGCAGTCAGTGTGGCAGCGAGTGCTGCGCCGACAATCCCGTAGGAAGGAATGAGCAGAAAATTGAGTATCACTATGGCAAGAAATCCAAAGAAGGAAAGGCGCATCGGGATACGGACTAAACCGGCACCGTTGAGTGCAAAGGCAAGGACATAGAAAACAGTCAGGAATCCTACCCCGATAGCAAAGATGCTCATGGCGTTTTCGGCACCGCTGTAGCGTGTTCCATAAAAGAAATGGAGTATTGGTGTCGCATACAGCACCAAAAGCGTAATCATCGGAAAGAGGAGGAGTGTCATGAGGCGCAGGGCTTTGTTGACGAGGGTAGTGGTCTCTGTAGTGTTGCGTTCAGCGGTGGTTTTGGAAATAGCAGGGAGGAGGAGCATAGCGAGCGCAGCAAAGAGATAGTATGGGATGCGACCGATGGTGATAGCGGCGTTGTAGAGTCCGGTCAAGTGATCATCTTCGAGGAGGGCTTTGACAAAGTAGAGGTCGAGAGTCAATAGAAGTTCATAAAAAACAAGAAAAAGCGTCAGTGGTCCGGCGTAGGCCAGGATGGTTTTGGTAGGAAAAGAGATTTCCTGCTCAGGTGTTTTTGTACCGAGCCCGAGACGACGCTGTATATAGAATATATCGATCAAGAGGGCGGCTCCAAACGTAAAAAGTGGTGCGAGGACATAGCCGCCGACCGCTCCCTCTAGTCCAAAAAATATAGCGGAAAGGGCGATGAAGCCAACTCGAGCGAAGGAGCGCACGATTTTGACGATAGCCTGGAGTTTGAAGAGATGAAGTCCGGTCAGGTAGTGATGATAGAACGAGGCAGCGGCAAAAGCAGGGATGATAGCGGCTGAAAGCTGAAAGAGCGGTGTGAGCGAAGGATCACGCAGTGCCCACGAGAGAACGGGTGCCAAAAAGAAGAACAACACCGTGACGCTCCCGATAAGGATGGCTTGGAGCGCGGCGGCTTTGCGCTTGATGGCGCGAATGTTCTTGGGATTTTGTTCCAGTACTTCGCTGAGATACTTGGACATAGCCGTCGGAATACCGTTGCCGATAAGAACGATGACCATAGTGGTTAGGGTCACCACTAGTCCGTAGCGACCATAATCAGCCGGGCCAAGGACGCGGCCAGCTACTGAGTGTACGACATAGGCGGCGATGTTGAAGACTATTTCTGATACCGTCAGCCAGAGCAGTGCTTGCGAGAATTTTTTCATAGACTACTTGCTGTCAATTTCCTGGAGCTTATCCTCAATGTTTTGAGATATACTTTCTGTGTCTTTTTCGGCATCAATGACGATGAGATTCCACTCCGCGATTTGTTCTTTGAACAGCTTCATCTTGTCACGAAGGTAGTCGATACCTTGTTCGGGGACTCGTTCGCGCGCCATGATAGCCTCGGGACTGATGTTAAAGTAAAACCGTACATCGCTTTTTGGCGTGTAGCGTGCAAGGAGCTCTATCATCTGATGGAGCGGCCAGATATATCCAGGGATGCGGTGGGCGAGATAGGAGAGGTTGATGATGGAATCAAAGAATGAACGGTCTGAAAGAAGATAGTCATACTGCCGTGCTCTGAGGGTGCGACGAAAAAAGTAAAATCGGACCATATCGAGAAAGAGAAATTTGACTCGGAGCATGACAGAAAACCACGAGGCGGTCGTCACGGATTTTTCCTGACCGGGTTGAAAAGTGTTGTCGCCTTTGAAAGTGCGGGCTATGCGATTAGCTAGCGAAAATTCGACAGCGTGAAAATAGGCCACTTTTTTACCTTGCTTCAGGAGTTTTTCTTGGAGAAGCTCTAATTGAGTGGATTTTCCGGAGCCGTCGACACCGGAAAAAGTGATGAATTTCATGGGATTTTGGTCAGAATCGTTACAGTAAAGATAAGGCTATTATAGCATTTTTTGTCCATTTTTATGCTATCCTAGCTCTGTATGAGCCTCAAAAAAATATCAGAGTATCTCTTCCTGGGTTTCCTATTTCTCCTTCCGTTTCAAACGGTGTTTTTGCTGCGTGAACCGTTTATTGACGGTGAAAAGTGGCAGTACGGGGCTATTGCGATATATGGGACGGATATTCTTTTCCTTTGTTTCGTTATTTTTTCAGTTATTGCTTATTGGAAAAAGAATCTTGATTTACGATTTATGATTGATGAATGGGGACTATTTCGATGGCTTTCCGTTCTTAAATTTAAAATCATACATCATAAATCATCAGTGCTCCTCATAGCGCTGATTGTGTGGTCTGGACTCTCCCTGTTCTGGGCGAATGATCAAATGCTAGCTGTATATTTTTTCGTGAAATTACTGCTGGGAGCTGGATTATTTTTTGTAGTGCGCTCACTTGATGTCTCTCTCTTCAAAAAAGTCATTTTTGTACTGCTCCTGGCCGGGGTCGTTCAAAGCATCATTGGTATTGGACAGTTTGTGTATCAGTATTCTCCAGAAAGCTCTCTTTTAGGCATGAGTGCTCACGAAGCTTCCCAAGCAGGCTCCTCAGTTCTCAAACTTGATTCTGGGCGGTTTTTACGAGCATATGGCACCTTTCCTCATCCCAATATGCTCGGGGGATTTCTGGGAGCTGTTTTGATGTTGGGGAGTATGCATTATGTATCAGGAATACGCTATGAGAAATCCTGGAAATGTCTAAGGGAAATAGTTTGTACGCTTTCTGGATTACTACTTATTTCCCTTGGACTTATTTTGACCTTTTCTCGGACAGCGTCGCTGGGAGTTGTGTTTGGGATGGTAGCAATCGGATGGTATGCTTTTCGACAGGAGGATAGTTGGATACAGGGGAGATTTCTCAAAATTTTCTTGGCGCTAGGGTTGGCATCTTTGGTCTTTGGCTCAGTTTTGTATGAGCAAATTTCCCCTCGTTTTGATATGGTCACCATCGAGCGTGAGGGGTCAGTGTCGGAGCGCGTTTTGTCGCTACAGGATGCAAGGGCATTGATTGCAGAGCAGCTGATTATCGGTGTCGGAGCCGGCAACTTTACGGCGGAAATCATGCAGTTGCAACCAGAGCGACCAGTTTGGAACATCCAACCTGTGCACAATGTTTTCATGCTTGTTTGGTCGGAACTCGGTTTAGTAGGACTTTTATTATTTGTTGGCTACCTCGTGTTCTCTTTGCTCCCCATTCTTAAATCCAAAATCTTACATCATAATTCGGCAATTTTTATCGCACTTCTGACTCTTGTCCCGAGTTTTTTCCTTGATCATTGGCTCTATACTTCGCACTTCGGACCCCTGTTTCTTTTTCTTCTTCTTGGCCTCGCGACACGTCAACAGAGATTGTAGTTTATAGACTTTACCTAATAGCTAATCGCTCTACGCTGCCCCTTAGTACATGATGACTGATATTGGTTGGAGTTTGACGACGGGTTTCACAACGTTATTTGCGACGACGCTTTCAATGACGTCTTCAGCTTGTTTGTAGTGCGATGAATCCTGCTCGATCACTTTGGATGAACGACCGTTGTAGAGTTTTACGCCACGGGTAGCCAATTTTTCACGAAGAGCGACAGTATTCTCGGGTACCACGGCTTCGGTCTTTTTGGCGGCCTTGCCGGCTCCATGATTACATGAGTAAAAACTCGAATCATTCCCATCTTGTCCGACACAGAGGTAGGCTTCGGTCGACATAGAGGTGGGAATAAAAGCGGGTTCGCCGGTATCTTTGAAGGTAGGATGATTGGCCATGCGGCTCGGACCATAGGCGCGGGTGGTGCCGTTTCTGTGTACCCAGAGGTTTTTTCCGTAGTGTTCCTCTTGGGACACGAGAATATGCGGCATGTCGTAGAGCAAATCGGCTTCGATAGGACGACCGAGGACTTTTTTGGCGGTCTGAAGAAAGTTGTGGGTGATGGTAGCGCGGTTGGCATGGGCAAAGTTGGAGCAGGCGTTGCGGGCAGCCATGTACAATTTCCCATCTTCACCAGCGCCGTCAAAAGTGATAAGTGGTTCTTTTTTACCGAAATCTGAAGCGCGAATCTTTTTGGCAATAGCGGCAATAGTTTTTTTGAAAGGCGTGAACCAGAGGAGGCGGCCGATATTCATGAGGATAGCGGTCGAGAGGTGCTCGCGTTTTTTGGCGGTAAACATGTACATGGTGTACTGACCCAAGATGCCGGAACCGCAGTGCACCATGAGGATGTATTGGCCCTTGCGCAGGTTGAACTTGGCCGCTACTTCCGGGTCAACGACCTCGGTCACTTTCATGAGGTCGAGAAAATGATTGCCGGCAGCGCCGATGATGCCGGAGCGGAATTGGGCAAAAAACAAAAAGAGCGGCGGGATGATATGGTAGATGCCTTTGCGAGTAGGGGCTTCTTTGAAAAAGTTACCACGATCGATGCTGTTCTCTGCTTCGTGCTTGGTCTTGATATCGAGATACTCAATGAGTGGTTGGATGCCGAGACGGCAGATGTCAACGATGATGCGAAAAGGAAGAATAGTACCGACGTATTTTTTGGTCGGGACTGTTTCTGTTGCTTTCTGGAATATCTGATCGATCTGTTCTGGTGTGACGGTGGTGTCATCGAGATCGAGACGAACTAGGCGCATACCACAGGCTGGGTCGCTGTCGTTGACCTGGGGCAGGATGAACTGTTCGGAAGTAACCGTGGTACCGGTGGCGTTTTTGCGACCGGGTTTGCTGTGGACGTCGGCCATGGCAGCAACATGATGAAAGATACAACCGTTTGCGGCGACGCTCTCGAGTTGTTTCATGGTTTCTTCACCCGGCATGAGTTTTTCTCCCACGTGAAAAACAACCGGTACTTTCATTTTGTCGGTTTTGAATTCACTCTTGTGTTCGGAGAGTTTAGTGATATTGTTTTCGGACATAGATCTCAGAATAATTTTCAATTCACAATTTTCAATCAATTTCAAAATTTTTCAATTAAGAAATTTCAGCATTGTTTAGAAATTTCTCGCTATAGCGAGGCATATATTTCCTCGTATTGCTTGGCAGTATTTTTCAGATCAAAATGGTCCTTCGCGAAGCGACGGGCATTTTCGCCGAGATGCATCCGTTCTGCTTCATTTTGCTTTAGATAAGCCAATGATTCGATAAGTTTTTCACCTGAATCTTTGGGAATGGTAACACAGATATCGGGGTTTGAAAACTCTCCGAACTGGGGGAGATCAGAGAGAATGACGGGTTTGGCACAGGCGTAGGCCTCGATGATAATGAGAGGAACATCGAACTTTCCTCTGAGGTTTTCCACTGGGAAAATAACGACGTCGGCCGTGTTGTAGAGAGCGGCCATATCTACAGTTGCGGACTGTTCATCAAAAAGAATTTTGGTCTCGAGACCAGCTTGTTTTACCTGGGCAAGGATCTCTTCACGTTTTTGCCGATCCGCTTCATTTTTGATGCGACAGGCAAACAGGAACTTCGTGTTGGAATCAAGGTGTTCCGAAAAATACTGGAGAAAGGTTTTTGTGAGCATGTCGGTGGCACCAAGACGGGTGTATTCGCCAGGGTAAATGACAAAAAAGTCATCAGGTGATAGTCCATAGGTTGCCAGAACGTTTGGGTCTTTGGCGCGTGGCTGGTAGCGGTCGAGATCGATACCGGGGTAAATGCGCGTAACGTTTCCAAACCCGAGGAGCTCCAGTTTCTTTTTCGTCGTGTCAGTGTAGGTGATGAGGTGATCGGCAAAGAAAAGTTGATGCAAAAACCTTTTTGGGTAGCGATCCTCTCGCAGTGTGGCGATGGTTTGAATGGTCTTTGGTCGGAAGGGGGTAAAGTAACGGATCACGAACGCGTTGAAGAGGGTCGGCGTAAAAAGGTAATGGACTATAGTATAGCGAAAACTCTGCGCAAAGAGGTAGAGCGGCAGACGCGCTTTCTGAAAGAATGGATAGTGTGATTTACTCTCTTTGTCCGGTGCAGAATACAGCGTATGGGAAACAACATTTTCACCCAGTCCCTCTAGTTTCTCCGGCGTCGTGAGAATATGCATCTCAGTTTGCTCATCCTGGATATTTTTTGCTAGAAAGTACGCGAAGTTTTTGGAGGCTTCATCCCATGGCGGTACGAGGGGACGAGTAGCGAGGAGGATTTTTTTATGAGACATAATAAAATAAATTTCCAATTTCCAATTTCTAATGAAACAGGATCTTTCAGGCTTTGGTTTAGAAATTAGGTATTAGATATTAGGAATTTTTTCACCGGTATATTTCTTTCTTTTCTGTTCCATTGGAGACAACGATAGAGACTCGGGTGTCGGAGGGGAATGGAACTTGTGGGCGGATAGTCACTGGTTCGCCACGCTTGGGAGAGAGTATCCCGGTTGAGAGCATGCGTTTTTCAGAAAGAATTTCGTAGGTGAATGTGGACGTATCGCTGTGATTTTCTATCGTAAAATCCAGACTCTGGGGATCTTGTGGGGCCGCAAAAGAGAGTGTCCACCATGATTTTCCTTGGTCAGGGTCAAGGGCGCGGTCGTTTTGCCAAAAGAGAAAAGCACTACTCGCGGCAAAGAGGAGGGCGAAAACAATAACCAGAGTGTATTCGGAAAGATATTTCATTTGGTTTGGTTGCGGGTATAGATATGAATATCGGGAGAGGCGTAGATACGGGAAAACACTGCGGATTTTTCAAATGGAGTGATATCAAACTTTGGATTGACCACCACAAAATTGGTGCCAGTTTCAGTGTAGCATTTTTCTCCCCGGGCGGTATTGGGGACAGAAATCATGAGGAGAGTGCATTGTTCGCGATTAGGATTGTCTTCGTAGCGCTTGAAAAATCCTCGCGAGAGTGGATATGCATAGTCGCGAAGAAAAAAGAGTTTCATCCAGGCATCGGCAGTGATGTAGTTGTGGTCTTTGAGGATGACATCCTCTGCAGTGGTATGAGCAGCCAGGTAACGCGAGGCAGCAAAGGTTTGGAGTGCTGGCAGTGCCTTGCTTTCCGGGAGCAGGGTCTGGCCGTTGTCATAGGATCCGCTACCGAAGGAAAAGACTAGCCCAGCACCTAATATAGAGAGGACAACGATGCTGGGGAGAAAAAACTTTTTTCCTGACTGAGCAAAAAAAGCCAGTGTTCCGACCACGGCGAAAGCAGCTAGTATTCCCAGAGGAAAAGAAAGATACGCTCCGATGCGGTTCGATGGGATATTGATAAAGAGGAGATGCGGGTAAAACGTCATGAGGAGGAGAACAGCGCCCCAGCCAAAGAGAAAGGCGCTGGCATAGCGGGTGCGGGTGCGAAGGAACGCGATAAAAAAGAGTCCGGCTAGTCCGAGAGCGACCCGGGCTTCACCAGAAGAAAAACTGACTTGATAAAGTGAGAGGCCGGTACGGGTGGTTTTGGTAGGGGTTCCGAGAGCAGTACCGACAGCGCTTTGTTCGATATAGGTCGGCATAGCAACCAAGAAAAAGAAGAGACAGGCCGAGAGAGCGATGATGATGGGTTCTGGTCGAAAAAACAGCTTCCACCAGTCACGCAAAATCTTGCCAAACGTATTGCGATGAAACACAAGAAAAACCACGAGAGAAGCGCCCAGTGTAAAGAGGAGCATGAGCGTGCTTAGGTGATGGGTGTAAGCGAGCGCAAAGGTAAGAAAAAATCCGAGCGCCAGAAAATCCGAGCGTTTGTCACGAAAGGCGCGCAGATAGGACAAGATGATGAGCGGAATAAAAAGATTGCCCAACGTGTTGCCGACGACGCCACCGGAGACGAACTTGGCCTGAGGCGAGGCCAGGGTGTAGAGCGGACCAAAGAGAAAGAGGGCGACCAGAGAAACGTTTTGGGGAGTGAAGATTGATTTGGAAAGAAGTGGCGTAGTAATGCTCTCGGCCAGTGTCCGAGTGAGGATGACGAGTGCCAGGAGTGCCAGGAGGTTGATGAGGAGAAGAAATAGTATCGGAAAAGCCGAAAGAAAATCGAGACCGGAAAGAATGCTGACAGCAGCAAAAGGCAGGTGTTCACCGATGATGAAATCCGCAATCGGTTCAGGATCGGAAATGTGGTATGAACCGTCAGGGAGAGTGATGATGTCTTTTTTGGCATAGACCGGCAAGAGACCAGTCTCGGTGACCAGTTTGGACCAGTACATGTGGTGTCCCAAATCAGTTGAGGTGGGCAATATGGCATGAGAGAGGTATGTTGTTTTGAGGAGAACCGTCAGCACCAAGAGTAGGAGAAAAAGCCCCATCTGATGTTTCGAAAAAGAATGAGTGATAGTTGGTTGTATCGGAGCAGTAGTATTTTTTTGTGTTCTTCGTTGCACTAACCAAGCAATTAGCGATGCTGCACCTATGGTGATGACGAGGGCTGCCACCAGGCTGGTAGTGGTAAAGAGTATGCCAATTTTTCCCATGATGATCATGAGAAAGTTGAGAAATCCGGTACCAACAGCGAATGACAACACCCAGGTTTCGAGCGCTGGGAGTGAAGTACCTTTTGTCAGAAAAACGCGCAGTAGAAACCATCCCGGTACAAAAAAGAGGATACCGGTAGCAAAGAGAAAGAGAAATGTTTCAGTGAAAAAAGTCATGAGGCAGACTGTGAAGATTGTGAAGCTGATGACAGTGCGTCGACATACTGCCGGGAAATAGTATTCCAGTGAAAGTGCTGTTCGGTGTAGAGTGCGGCACGAGTACCGAGGTCATGACGAGCGTGTTCATTGTGGAGGAGTGCGGAGATGGCACCCGACCAGGCGAGGGAGTTGCCTGGTTCTACCAGGAGGCCGTTTTCATCCTGTATAATAGCATCTTTCAGACCCTGGAGATTAGACGCGATAACTGGGCGACCACAGAGCGCCGCTTCGATGACTGAAATGCCAAATCCTTCCATAGTACCGGGTACCACGATGTTTGGAGAGACGACGATATCAGCGGTGTGATAGAGAAGTTGTATTTTATCCCAAGGAAGATTGGTAAGGAGCTTGACTCGTTTTTCGAGACCGAGCTCACTCACGGCTGTCTGACAAGCCGGGTAGATATCAGCATCACCAGGTGTGCTTTTTTTCACTACCGCGCCGGCCGTGACGAGGATGACATTGTCGGGGAGGAGGGACATGACATTACGGATAAACCATTCATTGCCCTTGTGCTCCACATAGCGACCGACCCGCACGATGACAGATTTGTCCTGGATATCCTTACCGAGCAATTCTGCGAGTTCACCACGGGTAAAGTTGCCCGAAAGCATTTTTGGATCGATACCGTTATTGATAACAATACACTTTTCCGGTGATACACCAGCTTTTTCGGCAGTCTCTTTTGTCTCACGACTGACCGTGATGACGAGATCGAGTTTTTTCAAACAGGGGATATTGATAGCAGCGTAAAAACGAGGCAAAAAACCTTTTTTTGTGGCGAAGGTAATATCAAGTCCATGCAGTACGGAAACGACGACTTTTTTCGGATAAAAAAGTTTCAGGACAAATCCCAAGGGCGCGAGCACACCGTCACCGAGGAGGACGGCATCATAATTACGCAGGAGGAAGAGACTCTGGATGAGTACCAAAGGTAAAAACCATGGTAGGGCTGCTTTGCCGCCATGATTGGCCAGTGTCCGGACAGTAGCGTGTTTGGGCAGCCACTCGGCCAAAGCCGCGTTTTGGTTCTCAATCCCGCCAGTAATCGGGGGAAAAGCACGAGAAATAAACAGTATTTTCATCGCAAAAAAGTGAAATCTATGGCTTAATTTTACCCTTTTTTCACCACTTCGTCACTATTGACTTTTATACTAAAAAGGTGTATAATATATAGTTCGTTAAAAATCTAGATTTAGAGTGGCTAACAGTCGCTTCTGGGAACACAAATAATTGTGTTTCGGGGAGCGGCTGTCTAGTCGCTCATAGCATGCGGATGCTATGCCCAACCGTCCAAAACGCTCAAGGAGAGCAAAGTGAACCACAAGTATACCGCTATTTCAGCTGGCATTGATCACGACTTCGACCTGGGTTCGCGTGCGGGTCTCAACAACCTGCTTGATGATGTGACCGAGGAATCGGCCAGAATCAATACTGGGTCGGGCGAATGGCTTCATCGCCATCAACGCGGCACTCGCGTTCGTATGGTGGGGCTGGTCAAAGCGGCTGAAAACGCTGCCGCGGCGCTCACGGCAACGACAGGTATGTCCCTTCCTTGGAATTTGAATAAGACCTACAAGGGGTGGGTCGACCACAAGTCCATCGCAGCCGCCGATCGCAAGGTTGAAGACTGGAAGCGTTGGACAGGGTTCCTCAACACTGTCGCCGGCTACCCCAAGCAGTACCCGCTCCTTGTGACCTTCATCAGGGCCACGCAATCGGATCGCGGGACGGGTAGTCCCTATACCACGTGCGAGTTGCGTGCTTTGGTCGAGAAGTTTTCTTTCTCCCCAGGGCGGCTGGAGCGTATGCTTCGGTCGGTAGAGTGGCAGTGTGACCGGTTTCTCAGGGGCTATGGAATCCAGTTCTCGCGCAAGCATGACTGGGAATCTATGGCGAGTGTGCTCTCCCCGCGTCGTACTCGTTCGGATACGGATGATGGCTGGGGTCCGCAGTGCTACAACTGCGAAGATCGGAGCGGCTTCAACTCGGCGAAGATCGGTAAACGACTCGCAGCCGAGCTCATCAATAAGCGCATCGAGCGCATCTCCGGCCAGCAATTCGCCGGAAAATCACTCGAAGTGCTCATGAAGGCGCGTGGCTTTCAGTGGATTTTGCCGAAGCTCAAGCGCGGGAAGAAGGACGTTGTGGAATGGGTGCATCCGCACTCACGCCAAGTCGTCCGATGGGCAGTAGATCGCATCAATGCGGGTGAGTTCGCTCACTTCCGGGAAGCGATTCATTTCTCTGATCGGCTTCTCCATGACAATACGGATGGAGTCGAACTGCTGGCTGATCCTGTGGGCATGATGGAAATTCACGGTTTCCGAGTGACATCGGGATACCGTTTGGTGGCATGGGGACGCAGTGGCCGACGCCAACGTGTTGAAGTGACACATCTGGTGGTCGGACCAACTGGCCGGTCATACCACGCTGAAAACGGCTTGGCTTCCAAACGGAATGACGAGTCGTGGAGGCGGAGTGATCCTACTCCTCGCGGTTACATTCGCGAGGCGGTGCATGCCTGGCACAAGCAGGATAGTGCTGCCAAGTTGGCGGTGCGTCAGTTTCCGAATCTGCGCCGGGCGGATTGCACCATTTTGGTGACTCGCCAAGATTCCTACAATGCAGGCAACTGTGAAATAGGCACCGAGGCATGGATCATCCGAACGGGCGTGGGTACGCAGCGCTGGTTTGTTTCAGCCAATGTGCTTCTCGGCTATGCCGATGATCCACAGGTGGCCAGGGTACTCGCGGTGGCAAACCGCGATGCGGCACGCCTGTCTGCGTGACGCAAATGGCTCCTCATTGAGCCGTGTCGGGAGACAAAATCAATGAGACTACGTGAGGGAGAGAGGTGTAACAACACCACTCTCCCCGCACTCTTGAGTACTGGTTTTCGAACAAGTTTTCAAGAATGAATTCATAAAAAATCCCTATCTTTTACGATAAGGGATTTTTTGTTTGCTTTCCTAACAACTAATGACTAATCACTAAAGACTACTTGGTATATCTTTCTTTCTTCAACTGGTACATTAAATCTTCTGTCAGCTTCCGATTTGACTTGATCATGTCGGCGATGAAGGCAAAGATGAGGAGTTGGATGCCAATGATGAAGAGAATACTTGAGGAGAGGAGGTAGTTTAGGTATGGAGTGACTTTGAAGCCGCTCGAGAAGTACTGAACGAGAAAGGTGAGAAATCCGATGGTGGCAATGGTGATGAGGATGAGACCGGGGAAGCCAAAGAATTTCATAGGACGAACATCGCGCACGGCCTTGAGGATGATGCGGGCGCTGTTGTTGACGAAGCTGTAGACACTTTTGACGATTTTGGATTTGCGATCAGCAAAGTAGGTGACCTGGACCGGTACCCAGAGCACGCGCAGGTTCTTGCCGATGGCATCGATGATGGTTTCCTGAGTATAGGTAAAGCCGGTCGGGTTGTTCAGCCGGAGCAGGGTCTCGCGACTGTGGGCACGGAAGCCACAGGTCAGGTCGTCGGTTTTGACGTTGAGAAACGAACCGACGAGAGAGGCGCCGAGACGGTTGAAAAAATCTTTGATCCAAGGAATGTTTTTGGCGGATGATTCGGAAAAACGATCGCCGACCACCATGTCGGCTTGGTTCTTGAGAATCGGGTCGATGAGTTTTTGAATTTCACCGGAATCAAACTGGCCATCAGCATCGATGTTGACCATGATGTCGGCACCTTTGAGGAGAGCGTTTTCACTGGCCGTGGCAAACATGACGCCGAGTTTGCGGTTGATGCCATGCTTCAAAACAAAATCAGCTCCAGCTTCTTCGGCGATTTTGACAGTCTGATCAGTTGAGCCATCATCAACAATCTGAACCAAGACTTCGTCGATACCGGCAAAGTGGCGCGGCATGTTGCGCACGGTGGTACCGATGACTGCTTCTTCGTTGTAGGCCGGGATGTTGATGATGAGACGCATAATAACTTCGTTAAAATTTCAAAACCCAAATTACAAATTCCAAACTGCGAGCAAGCCTATTCCTTTGTTTTCTTAATTAAAAGTTTAGGATCAACACACTGGATGTTGCAATTTTCTTTGGCACCTTCGATACCGTTTTTGATCAGATCTTTCTGACATTCTTTCAGTTTTTCTTGGCAGGCGACTTTGCGCTCGCTCCAGTAGTTGAGATTAATTTCATAGCCGGCATATGGCAAAACAAAATACGCGACAGTGACAATTCCAGCCATCCATACGATCATCTTGAGCAGTCCAAAAATCATACCTGTGAGCCTATAATTTAGCGGCCGATACCTTTGTAGATGATGCCTGATTTGGAAAAAGCCACTTTATCGAGACAGTTTTTTCCGTCGATAATCACTTTGATGCCGTGTTTCTTGAGAAGAGCGGGTGTGAGGGTGTCTTTGAATTCGGCATGATCCGTCACGAGGACGAGGGCGGTGGATTTCTTGAGCAGGGCTTCGAGTGATTTGACGCTTGAGCGTTTTTTGACATGCGGGTCAAAAGTCTCTACTTTGGCACCGTGTTTTTCGAGATGTTTGATGACTTTGAATGCGGGCGACTCGCGTACATCATCGATGTTGGCTTTGTAGGAAAGGCCGAGCACGCCAACTTTTGTGCCATTGAGGGGGAGTTTGACAGTATTGAGTGCATCTTGCAAGAGCTCGACGGTGTAGGCCGGCATGCTGTTGTTGATCTCGCGGGCGATTTTGAGGAACTTGTGATCAAAGCCGGACTGTTTGGCACGTTCGATGAGGTAGTAGGGATCGACTGGGATACAGTGGCCACCAACACCACAGGACGGATAATGTGCCATAAAGGCAAAGGGCTTGGTGGCGGCACCGAGGATAACGTCTTTGACATCGATATTCAAGACATCGAAAGAACGAGCCAGTTCGTTGACAAAGGCAATGTTGATGTCGCGAAAGGAATTTTCCACGATTTTGACCGCTTCAGCCTCGCGGATGGATTTCATTTTGCGAATTTCACCGTCGACGATAGAAGAGTAGAAATCATAGGCCAGTGCCAGTCCCTTGGCATCAAACGAACCGACGACACGGGGGATATTGGTGACGTTCCACTTGGTATCGCCAGGATTGATACGTTCCGGGCAGTGTGCCAAGTACAAATCGGTGCCTATCTTGTAACCGGCTTTTTCAAAGATGGGACGAACAATCTCTTCACTAACACCAGGATTGACGGTTGACTCGAGCACCACGAGGGCGCCTTTTTTGGCATGAGCAGCGATGAGCTCTGAAGCTGAAATGACCGGTTCGAGATCAGGGTAAAAGGATTCATCGACGGGTGTCGGGACGCAGATAAGGATGATGTTGGCCAACGCGAGTTTCTTGCTTTCATTGGTTGCATCGAAAGGAAAACGAGCGATGTTTTCTTTGAGGAAAGTGTCTTCAATAGGGCTCTTGCCGGCTTTGAGAAGAGCGATTTTTTCTGTGTTGGTATCATACCCGATAACCCTATACCCACGTTCGCTGGCGCGCACCGCGAGAGGAAGTCCAACATATCCGAGACCGACTACCGCTACCGTTTTCTGACCATTTGAAGCCATAGCTTGAGTTTAGGGGTAATATGTTCTATTGTACGAAATATTACCCCCTCTGACAAGGAAATTATTCTATGTTTCTCACAAAACGTATCGAACAGGCTATCGTGCGAGCGACGGTGTTGCATCAGACCCAAAAGCGCAAGGTGAGCGGCGTACCGTATATCATCCATCCCTATTCGGTGGCCTTTCTCTTGGCACATTATGTTGAAGATGAAGATGTCATCATTGCTGGGTTGCTCCATGATACGCTCGAGGATATTCCGGAATATACGGAAACGATGTTGCAGACGGAGTTCGGCGATCGTGTGTGCGCTATCGTAAAAGAAGTGACTGAAGACTTCACACAGGCCGAAAAAGAAGACCATAGTATTCGTGGACAGGGTTGGCGGGCCCGCAAGGAAAAGTATCTTGCCAATTTGTCTAATGATAGTCAGGAAGCACTCTTGGTGGCCACGGCGGACAAGATTCACAATATGCGAAATGCCCTCGATGAATACGCGCTTCATGGAGATACCGTATGGGAAAAGTTTCAGCGCCATGCCGAAAACATGATCTGGTTTTATACCGAAGCCGCCCGTGTGATCAGTGAACATCTGGAGCATCCACTCGTAGATGAAATGAACCGACTCTTGCTCGAACTTCAAGCAGTGGATGTGAAGCAAAAAATCTGATAAAATGAAGCCATGCGTATTGGTATCAACGCTTCATTTTTACGGAAGTCAGGCACCGGAATTGGTCAAGTCACCCTTAACTTTCTACAAGAGTTAAGGGAGTTTTCTGATAAAGATTTCAAGTTTTTCATTTACACCGAAGAGCCAATTGACATGAAGTTGCCGGATAATTTTCAGGTGCGAAGCTTTCTACCGTTTTGGAAGCGCGATGATTTGATTCGCAAGGTGTTGTGGGAAAAGAGCGTGGCGCGCCAAGCGCAAAGTGATGGATGTGACGCCTTTATCAGTCTCTACCAGAGTTCGACGGTCATATCCGGGATGCGGCACGTTATGGTGGTGCATGATGTGATACCGAGGATATTTCCGGAGTATCAGGGTAATATGCGGCAGCGTTTTCACTGGCGGTTGGTAGAGCGTGCCCTCAGTCGCGCCGATGCTATCGTGGCGGTATCAGCATCAACAAAACATGATCTGATTGAGTTTGGTATTCCATCCGAACGTATCACAGTCGCTTATCCGGATGTCTCGCCATTGTTTCGACGGGATCTGTCTCTGGAAGAAGAAAATCGTGTCATGGCTGCCTATGGACTGGTGCCGGGCTACTTCTATCATGGTGGTGGGCTCGAGATCCGCAAGAACACAGAGGGCTTGCTCCGAGCCTATCGGTCGCTCGTGGAAAAAGAAGCAGCTGGTAGTCTCGGTGCAAATGTGCCGCTTCCGCCGCTTGTCATCTCTGGAAAAATTCATGCCGAAAGCAATTCATTGGCGACACCGGTACGAACACTTATTCGAGAGCTTGGTTTGGAAAAGAGAGTACGCTTGCTTGATTTTGTACCAGAACAGGATCTGCCGGCTTTGTACAAGAACGCGCTTTTCTTTGTCTATCCATCGCTCTATGAGGGCTTTGGTCTGCCGATTCTCGAGGCGCTGTGCATGAAGACACCGGTTTTGACAGCGGATAATTCTTCTTTGTCGGAAGTAGCGGGGGATGCTGCCTTGTATATTGATGCGGAAAATACCGACTCTCTTGCTTCGGGTATGGAACGATTGCTGTCTGACGCGCCGCTTCGGCAGAGGCTCTCCGACGCTACTACCAAAGAACAGGCTCGCTTTGAGTGGTCACGTTTTGTAGAGCATGTTCTTGATATGACCAAAGACCAAACACTATGAAGCAGTTTTTTGATCAGTTCTCAAAGCTTCGTTTGAATCGGGTGCTCCTGCTCGCGGGGAGTGTCGTGAGCTTTTGGGCTGCGGTAGTGCTATACAACAACGGGGTGCTTCCTTTGCAGCTGGGAACATTTGTGTTTTTTTCTTTTGTCCTGCTACTTTTCGCGCTCTACCGTCTGGGGTGGGGATTTTTGTTGTTTGTCGGGGTATTGCCACTCGAGATTATCAATGTGGCCCCGGGAGATTTCGGCGGTATCATGATCCGACCCTACCAGTGGTTGACTGTCATCGTCCTTTTGGCGGTCTTGATTCGCCTGTGTTCTAAGAGCCTACCATTCAAACTGTTTCGGTTGCGTTGGTTCGATGTCTTTCCGGTTCTTTTTTCAGTAGCAGCATTCCTTTCGATCATCGGGTCGCCATACCCGGGCGTTGCTCTCAAGCAGGCGATTGTCGTCACTTCTTTTTCGGGAGTCTACCTGATGGGGCGTATTTTCTTTCAAACACTGTTTGATATACGTCAGGCACTGCCGTTTTTTCTCGTGTCGAGTACCAGTGTTTTTCTCTATGCCATCTGGCAAAACATCGCTTTTCTTTCCGGCCAGGTCAACTTTGCTGTTATGGCTGGGCGTCCCAATGCCACGTTTAGCGAACCTGATTGGTTGGGGTTGTTTTGTGTCCTGGCATTGGGAGTAGGGTATACCTGGATGGCGCACACGCTCCTGTCGGTAGAGCGCGCAAAGCACTGGTGGAGCGCTCAGCTTTTCTTGGCTGTTTCATATCTGACCGTGCTCTTTACGGTGCTCATCATCACGGTGGCAAGAAGTGCTTGGTTAGGGGCAGGGGTACTCTCACTGGTTTTCTTTGGCGGACTTTTCTTTCTGTCATATACAAATGCAACCACAACGATTTCCAGCATTTGGCGAAGGGTGCGCTCGGTAGTGCTCTCGACACTGTTGGCATTTTTCCTGGCAGCAGGATCGGTGTGGCTCTTTCACTTGAGCCCGTTTCAATTTTTTAATCGTATTCAAAGTACCGGGAGTGGTTTGGAACGTATCACCGTTTCGTGTCGCACTGATGTATCTCTTCCTGAAAAAATTGACGCTGTCGCCGACCTCGCCGCCTATGATTGTCGCCATATCGATCTGGAGGCACAGGAACAAGAGCGATTGATGGGCTATACGGTGAAAGAAGTGTTCCGTCCTGATCCAAACATTGAGTTTCGAAAAAATATTTACCAATCAGTGTTTGGTCTGATACGTGAGCATCCCTGGTTCGGTATCGGCTGGGGCAACGTCTCATTTTTTCTCGGTACCGATGAACGAGGTGCCGGACTGAACGCCAGCAACATGTTTCTCGAGGTATGGTTGGGGAGCGGACTCTTGGGAATCATTGTATTTGTTGCATGGCTCACTTTTTCCGGAGGAGCCTTATTTTCCTGGTATAGAACAAACACACAACTGGAAGAGCGATTGTTTGGGCTCTTTCTTCTGGCGACACTCGCTGGTCTCACGGTGTGCAATCTCTTCAATTCCGGTTTGCTTCTTGGATTCTTTTTCATTTTTCTTTCGCTCCACGCACTATGTCTCGATCGACTGATTGTGTGGCCAAAAAAATCAGAAATAACGCTATGAAACAAATACGCGCTATCGATATTCGGCTGTTAGGCAAGAAGCGGACTGGTGATGAAACGGTTTTTTTTAACTTGACCAAGGAACTGTTGGCCATGGATCAGGAAAATGAATACCTGCTCCTCACTACGGAAAAGGATCCTCGCGAGCTCGCCCTCCTCCAGGGACGACTCGGATGTATTGGAAGAAGCAATGTTCGTTTTGTGGCGCTGTCTGGAAACAACAAGTTTGTGTGGAATTTGATAGCAGCGCCGTGGTTTCTCCTCAGGAACCATGTCGATACTTATCACACCCAGTATATTCTCCCGCTGTTTGTACCGAAACGTGTCCGCGTGGTCAACCATATCCATGATGTTTCTTTTCGGGCATTTCCGGAGCTTATTAGTTGGAAAGATCGTCTTTTTCTCTGGTTATTTATTCCGCGCTCTCTGCGCCGGGCTGATGCCTTGGTCACGCCTTCACAGTTTACCAAAGACGAGATAGTGCGTTTTTTTGGGACTGACCCACAAAAAATACATGTTGTTCCAAATGCTCTGAGTGAGGACTTCCTCCGGACGCACTCTGCCGAAGAAGTGCGCCGAGTACAGGAAAAGTACCAGATTCCGGAACACTACATCATCTCTGTCGGCACGCTACAACCCCGAAAAAACATCCCGCTTCTTCTCAGGGCTTTTGCGCGGCTACGGGAGCAGCTACCTGATATGACACTGGTAGTAGTAGGAAATCGCACCGGTCATCATGTGGATAGCCGTATTGACCAGACGATAGCCGAGCTTCATCTGGAGAACGTAGTCCTTTTCCCTGGGTATGTGGAGCAAGGAGATCTCCCACTCTTGGTGCAGGGGGCGCAGGTGTTCGTGTTTCCTTCTTTGTACGAAGGATTTGGAATTCCGGCTCTCGAGGCTATGAGTCAGGGGGTACCGGTACTGTGCTCGGCCACGCCATGTTTGCAGGAAGTAGCCGGGGAAGCTGCTCTCTATTTTGACCCCACGAGTATTGCCGATTGTCAGGAAAAATTGTATACTCTTCTTACTGATATGGAACAACGAGTAAACGGTATTTCCCGTGGGAAAGGCCGTCTCTCTCTGTTTTCCTGGAGAAAAAGCGCCGAATTGCTTTCATTAGTATATAGAGGATAGTTTAAGTTATTGAGGAGATATTATTTATGAAGTTACCGTTTCAAAAAACTGACGACGTAATTGGTGTTGGGAAAGAAGTCAAGAAAAAACGCATTATTCGCGTCATTCTTTTTTTTGTTGCCCTCCTCGTTATTGCCGGGGGTGCTTTTGCCTGGAAGACGGGTCTGACACTAGATAGGATTTCCGGTGGCAATGCCAACATTTTCAAGAGCATCGTCAAGACGCTTCCTGGAGTAGAAAAGACGCTCGAAGGTGAAACAGAGGGTCGGATCAATATCCTGCTTCTCGGTATGCGCGGCGAGGGTGTCGAGGGCGGTGGACTCTTGGCTGACACTATCATGGTGCTGTCTATACATCCGAAAAATGGTGATGCCGATGTGAGTAAGGCCTCACTCATTTCTATTCCCCGTGATACCTATGTCAAAGTGCCAGGTCGTGAAGAACACCGAAAAATCAATGCTGTCTATGCCCTTGGTGAAGAGCGCTCTCACGGCGGTGGCGGCATGGAAGATATGCGTACTATCGTGAGTGAGGTGACCGGTCTCGAAATTCCATATTCTGTTACGATTAACTTTCAAGGATTTAGGGATTTGGTGAATGCTATAGGTGGTATTACCGTACATCTGGATCAGCCGTTTGAAGAAGGGATGCAGTTCCGTGGTCTTGAAAAGCGTTGTGATGGTCTCAAATATACGGTTTTTTCGGGGAGTTATGAGGAGAAACGTATTCAGCGAAAAAATGGTACCTACTATGCCAATCCAAAACGCTATCCACTGTGTTTTGAAAAAATGACTTCAGAAGCGATTGCAGAACTTGAATGTGGGGGGAATTTCAAAATTCCCGCCGGTGACAATTTGCTTGATGGCGATAAAGCGCTCTGCTACGCCCGTGCCCGTTACACCTCGAGCGACTTTGATCGAGCCAGGCGCCAGCAAGAGGTGATCAAGCTCATCAAGGAAAAGGCACTGTCCTTGGGGACGCTCACAGATTTTTCCAAGGTAAACGCTATGCTCGATAGCCTCGGAAACAATGTCAGCACCAATCTGGAAGCTTGGGAAATGAAGCGCTTCCTCGATCTTTATCAAAAGGCGGGCGATGCTGGCAATATTAACCAGAAAGTACTGGAAAATTCCGAAGAGGGTCTGCTCTACAATCCTCCACAGACCAAGGAAACCGGCTACATTCTTTTGCCTATCGGCGACAACTACGATCGTATTCACGAGTTGTTCCGTAACTCTCTCAACTACTAAAGGGTTCCGGCTCCCCGAACAGACTACTCGATAGTTACTTATTGTGTCATGGAGAAAAAAGAACTCACTATCGCTATCAATGGGTATCGGAGTCCGGAAATACTGCGTCTGTGTCTTCAATCTGTTTTGAAAGAAATGGCAGGGACGACCATATCCTATGAAGTACTGGTGGCGGATAGTGCTACCGAGGAGGATACCGAGATGCTCATGCGAGAGGAGTTCCCACAAGTGAGATTCTTTCCTTTTAAGGAAAATGTGGGTTTCAAGACACTAGTCAACACGTCGATTGAGCAAGCGCTAGGGGAATATATCTTTCTTATCAACAGCGACATCGTGCTGACACAAGAGACGCTGCCCAAGATGCTCTCCTATCTCAAGGCGCATCCTGAAATTGGAATTCTTGGTCCGAAGCAACTCAATTTCAATGGGAGCTTGCAGCAAAGTTGTTTTCATTTTTATCGTCCAGAGACAATACTCTATCGTCGAACCTGGTTAGGAAGGCTTCCGTCCGGAAAAAAGCATTTGCGCTGGTTTACTCTGTCTGATGAAGATCTGACAGTCGTCAAACCGGTTGACTGGATTATGGGGTCGGCTCTTTTGGTTTCCAAAGACAAAGCCAAAATCGTCGGACCGTTTGATGAGCAGTTTTTTATGTATATGGAGGATACAGACTGGTGCCGTCGTTTTTGGGAACAGGGATTCAAAGTGGTGTACTATCCGGATGCCCTGGTCTATCACTACCATGCCAAGGGGAGCGCTCGGGGAGGATTTTTTGGATCACTTCTCTTTAACCGTCTGACTTGGTATCATATTGAGAGTGCTTTCAAATATTTTTGGAAGTACCGAAAAAAGCAGCTCCCGGTTATTGAATAACTCCTTATACTATGACTGACGAATCAACACCTCTAACGGAAAAAGGTCACAAAACTTTTAAAAAAGCTTTTGGGTTTTTGTTTGTCCTGGTCGTATTGGGACTAGTGTATTTGAGTGGCTTTGAGCAGGGGAAGGACGTCACGCGCATGGGGGATGCTGAAACGACGCTCTCACCCGAAGACGCTATTATTATCAATAAGCAAGGAGATACCACCATCGACTTCTCTCTTTTTTGGAAGGTCTGGGAAATACTCAAGGATAAATATGTTGACAAATCAACCCTCGATGCCCGGGAGCTTTTTTATGGTGCTATAGATGGGATGCTCGCAGCTACCGGTGATCCTTACACGACTTTTTTCAGTCCGGCAGAGAATCGTGAGTTCAACGAAGATATTTCCGGTACTTTTGAGGGCATTGGGGCAGAAATGGGTATGAAGGACGATATCATCACCATTATTGCTCCGATTGAGGGTATGCCGGCTGAAAAAGCAGGACTTCTTTCTGGTGATAAAGTAATCAAGATCGATGACGTGGTATCGAGTAGTTATTCGCTCGATGAAGCCGTCAAGCGCATCCGCGGACCAAAGGGCACAGAAGTGAAACTAACTATCTTTCGTTCCGGTGAAGAAGAAACGCGTGATGTTGTCATCAAACGTGGGCTTATTTTGGTGAAAAGCGTCCGCTTTGAAATGAAAGATGATGTTGCATATATCCGCGTCAACCGCTTTGGAGATGATACCGAAGCCGGTTTCAAGGATGCCGTTAAGCAGCTGCGCGATAACAAGGCTGAACGTCTGGTGATTGATATGCGCAATAACCCGGGTGGATTTTTGGACACAGCCGTTGAGATGGCGAGTCTTATGTTGCCGGCCGGACAGGTCGTTGTTATGGAAGAGGATGGTTCGGGAAAACGCATTGAACTGAAAGCCCGTGGTGGTGATGTGCTCAGTTCGCTGCCGACCGTGGTACTTATCAATGAAGGGAGTGCCAGTGCTTCAGAAATTTTGGCCGGGGCCCTCCGAGAAAATCGTGACAATGTCCGTCTGGTTGGAAAGAAATCTTTTGGCAAAGGATCCGTCCAGGAGCTCGTGTCCGTCACCAAGGAGACAGCAGTCAAAATTACTATTGCTCGCTGGTTAACGCCCAAGGGCAATCAGATTCACAATGTCGGTATTGCACCGGATGTGGAAGTCGGTATTACTAGTGAAGACCGAGAAAACAAGCGTGATCCACAACTGGACAAGGCTTTGGAGGAAGTAAAAAAGTTATAATCAGTAACTACTAGAACTCTATGGGGTTTGAACAAACTGTTTCGGAGTATTTTGACGCAAAAAAGGATCTTGCTGGAAGTTCACCTCAAGAGCAGGAATTTATCCGTGCTATGGCTTTGCAGAAGGCATGGTCTGACAGAATGTGTGAGATTCCAAGCGCTTTAAATAAAGATGAACGTGAAGATCTTGCGGTTGACACAGTATTTGAACTTGGTGATTGGTTTCGCAAGCAAGTTATGGAATTTCCTTCTGGGGATAGGCAAGTGAGCCGCAAACAGTATTACCTTGATTTATTTGATCGTGACCCTGAAAAAGCAGTACAAGAGCTCTAAGAACTTTATCGGAAGGGATTGCACTAATATCAAAATTTACTCTCCTTATAATTTTTTTGTTCAATATCTATTAATC
>CAZBFG010000010.1:15657-33449 GCA_964491155.1 uncultured Bdellovibrionales bacterium | reverse complement strand
ACCGAGGGCGGGCAGCGGGTTATGCGTGTTCGTGGTATCTTGGATGCCAAAAATTTTTCTCCGAACACGGTTCTCTTCTTACAAAAGGAGGACTTAGAACGTATCGATGCCAGTGGTCGCAATGCACAGATAGTTATCAAACTGAAGCCTGGTGTTGATTCGGAACATATCCGCTCGGAACTACAGAGCCAGTTTCCCACGGCAGTGGTGCGCACCTGGGAGGGAGAGTCCCAGTATGTACGCGACATTATTCAGGCTGTCGGATTTATTACCCTGTCTATCCGGGATCTGCTCATTGCCACCATCTTTTTGGTAATCAGTATTGTTATCTATATAGATGTCAATCAAAAGCGTCGGCAAATTGGAATTCTCAAATCTATGGGAGCACCGAATACCTTTGTTGTTATGGCCTATGTTTCTCAGGCATTTATCTACGCTATCGTAGGGACATCACTCGGGTCGGCCCTTTTCCTGATGGCGGGGCTGTGGTCGAGTTATAACCCTATCCCGCTTATCATTGGTGACTTTCAATTGCTTGAAACGCCGGGTATTTTTGTACAGACCGTGACGGCCGTGTTTCTCTCGGCCCTGATTGGGGCGTTTTTTCCGGCTTGGATGGCTGCCAAATCAAAAATTATCGATGACATGCGCGGCAATGTATAACATATAACTATGAGTATTCCTCAAAATACAATCGAAGAAAGAGTATTCGGTATCCCTGCTCGGAAGGTACTCCTAGAGGTTCGTGGACTCGTCAGAGAGTATCAGTTTGCGGGTCATGTACCAGTGGCTGCTTTGAATGGTGTAGATCTCGATATCTATCACGGAGAATTTGTCGCTATCACAGGGCATTCCGGGTCAGGGAAGAGCACTCTTCTCAATATGATGGGACTTCTGGATGAGCCGAGCCGCGGAACTATCTTGTTCGATGGAAAGGACGTGTCGCTGCTTCGTGAACGTGAACGGACCGAGCTCCGCCTCCGTTCTTTCGGGTTTATTTTTCAGTTCTTCAACCTCATTGAGAGTTATACAGCCGAAGAAAATATCATATTTCAGCTTCGTCTTCAGGGTCATAGTCAAATAGTGGCAAGAAAACGAGCAGCCGAGATATTTACGTTTCTGGATCTTCGGGACCGGGCGCATTTGCTCCCTCGACAGCTCTCGGGCGGTGAACAGCAACGCATCGCTATCGGAAGAGCAGTCGCCAAAGACTCAGTGATTATTTTGGCTGATGAGCCGACGGCACACTTGGATACGGAAAACTCAAGGAAAGTCATGGATCTTCTGTATCGGGTCAATCAAGAATTTGGAAAAACAATTGTGTTGGTGACGCATGAGCCTGGTGAGGCGGCAAAAGCTACGCGGCAGATTTCTATTGAAGATGGCAAGATCATACGAGTGCAGAGTCGCGCGTCACTCACAGAATTATAGTGTATACTGGAGAGTATGAGGCTGATATCTATAATCGGTGGAATCATAGTGGTTTTTGTTGTTGCTTCGGCGACTGTGTATTATATGCGGCCGCAGAGTTTTTCATTGTTGGGATGGCATGATACGGAAAACACAGAAGATGTTTTTGTTGTGAAGTATCAGGAAGGAAATCCATCTATTCGAGTCGGCAATGGAAGAATAGTACCGCAAGAACAATATGAACTTTCCTTTCCTTTTTCTGGAAAAGCAGAATCGATTCTTGCTTCTGAGGGGCAGCGTTTTTCTGAGAATGGACAACCGTTGGTGCAGCTCGAAAAAACAGAGTGGCTTTTGGAGCTCAAGAAAGCAGAGGCCGAGTATGCCGCGGAACAGGCGATAGTGAACAAACTGCAAGAGGGTGCGCGATTTGAGGAATTACTGATTGCTCAGCAAAAAAAGCAGACCTCGGAGAGTAGTCTCAAGGGGAGCAAGCGGGAAGTGATGGATGCTATTGCTCATGCGTTTGTACAGGCTGACGATGCCGTGCGTAACAAGACAGATGATATTTTTACTAATCCAGAAAGCAATCCCCAACTTACTTTTACACCGACTGATACTGCTTTGGAAGCAAAGATAGAGGCAGGGCGAGTGACTATGAAGCGCATGCTTGATAATTGGGAAGACGATGTAGAGGGAATGAAAACATCAGGGAACGTATCGAAATATATCGACGGAAGTAGGAATAAACTAAAAGACACACGTGAGTATTTGGATGCTGTCGCTGCAGCGGTCAATGCGTTGACAGCTGGAGCTCTTTCGCAAGATACGATTGATGCTTGGAGAGAGGCTGTTTCGGCAGCAAGAAGCGCCGTGACTGAAGCGACGGTAGCGATCGGAGCAGCTGAGTCAAACTACAAGGTAATCAATAAAGATGCAGCGGTAGCGCAGAGTGAACTGGGTCTCAAGCTAGCAGGAACACAGCGCCAAGATATCGAAGCAGCACTCAGTGCGGCCGTGGCAGCACGGAGCCAGATGGATATCGTTTCCGAGAAATTGAAGCAAACCACGCTCACAACACCCCTTAAAGACTTGGTACTAAAGAAGCTTTTTGTAAAACAGGGCGAGTATGTCGAGGCAGGGAGACCAGTCGCTCTTCTCGTAAAACCCGCTTTGGAAATGGAGCTCGATATCCCTGAAGAAAAAATAGCTGGTATACAGGTGGGAAACCAAGTGATTATACGTCTCAACGCGTATCCGTATGAAGATATGCTCGGGGTTATTACTGAGATAAAATCGCAGGAAATTGAAAAAGATGGCGGTATGTATTTTCGGGTGCGGGCCTCATTGAAAAATATTTCAGAAAAAATTCGGACTGGAATGACAGGGGAAGTCATTGTCGAGACTACTATCATGAGTACGGCTCTGCGTGTTCCGGAGGAAATGGTTCGCGTGGCAAACGGAAGGCGCCTGGTGACCGTAGTCAAGGATGATAAGATGGAGATTCGAGTGATAGAGTCAGGGATAGTAAAAAATGGCCAAGTAGAAATTCTTTCAGGGTTACAGTCGGAAGAGCGGATACTGCGCAAAGTACAATGATTTTCAAATTACAGGAGGATGGTAACTGGTGAAAACAGATTTACGGCGATTGTGCTGAAGAAGAAGGAGATTGGAGAAACCGACCGTCTCTATACGTTTTATACTGATACTGTCGGGAAGGTTCAGTTTGTGGCTAAAGGGGTGCGCAAATCGGAGGCCAAACTGGCTGGTCAACTAGAAACTCTCATGCTCGGCCTGGTCATTGTGGCCAAGGGCCGCGGTTCCGGAAAGATTACCGGCGCTGTAGCGGAAAAAAACTTTATCTTTATTCGGGAGGATTTGGATATTTTGAAACGAGTGCTCGAAGCGGTACATGTTTTCGAGCGTCTCGTCGGATGGGAAGAAAAAGACGAGAAACTTTTTGCTCTTTTGGGTGAATATCTGACAGTGGTAGACGATTTGGCTCGTGAAAAGAAAAAAGAGAAAGTTTTTTTGGTAACAGAAGGATTTGTTTTTCAGCTTTTTTCTCATCTGGGATACGAGATAGAAACAGGGACGTGTGTTGTTTCTGGGAAAAGACTGACGGCCGGGGAGCGACATTTTTTTAGTCCGAGTGCTGGAGGGATAGTACGAAGCGAGCACGCCCAAGAGATAGCGGGCGCGCTTCCGATTAGTGAGAGTGTCATCAAGTTGATTCGGTTGTTTCTCTCTAATCCTCTCGGATCCTTATCAAAAGTAACTGTTGCAGAAAAGGACCTGAAAGAAGCGCGCCAGGTGGCTAAAAGATTTTTTCAATGGATTGCCGCCTAGAAGAGGATTGCTCTTTTTGCTATACTAGGAGTAGCAAGGAATTATTCCGAGTGTTTAAAATACTGCGTTTTTTTGTTAGCTTTTTTTCTAAGAAGCTAGGAAGCTAATGAAGCTAAAAGCTAGTCCGTTATGGCTCTCGAAGAATTGAATGATAAATTGCATGGTCGGGATGTCCACCTGGATCGCACTCGCGCACGGGATGTTTTTCGTCCTGATGAAAATGCGGTTGCCGAAGAATCCGTGTCTCGGTTTCAACAGACGGAACGCTGGAGTGAAGACTCTCTTCCTCCCCGGGTCAATATTTCTGAGACGGTTCAATCGATGACGTATCCCTTGGGCGAGCAGGGGAAGAAGAGGCGCAAGATAGTGGCGATGATTTTGGGTGGAATAGCTGTTTTGTTGTTGGTGGGTGGTATGCTTATGAAGCTACGGACAGGCATTTTTTCTGAAGAAAATGTCATCTTGGCGCTCACTGGTCCGGCGGAAATCAAGAGTGCAGAATCTGTGGAATTTGATTTTCAGTATACCAATGATAATTGGATGGATGTGAAGCAGGCAGTGGTGGTGTTTGAATATCCGGATTCTTTCCGTCCGGATGCGATGACGGGTTTGGATGTAAAAAAATCACGAGCAGAATATGCTATTGGAGATATCCTCTCTCGGACAGAAGGCAGGGTGACGTTGTCTGGAAAGTTTTTTGGAACCAGAAATGACCAGACCAAGGTATATGCCACGCTCCGCTATAGCCCGAGTGCGTTTTCTTCCTTTTATGAAAAACGGGTAGAACATGCGATGGTTCTTGTCTCTGCACCGCTGTTGTTTGAAATCAATGCTCCCTTTGAGTTGGCTTCTGATCAAGAAATTCAGTACGAAGTACGCTATAGTAATTTAGGTGATGCTACAACATCCAATCTCAGAGTTCGTTTGGAGTATCCGACAGAGTTTACGTTTATTGAGGCTGATCCCAAGCCAGAAGGGGAAAACCTCTGGGATGTCGGTACGCTTGCTCCTCATGAAGAGGGTCGTATCATGGTGAAAGGACGGCTCGTTGGGGGACATGATGAACAAAAATTGATACAGGGCGGTATTGGTATTGTTCAGGGAGATGGAACGTTCCTCTCCTATACGGAGAACAGCCGCAAGACGAAAATGGTAGCCTCGCCATTTGCTATCTATCAGACAGTCAACGGGCGCGCTGATGCCAGTGTCGATCCCGGCGAGACACTTCGATACGAGATCGAGTATCGCAATGAGGGCAACGTGGGTATCCGTGATGCTATTATTTCGATGAGTCTCGATTCTCCATATTTGGATTTCAAGACGCTCCAGTTTGGAGGTGCTGGTTTCAAGGGTGCTTACAATCAATCACAAAAAATTATTTTTTGGAAAGCATCGGATATGCCGGCACTCAGTCGTGTAGAACCGGGCCAATCAGGGAAAGTGGCTTTCAGCGTCAATGTATTTTCGGATTTGGGGAAGCGTTTTCCAAAAGCGCGCAATCCTATTATCCAGTCAGTGGCAAAGATCGATAGTCCTGATATTCCATCTCTTCTCGGGGTGACCAAAATCATTGCGAGCACGACACTCTCTATGAAAGTGAATTCGCAGGTGACCAATTCTTTTGAGGGATGGTACTATGACACCATGATTCCCAATACTGGTCCGATTCCGCCCATAGTGGGACAAGAGACTACCTATACGTTCCGACTCTCTTTCTCAAATTCTTTGAATGAAGTGCAGGATGGACGTGTCAGTATCATGCTTCCATCGGGTATCCGTCATACCGGAAAAAAGAGTCCCGAGAGTGAATCAATGACATACAATGAACGAACCAATGAGTTGGTATGGAATATAGGGACATTTGCACCGGAGTCTACTCGAGAACTGCTGTTTCAGGTGGGGGTCACTCCCAATATAAGTGACGCCGGTTCCGAGGTTCTTTTAGTGAGTCGGGCGGTTTTCACTGGCAAGGATTCTTTTACTCAAAAAGACATACGTATTGATGCTGGAAAAAGGGACAGTGACGTGCCAAGCGATACCCAAGCCTCTCTACTTGGGAGCGAAGTCAGATCGGAGTAACTAGTGTACGTATACTATGTCACGATGGAGAGAGCGAAAAACGATTGAATACAGTCGGATTGGTGAAATTGTGACGCGGAAGGGAGTGCTGCAAACTCCTTTTTTCATGCCGGATGCTACTAGGGCGACGGTTCGTGGTTTGACGCGGGCGGATTTGGAAGCAGTCGGCATCAAAGCGCTCGTAGTCAATACCTATCACCTCATGCTCCAGCCTGGCGAGACGCTCATACGCGATGCTGGTGATATCCATACATTTATGGATTGGCCACATCCGGTATTGTCTGATTCTGGGGGGTATCAGGTATATTCACTCATTCACAAAAACAAGGATCTGGGACGGATTACTGAGGAGGGTGCCGAGTTTCGTTCAATACTTGATGGTTCCAAATATCTCTTGACTCCGGAACGCTCCATTCAGATCCAGTTTGATTTGGGCGTCGATATGATGGTCTGTTTGGATGATCCTCGTTCCAATGAGGCGCCAGAAGCCGAGATCGTGGCAGCAGTTGATCGGACTCTTCGCTGGGCGCGGCGTTGTCGGGATGAATATGATCGTCAGATAGCGGTACGGGGACTGACAGAGGAAACACGCCCACTTTTGTTTGGAGTGGTGCAGGGAGGGATGATATTCGCGGAACGCAAGCGCTGTGCTGATGGTCTCATCGCTATCGGGTTTGATGGGTATGGACTAGGTGGGCGTCATGTCGATATGGAGGGAAACCTTATGTTCGAGCTCATGGCTGAACTGGCATCGTATATTCCCGAAGACAGCATTCGTTTTGCGCTCGGAGTGGGGACGCCAGAAGATATCCTGAGGCTTCACGCGGTTGGTTGGGATATGTTTGATTGTGTTATCCCGACGCGCGAAGGAAGACATGGTAGATTGTTCATTATGAATGAGCAATCTAAATTTTCAATTTTCAATTCACAATTTTCAATCAATGATCAAAGCACCAATGATTCAATGAAAGAAAAGAGTTTTTATTCGACAATCAACATCAAGAACGAGCAGTTTGAGAAAGATTTTACACCGGTGGATCCGACCTGTGACTGTACGCTTTGTACCAAATACACACGTGCGTATCTCAAACATTTGCTCAAGGCAGGTGAGCCACTGGCACTCCGTCTCGCTTCCGAGCACAACCTGCGCTTCTATATGCGACTCATGGAGCGACTACGCTCTTCAGAATAATTTTTGGTATGAAAAAAGCGCGCCGGAATGGTTCCCCGTACGCGCTGTAGATGTTTGTGACCCTGCTTTCGAGCAAAGGTCAATTTGCCCCAGGGGTGTGCCGTATTGTCTGTCGGTTACTCCAGATATTGCCACAGGGACATGAGCAGTACAGACCGTACTGTTGCTCCCCGACCTCGGGCTTGCCAATGACACCCTGGAAGAGGACTTTCCCTTTCTTCCCGCAATTGGGGCAATCCGGGTCGTTGCTGACCAGCTCTTTCCAGATGGAGCGGAAGAAGTCGGCAGCTTGGCGAAGCAGTCGGCGGATTTCTTCAGGCCAGACATACCAGGCGATGAATGCCAGCGTGCCTGTACCGAGTCCGATGGCCAAGAAGTGACTGAGTCTTCCATATTTCAGGAAGAGAAACGTGAGCAGTACGACCATGATGATGGCCATGCCAGGTTTGGAAAAAGCCTTTCTCATGGTTGCTCCTTCTGTTCTTCCGGAGTGTTCGCGGGCCACAGCAGAGCTGTGGCCGCAATGACTAGGAGAACCGCCAGTCCGATCACGGTGTTGGCGAGCGGCGACAGGTCTGCTGCCAGATTGTTGAGTGTCATGGGGGCTCCTATGTGGACAGATTCCTGTCCGGGTTGTGGAAAAAAGGACCAAACAAGCTAGGATAGGCTTGAGCAATGACGCTTTTGCCTGTACACTGAACTTGTTGAAAGAACCCATGTAATATACACAAAATAAGCCTTTTTGTCAAGATGAGTATGGCCGAACAAAAAAATGATCTCATGGAAAAAATAGTATCGCTCTGCAAGCGGCGGGGATTTGTGTTTCCTTCCTCGGAAATTTATGGTGGTTTTGCTGCGGTGTATGACTTTGGTCCTTATGGTGTGGAGCTCGCCAAAAATATTCGTGAAGCCTGGTGGCAGGCGATGGTGCATGATCATGAAAATATTGTCGGACTCGATAGCGCCATCTTTATGCATCCGAAAGTCTGGGAGGCCTCTGGTCATGTTGGAGGATTTTCTGATCCACTAGCTGAATGTAAAGAGTGTCATTCTCGTGTTCGGGTAGACCATCTGCTTGAGGAAGCTGGTGTGTTCGCTGATGAGAAAATGACTGAAAGCGAAATCAATCAACTTTTTTCTGATAACAAAGGAAAAATAAAATGTCCGAAGTGTGGCAAACAAAACTTTAGTGAAGCCAAGAGCTTTAATCTTTTAGTGCAATCAAATCTTGGAAACTTTACAGGTGATTGGACCAAAGAGCCAACGTACCTTCGTGGAGAGACCTGCCAGGGAATTTATGTGAACTTTAAGAATATTCTTGATTCGTCACGAGTGAAAGTGCCATTTGGAATTGCTCAAATCGGCAAGGCGTTTCGAAATGAAATTACAGCGCGTCAGTTTATCTTCCGGAAGCGGGAGTTTGAACAGATGGAGATGCAGTACTTTGTTCGTCCAGAAGAAGCCGCAATCGTCTATGAAGAGTGGCGAGCCAAGCGCTTCCAGTACTATCTCGATTTGGGTTTGAAGAAGGAGAATTTGCGTTGGCACGAACATGAAAATCTCGTGTTCTACGCCAAGGCGGCCTGGGATATTGAATACAACTTCCCTTTTGGATTTAAGGAACTTGAAGGAATACATAACCGGAGTGATTACGATTTGACCCAGCACTCCAAGTTTTCTGGAGAAGATCTCTCCTATCGTGACCCGCAGACCAATGAAAAATTCACACCGTGGATAGTAGAGACTTCCGTTGGTCTTGATCGAACTTTTCTTGCAGTCATGACCGATGCCTATACCGAAGAGCAGGTTGGAGAAGGAGATACTCGTATCGTCCTCAAATTTCCCAAGAAGCTGGCGCCGGTGCAGGTGGCGGTGTTTCCGCTCATGAAGAACAAACCGGAGCTTGTCGCTAAGGCGAGAGAGGTCTTCGACATGCTCAGACCGCATCTGCGATGCGAGTTTGATGACAATGGTAACGTCGGCAAGCGCTATCGTCGCCAGGACGAGATCGGCACCCCGTACTGTGTGACGGTCGATTTTGACACTATTGGCTTGGGCGACCCTTCGACGGGCTCAGGGCAAGTGGGCACTGTCACCGTCCGCGACCGCGACACCATGCAGCAAGAACGCGTGAAGATAGAAGAATTGCAGCAGTATTTGAAAAAGGGGATATGAGAAAGCATATAGGAAAAATCTTTGTTGGAATACTGACGTTAGTTTTTATTTTATATGTTGTTGTAGTGGCCTATGATAAATTTCGTGAGCCTTCGTATATCAGAAATATTGGAGATTTCAGTATTGGCCTGAAAACGGATCTTTATAACGGTTTATGCGGTATTGAAACGGTTTGGAAGAAAGGTGATCCACATTGGAAAGCATTATTCTATATCCGTGTTTGTGAAGACAATGTTGACTCAATCATGTCTGAAGGTCAGTGGATTGTAGTACATACAAGTTGTGAAAGGGAGTTAAGAAAGAATATGGAAACAGGCGAAGAAGTTGAAAAAAATGAAGGAAAATGTTTTGGAGGAAGCATTTCATTCCTTGAATGAGTTTTCTAAACCCTAATTGCTAAATGCTAACCCCTGTTAAAGATATGAAATACCAGAAACACACCTTGAAGAACGGATTGAGGATTTTGCTTGCGCCGATGCAGGAAACACAGACGGCGACGGTCATTGCCATGACCGGGGTAGGCTCACGCTATGAATCACGCGCGGAGAATGGCTTGGCACACTTCCTCGAGCACATGTTTTTCAAAGGAACCGAGCGAAGACCGACAGCCATGGATATTTCCAAGGAACTCGATGCCATCGGTGCCGAGTACAACGCCTATACAGGCAAGGATCGTACTGCCTACTATGCCAAGGTTGAGGCCCATCACTGGGAGACGGCGCTTGATGTTGTGAGTGACCTCTTTCTCAATGCCAAGATTGAACAGGAAGAAATAGATCGTGAGCGTGGACCGGTGCTCCAGGAGCTCAATATGTATGAAGACATGCCGATGCGCCATATCGGTGACCTGTGGGAGCTCCACCTCTACGGCGACCATCCATTGGGTTGGGAAATTATCGGCCCCAAGGAAAACCTGAAACGTTTCATGCGTAAAGACTTTATCAAGTACCTGAACCGTGGCTATGTAGCAGAAAACGTTGTCATCGGGGTGGCTGGCAAGATTGATCCCAAAGTAGTAAAAAAGGAAATCGAGAAACACTTTGCGGGTATCCGTACCGGGAAGAAGCCGACCTTCAAAAAAACTACCAAGAAGCAGTCGCAACCCGAAGTGTATGTGCAAAACAAGAAGACTGATCAGACCCAACTCATCGTCGGCGTACGAGCCTACGATATGTACCATGTCGACCGTTATACGCTTGCTGTCCTATCAACTATCTTGGGTGGGGGGATGTCGAGCCGATTGTTTATGGCCGTGCGTGAACGTCGTGGGCTGGCCTACAGTGTCCATACCATGACGGAGAGCTACCACGATGCTGGATACTTGGCCACACAGGCCGGAGTAGAACATGAGAATTTGGAAAAAACGATTCAGGTTATCTTGGATGAATACAAAATGATTGCTACTGAAAAAGTGGACACCGAGGAATTGAAAAAAGCCAAGGAATATATCAAGGGCAAGATGGCTATGGGTCTCGAGGGATCGGATGATGTGGTAGAGTACTTGGTGACACAAGAAGCTATCCGTGGAGAAATCGTGTTGCCCAAAGAAAAGGCCAAACTGATAGACAAGGTGACTGCTGATGACATTCTCCGTGTCGCCCAGGATATTTTCCAGAACAAGAAACTGAACCTAGCTGTTATCGGACCAAAAGCATCTGAAGCTAAGCTTCGGAGAATATTGAATCTCGAATCTTGAATTTAGGTATGGCTGAGAAAAAGATACAATCATTCACCGATCTCAATGCCTGGAAGGAATCCCATAAATTTGTTTTGTTAGTGTATAGGAAGACAGCATCTTTTCCGAAAGAAGAGGTATTTGGTATAACAAATCAGATCCGTCGTGCTGCGGTTTCTATTGTTTCCAATATTGCTGAGGGATTTGGGAGACAGTCATACAAAGAAAAAGTCCAATTTTACTCCATAGCACAGGGATCGAATCTGGAAATTCAAAGTCAGATGCTTGTTGCTCGGGATTTAGGATTTCTCAAAGAGAAAGATTTTCAAGAAATTGCTGATCAGTCGATTGCAGTTGGAAAGTTGCTGAGCGGTTTGATAAGGGCAACGAAGAATTATTCTTCAAAAATCTAGATTCAATAATCAAGATTCAATTATGACCGTCAATGAACACATCGAGGTAGGGACAAAAGTGTTGCTGCGGGCAGCACTGCTCTTAGCGGTAGCCTATATTATCTACCTCCTGCGTGACGTCGTCATCCTGGTACTGTTGGCGGTGCTGACGGCTGCCGCGCTGGTACCGGCTATCGCTCGGCTGCAGCGCTTTGGTCTGTCGCGGACAGCCGCGGTTATTATTTCCTACTCCTTTCTCTTTTTTATTGGGGTGGTACTGTTGGCTGTTTTCTTTCCACTGTTCTTTTCGGAAATAAAGCAGTTTTTGCAGAATTTTCCCGAGTATACTAAGCGTTTGGATGCGTTTATGAATGGTATCGAGATCTATTCGCGGAGTATCGGTATCGAGTGGAGTAAAGATGAGTTTTCGCAGGGGATTGAAGAAAATATTTCACAGTGGTTTTCGCAGATTTTTTCGACCACCGTCAATGTCTTTCAGGGATTTATCCATTTCATTGGATACTTCTTTCTCGCACTGTACTTGTCTTTGGAAGAAAAGGGTATTGAAAAGTTTTTCTTGCTCATGACACCCAAGGAATACCACGCCCAAGCCCTCTCTATCGCCAACCGCATGCAGGGCAAGGTCAGTCAGTGGCTGTTTGGTCAAATGCTCCTCATGCTCATCGCGTTTGCCATCTACTATATCGGCCTGTCGCTCATCGGGGTTCCCTACGCTTTGGCCATCGCTCTGTTCGGGGGACTGATGGAGATGCTCCCCTATGTGGGACCGATATTGGCTGCTGTCCCGGCCATTGTCATCGGACTGCTTTCTTCACCGGTACTGGGTGCCTCTGCCCTCGCTTTCTATATCGTGGCACACCAAGTGGAGGCACATATCGTGGCACCTCAGGTCATGAAGCATTCGGCCGGACTGAACCCGGTCGCGCTCATCGTCGCTATCCTCATCGGACTCGAGCTCGGTGGTCCGCTCGGAATTGTTCTGGCCGTTCCTATTACTATGATCCTCTCAGTCTTTGTCGAGGATTTATTGCTCAAGAAAGAAAAGCAAGGATAGTTTTTGAGAAAACACAAAACAAAAAACACAAATGCCAAACAAAACACAAAGATCAAAACTTCAAACGAAGAAAATTGTGTTTTTGAGAGTCTGAAAGTTGTGCTTTGTTTGGTTTTTGTGCTTTGATAACTGTGCTTTTATGAGTATATCTGAAAAACAACGAGGTGATTTATATATCGTCGCTACTCCCATCGGCAATCTCGGGGATATGACGCTCCGCGCACTCGAGACGCTCAAGGGCGTGGACGTGGTGCTCTCCGAAGACACACGCGTGACGGGTAATCTACTCCGTCATTTTGAAATCAAAAAACCACTCGTTTCGTTTCATGAACACACCGAAGCTGACAAGGCAGCCAAGTTGATCGAGCGCATGAAGGCCGGAGAAAACATGGCGCTCGTCACCGATGCCGGGACACCAGGTATATCAGATCCGGGTAACGTCCTCGTAGCACTCGCGGCCGCAGCCGGTCTCAGGGTGGTTCCGATTCCTGGAGCTTCGGCCATTGGCGCGATTATCAGTGTAGCGGGTATCGACATGCGAGAGTTTGTGTTCCTCGGGTTTCCACCACACAAAAAAGGACGGCAAACGTTTTTTCAGAAAGTCACCGAGAGTGAAATGCCGGTTATCTACTACGAGTCACCGCATCGTGTGGTGAAAAACTTGGAACTTCTCGGAGAATTAGCACCCAACAAAAAACTCGTCTTGGGACGAGAATTGACCAAGATATTTGAAGAAGTAGTGCGCGGCAGTGTCAGTGAAGTAAAAACCTATTTGGAAAGTAAAGCTGGAAAAATGAAAGGGGAGTTTGTGATTGTAGTTTACCCCGTTACTTAGTATAAACTGGAAGTATAGTCGTTTGTAGAAATTATAGCTGGATGTATTTATCCGATATACTGTGAGAGGAGTAAGTAACTGGGGTATACTAAAGAAGTTCTTAAAAATGTTGTGGACCCGACGCACAGTGTGCAATCGGGTCCGGGCTGAGGGGTCACTAGGCCTGGAAAATCCACAGGCCAGTGATGCTGACGATGGTGAAGGCGATGGTTATCATGCCAATCACCACCATGACTCGGTCGCTAAAGAAGGGTGAACCCTTCGTTAACCTCGGTTGGTCGGGTGCCGGGCACTGGAGCCACTTTAGTGCATCGTAGACTGCGTCTATGATGACACAAAATACGACTCCGAGGGCGTAAGTTGCCCTCTCTATCCAGTTGAGTCTGATCAAGGGTATCTCCTCGGTTGTTTGGGGACCGACAGCGCCGTAGGCACTGTTCTATACATTATACACCACAAATAAGATTTTGTCAATAATATAATCCAAGAATATGTCAGAAAAGAGCAAAAATAAGCCATTTTTTATCACGACTGCCATCGACTATGTCAATGCGGCACCCCACGTTGGCCATGCCGTTGAAAAGGTGTTGACCGATGTCGTCGCCCGTTATGCGCGCCAGTCTCGCGATACGTACTTCCTGACCGGCTCGGACGAGAATAGTCTCAAGAACGTGCAGGCGGCTGAAAAGGCAGGGCGCCCGACGGGGGAGTTTGTGGCCGAAAATGCTGAAGCTTTCAAAGCATTAGCTGACTCACTTGATTTGTCATTTGATCAGTTTATCCGTACGACTGAGGAGAGGCATTTTGCTGGTGCTCAGAAAATGTGGGCAGCCTTCAAGCCCGAGGACATCTACAAAAAGAAGTATCGTGGCCTCTACTGTGTCGGTTGCGAAGAATTTAAAAACGAAAAAGACTTGGTCGAGGGGAAATGTCCAGATCATCAGAAAGAACCAGAAGTAGTGGAAGAAGAAAACTATTTTTTCAAACTGTCCAACTATCAGGATCGCTTGCTCACCCTCATCGAAAACGGTGACCTCGCCATTTATCCGGACTATCGCAAAAATGAAGTCTTGTCGTTTATCAAAATGGGACTCGAGGATTTCTCGATTTCCCGTTCGGTGGAACGTGCGAGGAACTGGGGTGTGCCAGTGCCAGGCGATGCGTCACAAATCATGTATGTGTGGGTGGACGCCTTGTCGAACTACATCACTGCACTTGACTATGCGGATAACGGTGAGTTGTATCAGAAATACTGGAGTGGTGATTCGGAAAGAGTGCATGTCATCGGCAAGGGCATTCTCCGCTTTCATGCCATCTACTGGCCGGCTATGCTCCTCTCAGCCGATCTGCCACTCCCTACGACTATCTATGCGCACGAGTATCTGACGATCAATGGTCAGAAAATGTCCAAGTCCCTCGGGAATGTGATCTACCCCACTGAATTGGTAGAAAAATTTGGTATCGATGGCACGCGCTATCTCCTCCTCACCGCACTGCCATACTCCAAAGACGGAGATCTGTCCTGGGAGAAAATGACGGAAAAGTATAATGCTGATTTGGCTAATGGACTCGGGAATTTGGTTTCGCGCGTTATCAAGCTCAGTGAAAAGCTTTCAGATGAAGAAGCTCAGTACGCCGAGGTGTCCGAAGAAGGGGTATCTGGAGCTTTGGCGCCGTTTTTTGCCAAGTTTGATCTCTCGGGTGCGCTCGTGCATATGTGGACCAGCGTGCAAACGCTCAATGAGTACCTCGGCAAGGAAGAGCCGTGGAAGTTGGAGGCTGGTTCCGAGAAATTTGTCGAAGTGATGAGGTATTCTCGCAATCAATTGGCGGTGACCGCGCTCGAGATACGTCCGTTTCTGCCGGCGACATCGGAAAAAATCATGGTTGCCCTGCGTACCGGAAAAGTCGAACCACTCTTTCAGCGGATTAAGTGATATGAACGGTGTTTCACGAGACTGACGGTCGTCCATTTGGTGAAACAGAGAGGTTGAGCAGTATAGTTTTTTAGGAGATGAAAGAAAAAAGCAGCCGTGGTTCCGGCCGCAGGGCATGATGAGGAGAGAACTGAGACGGGCTATCCGCTCAGGTGCTTGAGCAAAGCTGCTCCATATCCTGACTGGATGACGAGCATCGCAACTAGAGCGACGATAGTGATCCAAAAAAACGGATTCAGTAGATGGTGGCGCTGCACAGATTTCTCCAAGAGTCTATGATGCCGCTATCCTAGCAAGAAAAAAGTGCTTCTGCAATTTCTCCGAGCTAACGTCTAAGATCTAATCCGCCATCCGCCAACTGGCGGAGGCGGACTAGCCACTAATAACTGCCATGAACGACATCCATACTCACCTCTACTGGCAGTCCTACGATGCGGATCGCGACGCGGTAATAGCGCGTGCGCGGGCAGCCGGAGTCGAGAAGATACTGGTTATCGGTTGTACGGTCGAGGAGAGTCGCGAGGCTATCGCACTGGCCGAACGCTATCCGGATATGTATGCGGCAGTCGGTGTACATCCGCATTTTTTCAACGACGTTGTGGAACAGGAATATACCAATACCAAGCCACAGTCCGGACTCGGCTTGGGCATGACGGCGGTCAGCCAGTGTATCGAGGAACTCCGCGTGCTGGCCTCGCATAAAAAAGCGGTGGCGATAGGGGAATGTGGGCTGGACTATTACAGTCATCAGTCAACAAATAACAATCAGCAAACAATAATCAGCGATGAGCAAAAGGCCATTCAGAAACAAGGGTTCTTGGCGCAGATTGCCATGGCCCAGGAACTCGGCCTCCCGCTCATCCTCCATTGCCGCCCATCGATAGGAACTTCGGATGCCTACGACGATATGTTTCTTATTCTTAAATCAAAAATCGTAAATCATAAATCTGCAATCCTCCATTGTTACATGGGTGATACTGAAGTGACGAAGAAATTTCTCACTCTGCCTAATATCTATTTTTCTTTTACGGGCAACATCACCTATCCAGTCAAAAAAGCAGTGGTAGGAACCAAGGATGACTTGACCGAAACGGTGAAGATGATTCCGCTTGACCGGATATTTACCGAAACTGACTGTCCGTTCCTTGCTCCCCAGGCGCACCGGGGCGAGCGCAACGAACCGGCCTTTGTGACCGAAGTAGCCACGAAAATCGCAGTACTTCACAGCGTCTCAGTGACAGAAGTGATCCAAGCTACTGAAGAAAATTTCAAGAAAGTTTTTACGAAAAAAGGCTAAAAATAGGCAAAAAATTGATTGACTTTTGGCTTAAAAAGGTGTATAATACGGTATATAAATTTTACTAATTAATAATGATATGGGAGCATTTGAATCTGGAGTGAGTGCTGGAAAGGCAAAAGCAGGCGAACGAGCATTCATAGATCAGTTTGAAGATACAAAAAATGATAGTGGCGACCTCAGTCTTTCTCTTGAATCTCCGGCTGATGAGCGTAAACGTATACAAGATGCTCGTCTAAGAACAGAGGGGACTCTACAGGATTTGAAGATAAATCAAACTGAACTTGCACGGACAACGGGTAAAGGAGTGAAATCTGATGCAGAATTGAATCAGCTTGGGCGAGATCATACGAGTGCCCAGGAGCATTTTGGTTTGCCTGCTTCTGAGCGCGACCCACTCATCGAATCAGACCAAATGACAGCCGAGCGTATAGCAGCGAAAAAAGTTGAAGCAGAGAAGCAGCTCGCTTCACTTGAGGCAAACTATACGCAGCGACAGCTTGATATCATTAGTCTGGAAGGTCAGATAAGTAATCAGAAAGATGATACTCTGAGAGCTGCTCAATCGAAGGTGTTGGCTCAGTTTAAGCGTGAACAACAGACAGTAGTGAAAGAAATTGAAGAGTTGCGCCAAATCTTATAATGGGTTCATTGAGTAGCTTTTGAATCGGCTTTTGCAAGATTGAAGAATTGAAGATTAATATACTTCCAATCAGATACTTGTGAAGTAGTGTAAAAAAGAAAGGTTTGACCTTTCGAAACTTCACTGATACAATAGAGGCGCTTCAATGCGCCTTTTTTGTTGTAAAAAATGGAAATTTCAATCGCGGCGGAAAAACTGTTTAGTCTGGGGTCTCTCCCTGTCACCAATGCCTTGCTCATTGGTGTGTTGGTGAGTGCGCTCATTATCTTTTTTGTGACACGCGTGACCAAGAGTCGTACGCTGGTGCCGCGTGGTTTGCAAAATGTAGTTGAGATTATTTTTGAAGCATTGCTTGATTTGGTAGAGAGTGTGACGCAGGATAAAAAGCAGGCGCGACAGTTTTTTCCGCTTATTGCTACCATTTTTTTGTTTGTCTTGCTTTCGAACTGGGCGGGGCTGCTGCCGGGATTGGGGACCGTCGGACTTCCTCATCTGAAAGACGGCCACGCTACAATTATCCCGTTTCTCCGGAGTACATCGGCCGATCTCAACTTTACCCTGGCGCTTTCGCTCATCACCGTGTTTACCGTGCAGTTCACTGGTATCGCCGCACTCGGTATCGTCAAGTACGGCAAGAAGTTTTTCATCAGTCCGTTTCACAAGCCCTATGGTATCGGGACAGCGGTAGGTATCCTTGAGCTAGTCTCGGAGCTCGGCAAGATTATTTCCTTTACCT
>CAZBFG010000010.1:12673-15647 GCA_964491155.1 uncultured Bdellovibrionales bacterium | reverse complement strand
TAACGTTTTCGCCGGCGAGGTCTTGCTCACGGTCATGCTCCACCTGGTACCCTATTTTCTGCCGCTGCCGTTTATGTTTCTCGAGGTGTTTGTCGGGTTCATTCAGGCGGTGGTGTTTGCCATGTTGACGCTGGTGTTTCTCAAGATGGCGACGCTGGAACCGGAACATTAGGAACAGCTTGTAGCTTTTAGCTACATTAGATTGTTAGAGGGGAAAAGCTAAAGAAGCTATCGAAGCTAGGGAAGCTAAAAACTAGAGTAATGGACAAAAGTGTGTTTTGGCTGTAGAATAGGTCAGTCTCAAAAGTGGAGTTAAGTAATATATAATAGTAAACGTATGGAAGTCGAATCAGCGAAGCTTATTGGTGCCGCTCTGGCTATGGGTCTGGGTGCTGTTGGCCCTGGCATTGGTCTGGGTATTCTCGCCTCAAAGGCGCTCGAAGCTATCGGTCGCAATCCGGAAGCACAGGGTAAGGTGCAGACAACGATGATTCTCGCGATTGCCGTGACGGAAGCAGTAGCTATCTACGCGCTCGTTATCGCTCTTATGATTTTGTTTGCCTAATATTTTTGTCATGGAAGTTTTAGCAAAATTGGGTGTTGATTGGAAGCTCTTGCTTGCGCAGGCGGTGAACTTTGTGGTCCTTCTCTGGGTGTTACGGCGCTATGCCTATCAGCCTATGCTTGATTTTCTTGAGAAGCGCACGGTTCGTATTGAAAAAGGACTGAAGGATGCCGAAGCAGCGCAGGTCAAGCTCGCAGAGATGGAGGTCAAGGAAAAAGAGGTGTTGGTGGCAGCTCATACCGAAGCCAAGTCTATCATCGCTCGAGCGGAGGAGTCAGCCAAAAAACGTGATGCTGAACGATCTCTCGAAACAGAGGCCAAGGTCAAGCGTCTTTTGGAAGAAGCTACGGAAAAGATTCGCGAGGAAAAGGACAGGGCTCTGGCTGGAGCCAAAGAAGAGATCGGTTCCTTGGTGCTGTTGTCGGTAGAAAAAATGCTTCGTGAAAAAGTTGATAGTACAACAGACAAAAAGATTTTAGAGAACATAGCGAAATAACGTATGCGTTTGACGGTCACACAATATGCGCAGGCTCTCGAAGAGCTCGGGAATGATTCTTCGTCTGATGTAGCAAGCATTACTCAGAATTTTTTTGGACTGTTGAAACGTCGTGGTGAACTCGGGATCGCACCGCTCGTGGTGGCGCAGATGGAACGCAATGCACAGAAACGAGAAGAAACACTGCGAGTAAAGGCTGTTACGGCACATCAGGTATCGCCCGATACGAGAGGAACGATAGAGCGTTTGGCAGAAACTGTCTTTCCCAAGCGAACCCTGCAATTTGAATACAAAATAGACGAACGCGTCATTGGTGGAGTGCGATTGGAAACAGACGAGGTACTCTATGACGCCACGCTTGTTTCCAAACTAGCTTCCCTGAAGAAAGTTCTTTCTAACGCCTAAGACCTAATCGCTAATCGCTGCCCATATGAGCAATCCACTGATCGAAGAACTCAAGAAACACATCACTGATTTTCATCATGAACCAAAAGCGGAGGCGGTCGGTACCGTGCTTGAGATCGGTGACGGTGTGGCACGTGTTGCTGGACTGTCCGAAGTCATGGCCGGTGAAATGGTTGAGTTCGAAAATGGCGCTATCGGTGTAGCGCTCAACCTGGAAGAGGGTGAAGCGGGTGTCATGCTTCTCGATGAAACCGGGACGCTTGGTGAAGGATCGACGGCCAAGAGTACGGGGAAAATTTTGTCCGTACCAGTTGGTGAGGGAGTGATCGGGCGGGTACTTTCACCACTCGGCCTGCCGATTGATGGCAAGGGTGCTATCGAGGCCAAGACATACTATCCGGTAGAAAAAATTGCGCCTGGAGTAATCACTCGCCAGTCCGTCAATCAGCCACTGCAGACCGGTATCAAGGCTATCGATGCCCTTATCCCGATTGGACGCGGTCAGCGCGAGCTCATCATTGGTGATCGTCAGACAGGTAAGACGGCTATTGCTATCGACACGATTCTCAATCAAAAAGGTCAGGGCGTCATCTGTATCTATGTGGCCATCGGTCAAAAAGAATCAAAGGTGGCTCGTATCGTGGCTGAATTGACCAAGGGTGGCGCTTTGGAATACACCACTGTCGTCGTCGCTGGTGCGTCTGATCCATCGGCACTGTCGTTTATCGCCCCGTATGCCGGTTGCGCACTGGGTGAATACTTTATGGATCAGGGCAAGGACGTACTCGTTATTTATGATGACCTGTCCAAGCATGCGGTCGCCTATCGACAAATTTCTCTCATCCTTCGTCGGCCACCAGGACGCGAAGCCTACCCTGGCGATGTGTTCTATGTCCACTCACGTCTCTTGGAGCGCAGTGCCAAGCTGAACAAAGACAATGGTGGTGGATCACTGACGGCGCTTCCTATTATTGAAACTCAAGCCGGTGACGTGTCAGCCTATATTCCCACCAATGTTATCTCGATTACAGACGGCCAGATTTATTTGGAATCAGATTTGTTTTACAAGGGTATTCGTCCCGCGCTGAACGTCGGTCTCTCGGTGTCGCGTGTGGGATCGGCTGCCCAGATCAAAGCCATGAAGCAGGTGTCTGGGACGCTCCGTCTCGATCTGGCTCAGTTTCGTGAGTTGGAAGCTTTTTCTCAGTTTGGATCAGATCTCGATGAAAAGACCCGCTCTTTAATTGAACGTGGTCGGCGGGCAGTGGAGATGCTCAAGCAGCCACAGTACGCCCCGCTTCCAGTGGAAAAAGAAGTGGCCGTGCTCTACGCACTGACTCGCGGACATGTCGATGATGTCGCTGTGGAATCCATCAACCGGTTTGAACGAGAGTTTCTCGTGTATCTCGATAACGAAGGCAAAGAAGTCGGTGCAGCAATTTTGAAAGAACGCGCTTTGACTGAGGAGGTGGAGAATCTTCTCAAAAAACACATCAACACATTCAAGC
>CAZBFG010000010.1:0-12663 GCA_964491155.1 uncultured Bdellovibrionales bacterium | reverse complement strand
GGCTTTTGTGTAAATTTCTAATTTTCAATTTCTAATTTCTAAACAATTTCCAATGTCACAATTTCAAAATTAAGAAATTGAAGCATTGTTTGAAAATTGAGAATTAAAAATTGAAAATTCATTTGTTATGGCTTCAGCACGAGACATCAAACGACGCATCAAGGGTGTGAAGGGGACGGGAAAGATTACCCGAGCCATGGAGATGATTTCGGCTGTCAAAATGCGCAAGGCAGTGGCCTCTGTGCTCGCTATTCGTCCGTATGCCGAGAGTGCTATCGCGCTGCTGGAACAACTGAAGCGAGCCATTGGTGATGAGAGTCATGTACTGTTGACGGGGCGTCCGGTCAAAAAAGAGCTCTATGTGGTCATTACGAGCAATCGTGGTCTATGTGGCGCTTTCAATGCACAGATTGTGAAGAAACTTCGTCAGACCATCAAGGAAGATGAAGGACGGGAAAAAGTTTTTATCACGATCGGAAAAAAGGGAGAGAATGCGGTGCGACGCACAGGAGGAGAGATCATCGCGTCATTTCCCGATGTCCTAGTTACGCCCACGGCCGAGGGGATGCGTTCCGTTGCTCGTCTCATTATCGATGAGTTTGAAGCGGGTCGCGTTGATCGTGTCGTGATGATCTATACCGACTATATTTCTATGCTGTCGCAAGAAGTGAAAGTGCGCGCACTCCTCCCGGTAGCCCTCAAGGATACCAAGAAAGCCATGAATGAGATGTCTTCTGGGAAGGATGCTTCGGAAACGAGTCAAGCAGAATACCTGATCGAACCATCACCGAAGAAAGTGTTGTGGCAGATGATCCCGCGGCTTTTGGAGATGGAACTGTACCACGCAGTATTGGAGAGTAATGCGTCACAGGAGTCGGCCCGGATGATGGCGATGCGCAACGCCACTGATGCTGCCAAAGACATGGTGTTTGATCTGACCCTTGCTTACAACCAGCTTCGTCAGGGCAAGATTACACAGGAGATCGCCGAGTTGTCGGCTGGTATGGCGGCAGTACAGAAATAATTTTTTATACGAGACAAGATATTTTAAGGAATAACGCTATGAGTAACAACACAGGAAAAATCATTCAAGTGATCGGGCCGGTAGTGGACGTGGAATTTTCCGCTTCAGGTAAAGAAGAAGTGAAGTTGCCAAATATTTATGATGCTTTGGAGCTGACAGTAAATGGCGTCAAGCTCGTCGTTGAAGTCCACCAGCACCTGGGTGGTGGTCGCGTACGTGCGGTGGCTATGGGAACGACTGATGGTGTACGTCGTGGTATGGAGGTGGTCGCGACAGGATCGCCCATCGAAGTGCCTGTGGGAGCACAGGTTCTCGGGAGAATGTTCAATGTATTGGGTGAGCCGATCGATGGCAAGCCGGCTTTTGCGGCCGAGCATTTACGGAGTATTCACCGCAGCGCCCCAGCTTTTGATGAACAATCAACCAAAGCAGAAGTCTTTGAAACGGGTATCAAGTCTATCGACCTGATCTGTCCCTTTGTGAAGGGTGGCAAGGTCGGATTGTTCGGTGGCGCCGGTGTGGGAAAGACAGTGGTGATCCAGGAACTGATCCGCAATATCGCACAGGAACACGGTGGTTACTCGGTGTTTGCCGGTGTGGGTGAGCGTACTCGCGAGGGCAATGATCTCTACTACGAAATGAAAGAATCCGGGGTGCTCGACAAGACAGCGCTGGTGTTCGGTCAGATGAATGAGCCACCAGGATCGCGTCAGCGCGTGGCACTGACTGCTCTCACCATGGCCGAGTCTTTCCGTGATGATGAAGGCAAGGACGTACTCCTCTTTATCGACAATATTTTCCGTTTCACACAGGCCGGCTCCGAAGTGTCAGCCCTCCTTGGTCGTATCCCGAGTGCTGTAGGATACCAGCCGACGCTAGCAGAAGAAATGGGTGGCCTCCAGGAAAGAATTACCTCTACTAAAAGTGGATCGATTACCTCGGTACAGGCGGTGTATGTGCCAGCCGACGACTTGACTGACCCGGCGCCAGCGACGACGTTTGCACACCTCGATTCGACGGTTGTGCTCAATCGGGCGCTCACTGAAATCGGTATTTATCCGGCGGTTGATCCGCTTGATTCGAGCTCGACGATTCTCGATCCACAAATCGTGGGAGAACGTCACTATACCGTGGCTCGCGGTGTGCAGCGAATACTCCAGCGCTACAAGGATTTGCAGGATATCATTGCTATCCTCGGTATGGAGGAACTCTCAGATGAGGACAAGCAAACCGTGGCCCGTGCTCGCAAGATTCAGAAGTACCTGTCGCAGCCTTTTTTCGTGGCCGAGCAGTTTACCGGAGCACCTGGGAAATACGTCAAGCTGGAAGACACGATTGCCGGATTCGAAAAAATTCTTTCAGGTGAGCTCGATGATATTGCCGAGTCGTCATTTTACATGAAGGGCTCGATTGAAGAAGTGATCGCTGATGGAAGAAAGAAGTAGAGTGATAATTCCTAATTTCTAATATCTAATTTCCAATAAAGCTTCTAATTTTCAATTTTTAAGTTGAGACATAGTTTCACAATTTAGAAATTTAGTCATTGAGAATTGTTTAGAAATTAGAAATTGGTAATTAGAAATTTTGGATCTTATACAGTTATGTCTCAAATTAAACTTAAGGTAGTAACCCCAGAAAGGGTAGTGGTAGAGCTTGGGGTCTATCAAGCGACTCTACCAGTTTTGGGTGGTGAGGTAACACTGCTTCCCAATCATGTCCCGTATATCGGGGCGATTCAGGCTGGAGAAATCATACTGCGTACTGAAGTAGGTGGCGAAGAAACAAGTCTGGCCACATCCGGTGGGTTCGTGGAATTTCATGACAATACGCTATCGATTTTGGCTGATACCGCGGAGCGTGCTGATGAGATCGATTTGGAACGAGCAGAAGAAGCTCGCAAGCGTGCTGAAGCGTTGAAGAAAGAACGAATCAATATGGATGATGAGGAGTATGCGCGCACAGCGGCAGCGCTGGAAAAAGAATGGGCGCGTGTGAAAGTGGCGCGTCGTCACCAGAGTCGTCGTGGTCTCAGTATCGGGAATCCGGGCGAAAGACCGACTTTGGGGCAGTAGTGTGGTTTGAGATAAGAACAATTGGGTGTAGAATATAAAACAAGAATGAAAATTCTTGTTTTATCTATAAATACAAAAGTATGCAGGTGCCTACAAATAAATTTTTAAGAGCTTTGAGTATTGGTCTCATTGGTCTCGGGGTTCTCTTTGTGATTGCTTTTTTTGTGGCGATGTTTATGTCGTCACAGCAAGGGAGCGGTTCGCGAATGCAAAAAAATGGCAATCCGATGATGCGGAGCAAGAACATGCCGGCTCTTTCGGCAACTATCACTGCTAGTCCGATGGGAAGTCCTATGGGGGAGCGTATGATGGATGGAGCAAGGAGTTTTGAGACCTTTGACATGATGGCCGATAAGAAAGTCATGCGGGATGGGAGTCTCAGTCTTCGGGTGAAAAATGTTGATGAAACCGTATCAAAAGTGGCAGGGATAGCCGCTTCGCTTGGTGGTGATATTGCAGATTCTCGTTTATCGCGGGCTGATTCGGGTACCAAGAGTGGTACGATTACTGTCAAAGTCCCAGTCAATCGATTCGAGGAGGCTTTGGCAAAGTTGAAAGAAACAGCAGTCGTCGTTTTGTCGGAAAATGTATCCGGAACAGATGTGACAGCACAGTATATTGATGTGTCAGCACATATTGCCAATAAAAAGGTGGCAGAAGCCAGTCTTCAGTCCCTTTTGGAAAGAGCGGAGAAAATAAGTGATGTTATAGAAATAACAAACACCTTGGCTGGAGTGCGGGGTGAAATTGAATCACTCGAAGGGCAACTGCGCTACCTCAATGCACAAACCGACAAAGCATCTATCACCTTGTTTTTGACAGAAGATGTAATGGTGACCGCTGATCAGAGTTTTCGCCCAGTACAGGCTGTCAAAGAATCCCTCGTTCTTTTGATTGGTCTCTTCAGTGATTTGACACAGGGTTTGATAAAATTCTTGATCGTAGGTATACCGGTCTTACTTATTGATGGAGTGATCCTCTGGGCGCTGTATCAGGTGGCTCGCCGACTGGTGGCCAAGTTTTGGCCAGGAAGCGTGCCGGAGAAGCGTAGAATCCTGAGACGAAAATAACACGAAAGGCGCTATGGAAACACCTGGCTGGCGGAACAAAAAGATTTGTATCATTGACGATGACGTGAATATTCGGACTATCTACCGCGCCAAGTTTCAAAATGACGGATTTACGGTACTTGAAGCGAGTAATGGCCAGGAAGGACTGATCCTTATACGTGCTGAGCGACCGGATTGTATCGTTGTCGATGTGCAGATGCCGGTGCTTGATGGGATCGGAGTACTTCGCGCGCTCAAGGATGATGCAGCATTAGCTTCTATTCCGGTTATTGTGCTCAGTAACGTCGAGGACGACGCTGTGTTTCATCAGGTGGAACAACTAGGAGTGGCCAAGTACTACCTCATCAAGTCGTTGACGAATACGGAAAAAGTTGTAGATACGGTGGTGAGTGTTTTGACGGAAAAATAGAGATTGTACAGGAGAGACACACAGCAGGCCGAGAGCCTGCTTTGTGTTTTTGAAAGAATATTGGCTTGTTTTAGGGAATTATTAGGATGTTCATGCTTGAAAAAAAAGAGGGAGTGCGCTACAGTGATGGAATAAAGCTATTTGTGAGATCACTGTATGAAACAATACGAACCGAAGAAAATTGAAGGAAAATGGCAGAAATACTGGGCTAAACAAGGCAAGTCAAAGACTGGCCGAAAAGGGAAATTCTACATTCTTGACATGTTTCCCTATCCGTCAGGGGATGGACTCCATGTCGGACACGTCGAAAACTTTACGGCCACAGATATTTTGGCTCGATTCAAGCGCTATCAAGGATACGATGTCTTGCGACCGATGGGTTGGGATGCGTTTGGACTCCCTGCAGAAAACTTTGCCATCAAGACCGGTATTCATCCAAGCAAGAAAACGCTTGAGTCCATCAAAAATTTCAAGCGCCAGATGCAGTCGGTTGGATTGTCATATGATTGGAGTCGCGAAATCAATGCTTCGAGCCCGGAGTATTATCGATGGACACAGTGGATGTTCCTCTTTCTTTACAAAAATGGTCTGGCCTACAAGAAAAAAGCCAAGGTCAACTGGTGTGAATCGTGCCATACGGTACTGGCAAACGAACAAGTGATCGATGGCAAGTGCGACCGCTCGGGCGACATCGTTATCCAGAAAGATTTGGAGCAGTGGTTCTTCAAGATCACGGATTTTGTGGAACCAACTAAAAGTGTAGACGGGAAAAAGGTCTCTGGTCTGCTCTCCGGCTTGGAGAAAATAGATTGGCCAGAATCAACCAAGGCAGCCCAGAAGCACTGGATCGGCCGTTCGGAAGGAGCAGAAGCGGTGTTTTATATAGCGGATACTGAGGAGGAGATCCGCGTGTTTACCACGCGCCTTGATACTATTTATGGTTGTACGTATGTGGTCATCGCACCGGAACACGAACTGGTGAAGAATCTCGAATCTCGAATCTCGAATCTTGGTGAAGTCAAAAAATACCTAACAATCACCAAGAAAAAAACCGATCTCGAGCGCACAGAACTGAATAAAGACAAGACGGGAGTATGTTTGCAGGGGGTTGAGGTAGTGCACCCATTTACGGGTGAGCGGCTGCCCGTGTATGTGGCCGATTATGTGCTTGGTACCTATGGCACTGGCGCCGTGATGGGCGTCCCCGCTCATGACGAACGTGACTTTGTTTTTGCCAAGAAGTATCAACTGGAAATTATCGAGGTTATCAAAGGAGAAAAGGAAAAGATGAGCGAAGAACCCTATACAGATGACGGTGTGCTTGTTGATTCTAAAGAATTTTCTGGGCTGACGTCGGAGGAAGCTCGGGAAAAAATGACCGCGTGGTTGAAAAAAGAAAAACTCGGCAAGAAAGTAGTGAACTATCGTCTGCGTGATTGGCTCATCTCGCGCCAGCGCTATTGGGGCGCACCGATCCCGATCATCTACTGTGACGATTGTGGCGCGGTACCAGTACCAGACAAAGACCTGCCAGTGAAGCTGCCGACCGATGTGGACTTTCGTCCGACGGGGGAGTCGCCATTGGTCCGGTCGAAAAGTTTTCACAAAGTGAAGTGTCCTACGTGTGGAGCCAAAGCACGGCGTGAATCAGACACCATGGATACATTCGTGTGTTCCAGTTGGTACTATCTGCGTTTTGCTGATCCGAAAAATACGAAACAGTTTGCTTCCAAAAAAGCTTTGGAGAAGTATCTGCCAGTAGATTTCTATATGGGGGGTGCTGAACATACCGTGCTCCATCTTCTCTATGCTCGCTTTTTCACCAAGGCCCTCATGAAGCATGGTCACCTTGGATTTGATGAACCGTTTCAGAAACTACGCCATCAGGGGATGATCCTGGCGCCGGATGGTCAAAAGATGTCCAAGTCCAAAGGGAACGTGATCAATCCCGACCAGATGGTCTCTGAGTTCGGGGCGGATAGCCTGCGTCTCTATGAAATGTTCATGGGGCCAATTGAGGATAAGAAAGCGTGGAATACTGGGAGTATTATCGGTGTTCGACGGTTTTTGGAGAAAGTGTGGAAATTACAGGAAAAACATAAAGAAGTAAGGCGCCCATCGGCATCTACGACATATGAAAATCTTTTGTATAAAACGATTGATAAGGTAACAGATGATATCGAGGCTCTCAAATTCAATACAGCTATCAGTTCATTGATGATTTTAGTGAATGGCTTGGAGAATGAGGTGAATATTCTTACCAAACACTACAAAGAAGTACTCGTTCTTTTGGCGCCATTTGCGCCACACATTGTTGAGGAATTATGGGCTGGTTTAGGCGAAAAGAAGTCTATCTTTCTGGCGCCATGGCCGAAGTATGATACCAAGAAAATTGTAGCTGAGACGGTGAAAGTGGCTGTGCAGGTAAACGGCAAGGTGAGGACGGTGCTCGAGGTGGCGGCCGGCGCAAGTGAAGCGGACGTGAAAGAGCAAGCACTGGCCGATCAGAACGTACAGACGTACATGGCTGGAAAGTCTCTCCGAAAGTTCATCTACATCCCCGGTAAAATCGTCAGTATCGTTCTTGGCTAACCAGAGCCTCTATACAGCGGTTCAACCCCTGTAGAGAGTGGTAGAATAGAGGTGTTGAACTTTCTACATTTCACTTTTTACTTTCTAACTTTCACTCCTATGTGTGGAATCGTTGGCTATATCGGCAAGCGTGAGGCGAAGGATTTGCTCATTGAAGGACTACATCGGTTGGAATACCGGGGCTATGACAGCGCCGGCATTACGGTCATAGAGCAATCAATAATCAACAATCAGCGAACAACAAAGAACAATCATCAATCATCAATCATAAATCATAAATCTACCATCAAAACGGTACGTGCTCTCGGTAAGGTAGTGAACCTGGCGAACAAGTTGAAACCAAGCATGAAGGGCACCTTAGGCATTGCTCATACGCGCTGGGCCACGCATGGCAAGCCATCGGAAAAAAATGCTCATCCGCATGCCGATTGTGGTGGAAAGATGGCGTTGGTACACAATGGCATTATTGAAAACTATGTCGAGCTCAAAGAGCGACTGGTGAAACAAGGACATCGTTTTGTATCGGAAACGGATACCGAGGTCATAGTCCATCTGATAGAAGAACACACGAAAGGTGGTGCGGATATCGAACAGGCTCTGGCTGCTGCCGTGAAAGAACTGCGCGGTACCTATGGGATCGCGGTGGTGTCGGCGGATGAACCGAACAAGCTCTTTGTCGCGCGCATGGGTAGCCCGCTCCTCATCGGGGTGGGTAAGGATGAATACTTTGTGGCGTCCGATATCTCGGCGGTCCTCGCTCACACCAAGAAGGTAGTGTATCTCGAAGACGGCGAACGAGCGGTTATCACGCGTGGTGGCTATGTGGTCAAGTCGGGCAAGGCTGTGCAAAAGAAAGAAGTGTCTGATGTGGAGTGGTCCGAGAAAGAAGCCAAGCGTGGTGGCTATCCGCACTTCATGCTCAAGGAAATTTTTGATCAGCCAGAGAGCTTTGCTGATGCGCTGCGTGGGCGATTGGTACCGGATGAGGGAACGGCACGTCTGGGAGGACTCCGCGAAGTGGTGAGGCGTTTGGAGGGCATAGAGCGTCTGGTGATTGTGTCGTGTGGCACATCGTACCATGCTGGCCTAGTGGGGGAATACATGCTCGAGGAATATGCCGGGATTCCGGTGGAAGTGGAATATGCCTCCGAGTTTCGCTATCGCAAACCGCTTATCGACAAACATACGGCTGTGCTGGCACTGTCGCAGTCGGGAGAGACAGCCGATACCCTGGCGGCCATCCGCGAGGCCAAGAGCAAGGGAGCGCTGACACTGGGTGTTGTGAACGTGGTGGGTTCGACTATTGCTCGTGAGACCGATGCGGGAGTCTACAATCATGCCGGACCGGAAGTATCAGTGGCCTCGACCAAAGCCTTTACTTCGCAGTTGGCAGTGTTGGTTTTGCTCACGCTATACCTGGGACGGAAGCGCGGTATGTCACTGGTCACCGGACAGCGTATCGCTAAGGAACTTTTGAAATTGCCACGCTTGATGGAGCGGATCTTTGAGCAGTCGGACACGATAAAAAAACTGGCCAAGAAATATGCCAACCGAAAAAACTATTTGTATCTGGGGCGCAAGTACAACTTCCCTATTGCTTTTGAGGGTGCGCTCAAGGTAAAAGAAATCGCCTATGTGTCGGCCCAGGGGTATCCGACCGGAGAGATGAAGCATGGACCGATTGCCCTGGTTGATAAAGAATCACTGACCATTCTCATCGCGCCAGTCGATAGCGTTTATGAAAAAAGTGTCAGTGGTCTGGAAGAAATCAGGGCGCGCGGAGGGGCGGTGCTCGCCATCACCACCGAGGGTAATACGGCACTTGAGAAAAAAGCCGATGCCGTGATATATATCCCCAAGACCCTCGAGATGCTCACGCCGATACTCTCGGTCATCCCGCTCCAGCTCTTTGCCTACCATATGAGCGTCGCCAAAGGATTTGACGTGGACCGACCACGCAATCTGGCGAAGTCGGTAACGGTTGAGTAATGAGGAAAGCACAAAACTGAAAACACAAAAGCCAAACAAAACACAGAGCAGAAAACACAAATAGAGGAAGGATTTTCTGAGTTTTGGTTTTGAGAGTTGTGTTTTGTTTGGTCTTTGTGCTTTGAAGATTGTGTTTTTAGAGAGTGGAATGAAATATGAGAATAGGTTAGAATGAGTAATATCCTGAATATAATAGATTTTTTATGCTTCGAAGTACCATTCCTTCTCTCCTCCCTCTCGACCGGCCACTGATCATTTTTGACTTGGAAACGACGGGACTTTCAACGGGCGAGGACAAGATCGTCGAGCTGGCCTACGAAAAAATCATGCCGAACGGCGAGGTGGTTGCCTATTGTCAGCGTATCAACCCGGGATTTCCGATGCCGGAGGACGCTAGTCGGATCAATGGTATTACGGATGCTGATTTGGTTGATTGCCCCAGTTTTGCCAAATTGTCGTATGAGTTGTGGAACATGTTTGATGGATCGGACGTCGGAGGATTCAATATCACCGGGTTCGACCTGCCGTTTCTCCGGGGGGAATTTTCCAGCGTGGGCAAGAACTTTGATTTTACCAAGAAAAAAGTACTTGATGCCAAGATCCTCTATCACAAGATGACGGCTAAAAACATGTTTGCTCCCCGCAATCTCTCGGCAGCGTACAAGCTGTATTTCGGCAAAGAGCACACGTCGGCGCATACCGGAGCAGGCGATGTGCGCGTGACCGTTGAGATTCTTGAGAAGCAACTGGAGCAGTATCCAGAATTTCGCAATTGGGAGTACCTAGCTGAGCTCCATGGCAACAAAAAACTCCTCGAGTCCGCCAAGACAGAGCATGCGCCATTGGTCACAGCGCAGTCGGCAGGAACGTTATTTTAAGAAATTTTCAATTCTTAATTTTCAATTTTCAAACAATATCCTAATTTTAAAATTTAGAAATTGAATCATTGAAAATTGTTTAGAAATTAGAAATTGAAACTTAGAAATTATTTCTCTTATGGATTCTCTTATTATCTTCGGTGCCAAGTATCTGTATCTCGTGATTGTTATTGCCGCACTGGTGTATTTGCTCTTGGTACCGAAAAAGCGTTCCTCGGAGATTATTGTAGCAGCACTCATTGCACTACCACTTACCTATATCGTCGCCAAGTGTTTGAGTGCACTTTACTATGACCCTCGTCCGTTTGTCGTGGGAAATTTTGTGCCACTCATACCACATGCTCCCGACAATGGTTTTCCATCGGATCACACGCTCCTGTCGGCGGCCGTGGCGGCGGTTATTTTTTCTTTTGAGAAACGATGGGGAACGGCGCTTTTTGTCGTAGCGTTCTTGGTGGGCCTGTCCAGAGTAGCGGCGGGTGTCCATCATCTGACGGATATCATCGGGAGTATGATAATTGCAGCATTCGTGACATATGCTGTTTTCTGGCTTTTATTGCCGACCGTGTGGCGACATATGCCCCGACCACTCCGTAATTTTTTTGATTGATTGTTCGTGTATGACACTGCTCTCTGGAAAATCTATTGCCGAGCGCATCCTCAGTGAAACCAAAGCTCGTATCACGGAATCTGGTGTGACTCCAGGACTGGCTGTGGTGCTCGTGGGCGACTATATCGAGTCGCAGAAGTACGTTGGACTCAAGGAAGAACGCGCCAAAGAAGTCGGTGTACATTTTGAAAAGTTTCTTTTTCCTGAAACGGCTGCTTACGAAGAAATCATCGGTTGTATCGAGACACTCAATGGACGAGACGACATCCATGGCATCATCGTGCAACTGCCACTCCCTGAAGGGTTTCCAACTGATGACATCGTCGCCTGTATCGATCCGAGGAAAGATACCGATGGTTTTCATCAGGAAACGCTCAAACAATTTCTCGGGGGCCAGGCATCATCTTGCCCAGTGTTTCCTCGCGCTATCATCGAGCTCATTCGCGAGACAAAACTGACCTTTCACGGTGAAAAAGCGATCGCGGTGGTCAATTCCAGTATTATTGGTCGGGTACTTGCCTTTGCGCTGGCCCTCGAGGGTTTGCAGAGCGAATATATCCTGCGCGGTGAGGGGACCGAAGCAGTGGCCGAGGCAGTTCGAGACGCCCGAGTGGTGGTGACCGCCTGTGGTATCCCTGATCTGATTACCGCCGATATGCTCTCGTCTGATGCCATCGTTATCGATGGCGGCAATGTCCATGTGGATGGCAAGGTCCAGGGTGATGTGAAGCGAGACGAGGTGGAGCCCCATGTGGCGTTTCTCTCGCCAGTACCCGGTGGAGTCGGCCCTGTGACAGTCGCCACCCTCCTTGCTCGCGTCACCGACGCCGCATTAACAAAAATGAGATAAAAAAATATCAAGGTCAGACCTTGATATTTTATGTGTGCCGAGGGAGGGACTTGAACCCTCATGATATTGCTATCGCGGGATTTTGAGTCCCGTGTGTCTACCATTCCACCACCTCGGCGTTTTCCTTTGTTTGAGCCAAAGCCAAAAAGGGCACAGAAGCAGGATAGAAAATTGATAATCATTTGTCAATGGACTATAATGGAGAATAGAATTCCGAATGTAGATTGTAGAATTTTGAATATGAAATTCTACCCTATATTCAACATTCAATATTCAACATTCCTGCAAATAAATGGCCAAGGTGATCGGATTCGTCAATCAAAAAGGCGGGGTGGGCAAAACCACCTCGACGATTAACGTTGCCACGTATTTGGCCCAGGCCGGGAAAAAGGTGCTCCTGGTCGACCTCGACCCGCAGGGCAATGCCTCGTCGGGATTGGGTATCGATGCCAGACGTCTGGAAAAGAATTTGTACCATGCCATGATCCTTGGGCTCCCGACCCAGGAGATCGTGCTGCGCACCGAAACCGAAGGACTCCACATCGTGCCAGCGGCACAGGATTTGGCCGGAGCCGAGATCGAGATGGTACATATCGAGCACCGCGAATTTCGTCTGCACAATGCTATTCGTCAGATACGACCCTACTACGACTATATTCTCATCGATAGTCCACCATCGCTTGGACTGCTCACTATCAACGGCTTGGTCGCTTCCGACGAGGTAATCGTGCCGGTACAGACCGAGTACTATGCGCTCGAGGGATTGTCGCAGCTCTTGGGTACTATCGAGCTGGTACGCGAGCACCTGCAGCCTAATCTGAAAATCGGAGGAGCCCTCCTCACACTCTTTGATCGGCGTAACCGTCTGGCTCGTCAGGTGGTGAACGAAGTGCGCAATCATTTTCCTGGTCCGGTGTTTGAAAACGTCATCCCACGTTCTGTCCGTTTGGCTGAAGCGCCGTCGTTTGGCAAGTCCATCCTTGATTTCGATGCTTTTTCCAAAGGGGCCCGTGCCTACAAAGGCGTGGTGCGCGAACTGATCGCCCGGGAAGAAGAGGAGGCGAAAAAACCGAAAGTAGTTTAGAAAATTCCTAATATCTAATTCCTAATATCTAATGAAATACCAAATTCTTTAAGATTCAAAGTTGGAAATTAGAAATTGGTAATTA
>CAZBFG010000009.1:0-34630 GCA_964491155.1 uncultured Bdellovibrionales bacterium | reverse complement strand
GGCGTATGCTGGCTGATACTCTATATGTATATAATATGAAGATTGCAGTATTGGTATCAGGTGGAGTGGATAGTTCGGTGGCTTTGCGTCTGCTCAAGGACGAGGGGCACGAACTGACCGCTTTTTACCTGAAAATCTGGCTGGAAGATGAATTGTCTTTCCTAGGGGAATGCCCCTGGGAGGATGATTTGTCATACGTGCGAGCGGTCTGTGAGCAGGCTGGCGTGCCACTCGAAGTGGTGCCGTTTCAGAAAGAATACTGGGAGCGGGTGGTGGCCTATACCGTGAACGAAGTAAAAGAGGGCCGCACACCTAATCCTGACATGCTCTGCAATGCCCGCATCAAGTTCGGGGCATTCCTAGATTTTCTTGAGGGAAAAGATTTTGATAAGGTGGCAACGGGGCATTATGCTTGGACTGAAACACAGGGCGGAGAGACCCTCCTTAAGACCTCGCCTGACCCGATAAAAGACCAAACGTATTTTTTGTCGCAGTTGTCGCAGGAGCAAGTGAGTAAGGCATTGTTTCCGATTGGTACGCTGGAGAAGAGCGCGGTACGAAAACTGGCCGAGCAATATGACCTCCCCAACGCTAAGCGCAAAGATAGTCAGGGGATTTGTTTCTTGGGCAAGATTCCTTTTGATAAATTTCTCGAATATCACCTGGGGAAAAAAACAGGAAAACTGATCGAATATGAAACAGGAGCGGTACTGGGAGAACATGAAGGGTTTTGGTATTTCACTGTTGGCCAGCGACGTGGTATTAAATTGGCCGGTGGGCCGTGGTATGTGGTGAAAAAGAATGCTGAGACCAATGAAGTGTTTATTTCACACGGAGCGCATCACGAGCTTTCCGCGCGAGACACGTTTGAAGTGGGGAGTATGAATTGGATTACTGGCCAGAAGTCCGAAAAAACTGAGTTAGAGGTCAAGATTCGCCATGGTGCCAAGATGTATCCTGCGACCGTCGAATATCTGAGTGATGAGAGAGTGAGAGTGACACTCAAAGAAAAAGACCCCGGCGTGGCCGAAGGTCAGTTTGCCGTCTTTTACGACGGTGATGTCTGCTTGGGTGGTGGAGTGATTCAGTAAGAGTTCGGACTGGACAAGAATGGAAAAACGTGCTATAAATATGAGTCTAGTTCTTTGTTGTGTTTCAACTTACCAGCCTAGGAGGGCTCATGAAGAAAGCCGAAGACAATCGCCGGATCGCTTTCGTTCACGTGGCACACCAGCCACATGTCAGTATCAACACCGGGTACCGGCACATGACTATCGAACACGCTCGAGTCGAGGTCTTTGTGACACTCGATGATGACAGCGTCGAGAAATTTGCCGTGATTCGCACGCCGGCACGCGGTGTACGCAAGGAGAAGAAGATTGATCAGGCCACGCGTGGCTTCGATCCGATCATCGGCATGAAATGGGTTGACGTGCAGCGTGTTGCGCTGCAGTTTCACTTTCTTCCCTTGGGGGTACCGTGGGGTATACAGTATTCGGGGGAGTCGCGCTGGTTTTCTTGCTTCTGCGGAGGAAGTACGCAGGTTGACAAGACCGTGTGGAAACAATATCGCGACGGCGAAGTCATTTCAGTCACCTGCAAATTCTGCACTCTTGTTCAGGATGTACAGCAAAGGAAAACGTCGTGAAAAGTGGTGAGATACAGAAGTTGCGGCAGTCGTTTGGCCTGTCCCAAAGCCAGTTTGCCAAGCGTTACGGAATCAAGCTTGATACGCTCAAGAACTGGGAACAAGGTAGGCGGGAACCAGACGGTATAGCAATTACGTACCTTCGCGTAATCGAAAAGATCCCACAAATAGTTGCAGACGCATTGCGTTGAGTGGGATAGTGTTCATCTCTTGCAACGAAACCCGGCCATGAGGCGCGGGTTTTTTCTTTGGGTGTATACTAGGAGTGTAAATAGTAACTATTTCCCTATGATTGCGCACACGGGGGTGTATGTAAAAAAGTATAAGGGAGCCAAGGAGTTTTATACCAAGGTACTGAAGACGGTGGGGTATAAACTTAGCATGGAGTTCGGTGAGGCAGCGGGGTTTATGGAGGGTGGCGAGACGAGTTTTTGGATTAGCCAGAAAAAGAAAATGATGCCAGGGCATGTGGCTTTTGAAGCCAAGAACAAAAAAGAAGTAGATAGTTTTTACCGAGTGGCCATGAAAAATGGTGCCAAGGACAATGGCAAGCCGGGCTATCGTCCGGACTACTGGCCTGGCTACTATGCCGCTTTCATCCTCGATAGCGATGGCAACAATATCGAGGCGGTATGGTTTGATTATTCCAAAGTCAAAACGTCGAAAGCGAAGAAGAAATAGGGTTTTAGGGTTGGTATAGGCAATCTCTTCAAAGATTGTCTGGATTGACATATAATAGAGGAATTCTATGTCAATCCCAAAAGTAATTCGAAGAGAAAAAATTGAATTTTTTGAGAAACGACTGGCTGACTTTTTTCATAAGGCCGGCCGAGTGGAATTGCCATGGCGTCGCAAACGTATCACAGCGTACGAAGTCTGGGTGTCAGAAATCATGTTGCAACAGACGCAGGTGGTACGGGTGATTGAATATCACAAGAATTTTTTGCAGCGTTTTCCAACAGTGGAGGCGTTGGCCAAAGCCAGTTGGGAAGAGTTTTTACCGTACTACCAGGGACTGGGCTACTATGCCCGTGGCCGCAATATGCTTTTGACGGCGCAGAAAGTGGTTACGGAATTCGGCGGAAAGTTTCCTCGTGACAGAAAATTACTCGAAACACTGCCAGGCGTTGGTCCGTATACGGCGGCCGCTATCATGAGTTTTGCCTATGGTGAGAATCATCTCGCTTGGGATACCAATCTGAAACGGGTGATTGGGCGCTTCTTTTTCGGTGGAAAGCAGTTCGTAACGGACGAAGTATTTTGGGAAGAAAAGTTTTCTATGCCGAAGCGTGAGATGAACGCGGCGCTCATGGACTTCGGCAGCGCGCTCTGTGTGGCTCGGCCCAAGTGTGAAGCTTGTTTTTTGAGAAGTCGCTGCGTCTACTACAAAGAAGGAGGAAAGAGGGAGGTTAAAACAATGAGCACTCAATCTGGAGTCAGTATCAAGAATCCGCCAGTGCAGGCGGTAGTGTTTTTGCATGAGGGGCATCGGAAATATTTTTCCTCAGAGAAAAAGAAATATGCGCCATTCTTGTTGCCAAGGGGATACACTACGCGAGCGGCTATCAAAGACTATTTTGCCAAAACCTATCAGCTGATACTGGCTGTTCGACCGCCCCATAGGAAGGTGGTTATTAGGAAACAGTCGACACTGCTCGTGAATGCCCAGATCCTCTTGGGCGAACCAAAGTTTGCTGTATTTTCGAAAACGGCGGTAAAAGAGTATAATAGTAAGGAATTCAAAAGCGAGAGAAGCCCCGCCCGCAACGATTCGCAAGCGAAGCGTAGCGATTCGGGCAGGTAGTGAAGCCATAAGTTTACCCAATATGCAACTCAAATCGCTTAATGTTACTTTTTTCTTCTTACTCCTCATTTCTGTGGGGGCGGCAGTGTTTTTTATCTTTCAGCCGTTTTTGACGGCTATCGTGGCAGCCGCTATCCTGACGGCATTGTTCAAAAGGCCGTATCATTGGTTTGAGAGACTGACGCGCGGGAGTCGAGGGGCCAGTGCTTTTTTGACCTGTCTCCTGGTCATCACGATTATTGTTACACCGTTGTTTTTGGTGCTCAGTCTGGCTATCAGTGAGGCGAGCAATCTCTACCATGCCATGACACAGGAATCGACACTGGAGACATCGACGGAAAAAGTTCTTTCCGCTATCAGGCATGCGCCCTATGCCGGGACATTTTTTGATACAGCTGCCTTTGACCAGGAGCAAATCGTCAATGACATCAAAGAGTTTAGCAAAAATGCCCTGGGTCTTCTCCAGGCCGCCTATCAAGGAGTGACCCACTTTGTTTTTTGGGTGCTGATCATGTTTTTTACTCTGTTCTATTTTTTGATCGATGGGAAAAAGGCATTGCGAGCCCTCATGCAACTGTCCCCGCTCAAAAATGAGCATGACGAGCTCCTTATTCAAAAGTTTATTTCTATCAGTCGTGCCACACTCAAGGGAACACTAGTCATCGGAGTGATTCAGGGTCTTTTGGGAGGGATAACGTTTTGGATTGCAGGCGTACCTTCCCCAGCTATTTGGGGTTTGGTTATGATACTGTTTTCTATTATTCCGATGATTGGATCGACGCTTATATGGTTTCCGGCCGGCGTCATCATGCTGCTGTTGGGCAATGTATGGCAGGGAGTATTCATCCTGGCAGTCGGCATCGGGATTATCTCGGTGATTGACAATGTTTTACGTCCAAAGCTCGTGGGACAGGACACGCAGATGCATCCACTCCTCATCTTTTTTGCGACTCTTGGGGGTATTTCTTTCTTTGGCCTTCCTGGTTTCATCATTGGTCCCATCATCGTCTCGCTCTTTATGGCTTTGTCCGAAATCTACAGCATTGAGTTTCGCGACCAGTTGAAAGAATACAACGAGCAATAGCTTTCTTGCTATGACAGAGTGGCAACACATCCCAGAACATCTCAACCCGATCGTGTTTACGGTCGGTTTTTTTTCTGTGCGATTTTATGCGCTGTGTTGGGTTGTGGGGTTTTTGAGTGCCCTTTCTTTTTTTCTCTGGCAGACAAAAAAGAAGCAGTACTTTGGAGATTCAGGAGAGCAGTATGATTTTTTTCTCGAATTATTTTTTGGAGCCTTGGTGGGAGGGCGGCTGGGATTTGTGGTGCTCTATCATCCGGAGATGCTACAGAGTCCATGGCTGATACTGTGGCCATATGACGCCCTCGGGCAGTGGGTAGGTATTGGTGGCATGAGTTTTCATGGTGGGCTGGTAGGGGTGATAGTTGTTCTTGTCCTCCAATCAAGAAAAATGAAAGATTTTTTTTGGCAGAGAGCAGATGATATTGCTCTTTCGGCACCGATAGCATTGTTTTTTGGACGGGTGGGAAATTTCTTCAATGGAGAACTGGTAGGGAGAGTGACGACGGAGCCGTGGGGGATGTATTTTGGACAGAGTCAGGAACTGCGGCACCCATCGACACTCTATGAAGCGTTTGGAGAAGGAATATTTCTTTTTATATTCCTTTTAGTGATGAAGCGCTTTGTTCTGTTTCCTGGATCGGTCAGTGCTCTTTTTTTGATAGCCTATGGTGGAATTCGTTTTATTCTCGAGTATTTTCGTGAGCCGGAGGGCGGTATGCTTGTTTTTGGGACATGGACGCTTGGTCAGGTGTATTCACTGCCGCTTATTGTAGTCGGTAGCGTTCTCATGTTATGGTTTTGGGAAAAAAATCGTGCTACACTGAAGGTATAGATAGAGAGCTTTGTATTGTTGTTCCGAAAAAAAATGAACACCTATTCTCTCCGCTCATCCCTCGAGGAGCGAGCCAGAAAAAAAAATCCTACACTTGATATCGTCGCTCCGAAAAAGGTAGCAGCCCGACCGACACCTGTAGTCCCTTCTTCCCCTGTATCGGCGATTCCTGTATCAATTTCTCGAGAGACCACTCGTGTGGAGCGGCCTCACTCTGCTCAGTGGGGGCGTTTCTTGTTTGTGGTACGCCAGAAAGTTATGATGTATTGTGGTGTTCTTTCTGTATGGCTAAAGAATAGCTCGCAGTTTTTTGTTCCAAAGTTTGCACGGCACAAGATGCTTTATACTTCTCTCATGGGTGGCGTCGCTTTTGGTATGGTCAGTATGGCATTTATTGAACACTCCTTTGGTCCTGGCGTTTTTGCTCGGGGAGGAGAGGAACCTCTTCAAGTTAAGGCAGAGGCGGTTATAGAAACAGCCGCTACACCCGTAGAGAGTCTTCCGGAGTATGTGCCGGATCAGGATGTTTTTTTTGAGTATTTTGGTCAGGTTACCAAAGAAAAATACGAAGAGAGTATCAGGAATATGGTCAAAGGCTATCCTGTGGAAGCGATGCTCCCATATATTTTTGAACAGGATCGGTTGACAGCAGCCTTTCTCATCGGTATCGCCAAGAAAGAGAGTAACTGGGGGAAACGAGTGCCGGTTTTGGAGGATCAGGATTGCTTCAATTATTGGGGATATCGTGGTGTACGACGTATGATGGGGAGCGGTGGGCATACCTGTTTCAATAGTCGCGAAGACGCCGTGGAGACCGTGGCAAAACGCCTGGAAAAATTGATTCATTCGGAAAAGTTGGATACCCCGGAAAAAATGATCATTTGGAAGTGTGGTTTCAGTTGTCAGGGACACAGTCGTGAAAGCGTGAAGAAATGGATTTCGGATGTGGACATGTACTTCTCCCAGCTGAATGACGAGTAGAGAAGTTTTTAATATTTGCTTTAAATAAGCCATTTTTTCGTATGAAAGAGTGGTTTTTGTTTTTAGGTGATTTTTGGCTGTATGTAAGCCAAAAAACCATGATTTTCTGGGAACTATTTTTCTTATTTTTAGCTTGTATAAGCCATTTTTATTGTTGAAAAAGAGGAAAATATGATTGACAACAGAGGGAAAATTTGCTAGAATCGAACTTGCGTTTCTAATGCATTTTCACTGCCTCAGAGATCTGGCTCCCGCGCGTGGCGACGAGTCTTCCAGGTAAGCACTTCACAGCCTGTGGTTGCGAAGGGAGTGCAGTCAACATATGGGTAATCCTTTCAGGAGAGGCGGTCTTTACGGACTGTCAAAGCTGAAGCTTATACGGGTACTTCCTTTTTTTTCAAAGAGGAATCTTTCTGGTTTTGCTCTCATTTTTTTGGGGACATCGGGAGTTTTTCCTGCTCTGCCGATGGTTGATACCAAAGAAATAACAGCACCCTCTTCGGGGGTGGCGGCAGAAACTATCGCTATCAATCCAAAGGAGTTATGCCAGTGGCAGCGTGACTTTTCGTTTTTCAATCGTTTATTGGGTGAGAAAAAGCTCCCCGATGAGGCAGAACCTTGTCAGGAAGAGGTAGTGGCGAACATTGCTCCTGTAGTGTCAGAAACGGCGTCGGCGTCTGATAAAGATCTCCAAGCGCTCATTTCCGAAATGGCTGTAGGCTATCCGATTGCGGTCATGGCTCCGGCTATAGCCGAGTATGATCGCGAAGTGGCTGCCCTTATTGTCGGTATCGCCAAGAAAGAGAGCAACTGGGGGAAGCGCGTACCAGTCGATGCGACAGGTGCTGACTGTTTCAATTATTGGGGATGGAAGGGCGCGGGAGCTCGTGGTGTTGCCATGGGGCACGGGTGTTTCAGTAGTCCGGAAGAAGCCGTGCAGGCCGTGGGCAACCGTATTGCCCAGTTGGTGGAACTGCGGAAAACAAGCGAGCCAAAAAACATGATTATTTGGAAGTGTGGTTCAAGCTGTGCCACCCATAGTCCAGAAAGTGTCCGGAAATGGATTGCCGACGTCGATCTGTACTATCGAAAAATAGTGAAAAATTAGAGCACTCACCTTAGAGGAGGTGCTCGCTTTGACGTGACGACTCAGGTATAATAGAAAAAGAGGAAAACAAATTTCTTTTTTTAGTATGACCTGGATACTCGTGGCACTGCTCGGCTATTTTTTTGCGGCACTCTCTTCCGTTTTTGATAAGTATTTGCTTTCAGACCGCATACCGGTTCCTGCCGTGTATGCTTTTTTTGTGTCTCTGTTCTCTCTAATACCCATGGTGCTTATCCCGTTCGGCTTTCAGTACGACGATTGGTATACGACGTGGACGCTCATGCTTTCGGGGGTGTTGTTTGTCTATGGTCTGGTGGCGCTCTATACGGCCGTCAAAGAACACGAGATTTCCCGGGTGGCTCCACTCGTGGGGACGGCTACTTCTCTGGTGGCGTTTTTGGCAGTATTCTTTTCTTTTTCGGCCGTTGAGCCGGTCAATATGTTGTATATCGGCGCGTTGGCTCTGCTTATCATAGGAGGCCTACTCATTTCTTTTGATTTGCCCCTGCACAAGGGGGAGCACATTTCCAAGTTTGTGTTACTGGCCGGTATACTGACCGGTACCTCACTCCTCCTTTTGAAAGAGGGTTACGGAACGTCAAATTTTGTGAGCGGTATTGTTTGGTCACGTCTGGGGATGTTTTTGGGAGGGCTGTCACTCCTGCTCGTGCCTTCCTTTCGACATGCTATTGCAGCCCAATTTCGTGGCTTTGGACACCGCTCAGAGCGGGCGCTCGGTACCACGGCTCTTTTTGTGTTGAACAAAACCAGTGCCGGCATCGCTACGTTTCTCATCGCCTATGCCATAAAAATCGGATCGCTTTCTTTTGTACAGGCACTTTCCGGAATGCAGTACGTATTTTTGTTGTTGATGACGTTGCCTCTGTCTCTTCGGTATCCGGATGTTTTCGGGGAGCGACTTCATTTTTGGGATTGGTTTCAAAAAATTGCCGCCGTTGGTATCATTAGTGCGGGTCTGTGGTTGGCGGCCGTAAACGGCGTGCCCCTTTTACTAGGGTAGTGAAAAATTGTATGAAAAAACTCTTTAAGATTATAGCTACGGTAGCATTGTTGTTGCTACTGACTGCTCTTCTGTTGTTTGGGTATTTCAATCTCCCTGGTCCGGAACCCCGAGAGGATGTGCATCTCGGTATGACTTTTTCTTCTCGCTATGCAGAAGCATTGGGGCTGAACCAGCGAGAGGTATACTTGGCACTCCTTGATGATATCGGGGTGACACGGATGCGTTTGCCGGTTTATTGGGACCTGGTTGAGCGGGAGCGGGGAGTGTATGATTTTTCTGAAGTGGACTGGCAATTGGATGAAGCCGCCAAGCGTGGTGTCGACGTGATTTTGACCGTCGGTATCAAGGTGCCACGTTGGCCGGAATGCCATATCCCACAGTGGGTCGGAGATGATGCAGTGTCTCGTCGTGAGGGGATCCTTCCCTTTATCGAGACTACAGTGATGCGCTACCGAGAGCACTCGGCTCTTGCCAAGTGGCAGGTTGAAAATGAACCATTTCTCCGTTTTGGTATTTGTCCGGAATTTGATGTGACGCTCCTCGATGAGGAAATAGCCCTGGTGAAGCGCTTGGATGCATCACGACCGGTGGTACTGACTGACAGTGGAGAACTTTCCTTGTGGGTGCATGCCGCGGCACGGGGGGATGAATTTGGGACAACACTCTATCGGGATATCTATAGTGAAAAGGCCGGTGGATACTTTGAATACCCGATTGGACCAAACTTTTTCCGCTTCAAAGAAAAAATGGTGCGACTGTTTACCAAGCAGCAACATTTTTCTGTGATTGAGCTCCAGGCAGAACCCTGGGCCAGTGGTTGGATAGCCAACGTGTCACTCGAAGAGCAGTTTAAAACCATGAATGAAAGAAGGCTGCGGGAGAATGTGGACTATGCCAGACAGGTCGGTTTCGAGGATATCTATCTCTGGGGTGGCGAATGGTGGTATTGGATGAAGGAATCCAAGAACTACCCGGCTGTTTGGGAGACTGGGAAAGAATTGTTTCAGACCTATGGAAAATAGAGAGGTTCTCTTGGTGCTCCAAGATATTCGCAGTGCCCACAATGTCGGTTCCATGTTTCGAACCGCCGATGGGGCCGGGGTTAATCAGATTACCCTCTCGGGGTATTCGCCTGTCCCGCCCAAAGTCGGGGCACTTTATCTGACGGATGCTGATAAAGCGTTTCGAAAAACCGCTTTAGGTGCGGAGGAATCGATGCCTTGGAAAAAAGTGGTCTCCATGACAAGATTACTTAATCGGTTGAAGAAGGAGGGATATGAGATTGTTGCTTTGGAACAGGATGAACGAAGTATTGATTATCGAAAGTATCGTCCCACAGGAAAAGTAGCGCTCATCGTTGGTAATGAGGTGGAGGGCGTAGAATCAAAAATTTTGAAACGATGTGACGTGGTTCTTGAAATTCCTATGCGTGGAAAAAAGAATTCGCTTAACGTCTCGGTAGCAGCCGGCATTGCTCTCTATGAAATATTGAGTACAATGAAGTAGTGCATGAGGGTAATTTAACGATTGTTGAAGTATGTCTGCAAAAAAGAAGAATAAAATAGCTATTTTTGATATTGATGGGACGATTTTTCGCAAGAATCTTCATTTTGAATTGATCAACGAACTGACGTGGATGAAGGTGTTTCCGCGTGAGGCACGTGATGAGCTGGCCGATATCTATTCCGGATGGCTCACACACGAGGGTACTTATGAGGACTATCGCAAGGCTTTGGTCAAGCTATACTCTGAGCACATCCGGGGATGTGCACAGGCAGATGTAGAAAAGGCGAGCAAGCTCCTGGTACCATTTCATGCCAAGCGGACATATATTTATGCCGAGCGTCTCATCAAAAAACTACGAGAAGAGAACTATCATCTGCTCGTGATATCAGGATCGCCCATCGAGGTAGTGGAAGAGTACAATCGTCAGTATCTGAAGTTTGATGGTTCGTTCGGGAGCGTCTATGCTGTTGATGAAGAGGGTAAGTATACGGGCGAAGCATCATTTGAACCCTCTAGGAACAAAGGCAGCCTGGTAGAACAGTATCTGTATGAGCACAAGCTTTCTCTCAAGGATTCGTATGGGATCGGTGATACGGAATCTGACTCTAGCTTTCTCAAGATGGTAGAGCATCCGATTGCCTTCAATCCCAATCAAAACCTGAAGGTAGCTGCCGAAGAACATGGATGGAAGATAGTGGTCGAGAAGAAAGACGTTGTGTATGAGATTAATTAAGAGTGAGTTCTTGAATACATCTTCGTATGAATCTCAATAAAATCATTGATGACTTTCTGAAAAAGACGCTGTGGCTCTGGCTGCCATTTTACGCTCTTTTTCATCTCATTGAAGAATTTGGTGAGCGAAAGAAATGAATATATCTCGACTCTCTTTGAAAGTGGTGCAGTGGAGTCGTTCTCGTATAACGGTGTACATACTGTTGCTGTTGTGGATGGCGGTGATTTTTTCATTTTCCACGCTGCCGGGGAAGGAGACGGCCAGTGCACCGACACTCGGGTACTATCTGGAGCGCAAAGGAGCGCATGTGTTTGAGTATGCTGTTCTTATGCTCCTCTCATTTCGATACCTACGACTCTCGTTTGTCCGTGAAAGCTTTGGACGAGTCTTGTCTTTGGCAGCTGCCTTTTCTCTTATGTATGCCGTGACAGACGAGCTCCATCAGTTTTTTGTGCCGTTTCGTGGAGCGAGGATGTCAGATGTGTTGATCGATGGTCTGGGAATTTTCCTGGCTGGGTTCGTTCTCTTCCTGTGGGAGAAAAACAAAAAACGCCCCTAACGCGGGCGTTTTTTTTGAGACTCGTCGATAGGTTTACTTGACCGATTCGATAAACTTTGTGAATACGGTTGGATTTTCGACAGCCATCTGTGAGAGTACTTTGCGGTCAAGAGCGATGTTTTTCTTGCTCTCGAGAGCGATGAAAGCACTATACTTGATGCCGTGCAGGCGGAGTGCTGTGTTGAGCCGGGTGATCCAGAGACCACGGAAACTGCGTTTCTTGGCGCGGCGGTCACGATGAGCGTACTTGCCGGCTTTGATAACAGCTTCTTTGGCTTTGGTAAACAAATTCTTGCGTCCCCAACGGAAACCTTTGGCGGCTTCCAAAATATTCTTGTGGCGCTTTTTGGTCATGACGCCACGCTTGACTCTGGTCATATGTTTGCATGCTTATTACTCACAACCTACAACCTACAGCACTACGGGCTTGATGTCAATCCTGCGTGAGGGGTCTTTGGTCGGGTATTGATTAGAATGAGTACGGGAGAGAGGCTTTGATGTTCTTGGCGACGGCTGGATAGACATCGTTGTCTTGTCGTTTAGAGCGTGTCTGATCACCGGTATTGCGCGAGTTGTAGTGGTTTTGACCGGTGGCACGGGTCTTGAGCTTTCCACTTCCCGTGATTTTGACTTTCTTGACGACGGATTTTCTTGTCTTGAGCTTTGGCATATCAATACGAGATTAATGTGATTACTTGATGAAATATTAAAATCTGAAGTGCTCGTTATTCGGGAACGATGAGAGTGTTGAATCCCATAGGTCCTCGTTTCACTTCTTCTTCAAAACGATGGGGGACGCTGATACTCTGGAGAAAAGCGGTGAGGTTTTCTTTGGCCTTGTCCTGCATAGCCTTTTCTCGTCCGCGCAGTACAATCTCTATTTTTACTTTGTTTCCTTTGGTAAGAAATTTTTCTGCCTGAGTTTTTTTGAAAAGAAGATCGTGTTTGTCAGTACGAAAGCCAATGCGAATGCCCTTGGTTTCAACTTTTTTCTGCTTGGCTTTCTGCTGCTGCTCTTGCTTGGCGGCTTTGTACTGGAGCTTGCCGTAGTCAGTGATTTTGCACACTGGTGGCTTGGCCAGAGGCGACACCTCAACCAGGTCGGCTTCTTGTTCTTGCGCAAGCAAAATAGCGGCTGCGGTATCCATTACACCGCGATTCTCACCGTTCAAATCAATCACCATGACCTGCGGAACGAGAATCTTCTCGTTGATGCGGGAATGTTCCTTGATCTGAACTTTTGGCTTGGGGCGATTGTGTCGTCTTCGTCTCATTTTTCAACTGTTTAAAAATGGTGGAGTTGATGGGAATTGCACCCATGTCCAGAGAAGTTTTTCCAAAATAGTCTACAAGCGTAGTCAACCTTATGTACGGGTGGGAGGTAGAAGGAAGACAAAACCCTCACACGAGTGTTTCTTTTGCAATACGATCAGGAAGTAAAAGAAAAAGAAATTCCTCCGTCACGTCTCGATATTATGACACCAGTGGTTCCTTACCGAGAATCAGGATACTGATGGCGTCGCCAGTATTAGGCGAGCGCAAGACTGTAAGAAGGGGCAAAAGCTTGCGCGATTGCATTCTTGGTCTTTGTGATGAAGTTTGCATTTATCATCTGAGAACGATATTTACGACCGTGTTCTCAAGGTCGGCTTGCGTATTTTGAAAGTACAACCTGTCGAGTCTAAACAACCCCCGCCCGCAATGCTTCGGAGAAGCGTTAGGGGCGGCCATCGTCTAGTGCTGTATAAAAACTACTACTCTGTATACGTGCGGGAATTTCCAAGTAACAATTTTCAATTTCCAAACAAATCCCAATTTACTAATTCTTCAAACTTACTATGATGTACGCTGCTGTGCTAACGAGAGCCACTATACCCAGAATCCATCTTAGTCCTTTTCGAAATTTCTCAGGAAGCAAATCCATGAGGAGCCCATCAAATATATCGGTTCCGAGAGAGAGGAAAAAAAGAACAATGGAGATGAGAGCGACGATAGCAACAATTGACTCTATATTCATAGTACTTTCTTCTTATCCTCGCATTGCTCGCTCTATGCGGCGCTTGGCCTCACGTTTGCCGATATCGGCGCGGCGGTCATATTCTTTCTTTCCCTTGCCAATAGCAAACTCGAGCTTCACAAGTTGCTTCTTAGTATACAACCGAATCGGGACTAAAGTCAAGCCTTCTGTGCGGTATTTCCCTATGAGAGAGCCGATTTCTCGCTTGCGCAGGAGAAGCTTTCGTGGTCTGCTATCCTCGTGCTTGGTATCCCGATGAGCCTGCTTGTAACGAGGGATGAGGGCGTTGGTCAGGTAGAGTTCGTTATTCATGACTGTCACATAGGCACCTTTCAGACTGGCATGGCCGGTTTTGACTGATTTGACCTCGGCGCCGGTCAATACCAAACCAGCCTCAAAGTGTCCTTCGAGGGCATAATCAAACCCCGCTCGTTTGTTGGTAGCAATAGTAGTCATATGCACATATTGGCACAAATTTGGCTTATCCGCCAGCTGGCGGAAAGCAAGCGTTTGTATCGATGTATTGACAAATTCAATAAATAGGAGTATAATATATGGTCGACACTGTGTCGGCGTGTATCTCAACGGCTCGAATCTCGAGCCACAACTGGAGAGAGAAGATGTTTTTTCGTAACAAGATCTTGGCGTTTGTCGTTGCCTGTGTTCTCGCTGCCTGTGGCGGCGGGAGTGATGAACAGCCACCGCCAGGAACGGATGTTGTCGCTGTGGCACAACCATTTCAGACTGCCAGGGCGGCAGCTGAGGCCTATATGGCGACACCACCTTTGGTCTATCCGACGCATTACGACGGGATACCAGGCGATGACGGTACCACGTGGGTTACCGTCCGCCACGAAGGGAAGATCGTCTATGACCGCCTTTTGGGGTCATTCGATTACTACGAGGGCAAGATGTCTGATGGCACTGTAATCAAGTGGGTGACCGAGTACTACACGTACTCGCCACCGATTGAGGTCGTCATGGTTGGCGACAAGGCGTTCATGCTCCCACAGATGACGGTCGAGCGGAATGGTTCGCCGCGGCAGGTGTTGGTGTATGACCTGAGCGAAGGCGCCGGTGCGGATTGGATCATCATTTACGGGGAAGAGGTTCTTCACCCCGGTGATGAGGGTCAACCTCAGCAGCTCTGGGCGGTCCTCAATTACAAGACCGGCCAGATCATCGAGTACGGCCACTACGCTGTACCGGAGCTGCAGGAACAGCCGGTGGTAGAAGTTGTTCCACAGACTGCCAAGCATGCCTACGAGATCTACCAGGAAACACCGGTCATCATTGACGAAGTGGAGGATACTCCGTTCGTCGAGCTCGACAACGGAACCTATCACGGCACCATCGTCATCAAGGGGCAGACGGTGTATGACGCCGTCGTTGCAAACTATGTCTACCAAGCGGGCCGGCTCTCTGATGGCGCTCCGATCAGTGTCATCTGGGAGTACAACGACGGTTACTTGCCTACGGCGACTTGGCTCATCCTCGGAAACAAGAAGTTTCCCATGACGTTCCACGCGGTGCGCGGTGGTCAGCCGCGCAATATCGTCGTGATTGACGTCAGTGAGGGTATCGGGTCGGATTGGCTCCTGATTTATGGCGCGGAAGTAAATGAGGCCATGAACGAGGAGTCATCACCGCTCTCGTACTGGGCTCTGATCAACCGGCACACCGGTGAAATCGTGGAGCTGGGCTACTACGACCCGCCGTCGCCCATCATGTAACCATCTTCCGTAGCTGCTGCCGAGTGCCTCAAAGAGGGCGCCGGCAGTTTTTTCTTTTTTGACTCTCCTAAGGTGATTTGATAGATTGATACATTACCTTAACAACTGAAGAAAGAGAGATTTGCCATGAAGACAGAAAACCCTGTCCGAGTGGCAACGCTCGGTAAAATTCAACGCGACGGAGAAAGAATGAAGCAATTCGCTCGCTTCGTCATTGTTCTTGAAAGAGGGAGTCCAAAAATAATTGACAATAGGCATTTGCTTGATGAGGGAAAACCGTTTGCACACCTCATCGCTGTACTTGGACCGGCTCGCCATAACGGCGCGCTAGTTCCAGAGGCGGTATTGCTGGAAGTTGGTTACTCTCGGACGCGGCCCTACATGCAGCTCGAACAGCGCAAGCACGAGGAAGGCGGCAGAAGATTGAAAGATGGACGCTGGTTCCTCAAAGAACGTGTGAGGGCTCGCAAAATCTCGAACCGTGAACTTGGGTCGGTGTATCCATATATCGAGCAGTGCATGGCGCAAATTGTGCTTGAGTGTCGGGAAACTTGGCGCCCCGAGTCACGTGAACCTCGCTGGGTGGATGGTCCGGGATGGGTTGATCGTGGGATTTATTTCACGGTGAGTAAATCAGATCGATTGCTCCATCGACAGATCTTGGCAGAGGACGTGCGTTATCGGAAGGAGAAATATATTCTGAAGCACGCCCGACACATTGACCGTTGGATCGGGCGCTATAGACTCGGTCATTCGGACAAGCGTCTGCGTGGTTTTATAAAGATCTCGCAGGCTGCCGAACTTATCGCCAGCAAGAACTACCGTAACCCGCTCTACCGACGCGCGCTTTTTCAATCGTTTCCAGTCAATTCGCACGCACGTCTTCTGCTTGAACGGATGGACTCGCTATTTTCTCTCCAGCTGGAGGAAGAGAGCGACGATACTCGTCTCTTGGAAGAACTGCGTACAGTGGCTTTGAAGCCTTTTCAGAAGATCCGTTGTCGGATTGTCGACCAGCCCAAGGTGCATGCCAATGGCTCTATCGTGACGGAAATCACACTCGAAAGGAAATTCCGTGAACTTAACGAATGCCCGTTTTAACATTGAGGTTGATGAGGAGCGGGCAGTACGTGTTATCCGCTCACTTTATGCCGCTTTCCGTTCTGGACCCATCGTCAAGGAACGCGATGCCGTCCAGTGGAAGCATATCCCAAAGGACGTAGAACGAGGAAGTCTGCTCCATCAGCAATGGCTTTTCTTTGCGACACTGACCGATCGCCGAGAGTTAAGCGATGCTGTCTATGCGAGCCATGTGCGCATGTGGGTCGAACACCCAGAATTGTACTTGCCGCTAGTAATCGGCATCCCTCCAGTAGAGATCGAGCAGATCCTGCGCAAGTACAAGGTTGGTTGTCCGGAGGACTCATCGCAATTCTGGCCCCGCTGTGCTCGGACACTGTTCCATGACTTTGGGGGCGACCCGCGACAGATGTTCAAGTTAGGAAGTACGACACCCATTGAAGACATCTTGGTGTTCAAACGCCGATCCCGTGGTGGGGACCCTCTCCCGGGTTTCGGGGCGAAGATTTCGTCCTTGTATGCCCTCTACTTGGCCGAACATAATATCATCAAGATGCCCAAGGATGCCTTCCCAGTCGATGTCCATGTCATGAGGTTTGTGATCTCGACTGGAATAGTCAGGGGGACGGGAGTGATCGAAAACCAGAAGCTGGGGCAAATTGTCCGGGTGCTCTTGTGTCGGGTGGTTAAGCGACTGAAGATCTCGGCTATTGATGCATCGCATGCCATTTGGTTCCGTGGTAACCAGGACTGCACTCGATGCTACAAAGTGAAGGCGATGCCAGTGCTCTGCCCGGTTTACAATGACTGTGGAGGGGCCATCCAAACTTTGCCTTCCCGAGAGGATGGGGTGTGGCAGCTCGATGACCTGCGCTATCGTCGAGGTGGTGATGTCGCCCGGGGCATCCCAGTTTTTGAAAAGATGCCTTTGTTCCTAGTGCCAGAAGTCTGACGTACACTGCTGCGTGCCCTAAAGGGTGCCGGCAGTTTTTTCTTGCACGAAACTGAGTACTTGTTTTTCTATCGGATAATGGTAGGATGTAGGCACCAAAGTTTTGCTGGCTCAGAGAGCCACATCCAAGGAGTCTGTCATGAACGATACGGGACCACCTCTGACCTTGCAGGACAAGGCGCCCCCTAAGGGTCGTAGGGCTGATATACGTTTTCTCGTCATCGTCTTTCGCGATCAGCCCCAAGTGGTATATCGTGCAAGATACGTTGGGGACGGCGACACGGATCTGATGCTGACTAATCAGCAGACCCGTTCTCGTCGTCGGGTGACTGCGGCCGACATGCAGAGGCAGCTGTCTGCAATCGGTGCCGCCTTCAAGAACTGACTGCCAAGGCCCCAAAGAGGGCGTCGGCAGTTTTTTTATTTGGACACGCTTCACTTTTAGGCGACTTTCCGATAGGATGAATTGTATGACAAATACTCCACACCAGCTGCGCAATCACATCTCCAAAGAAGAGGCCCTCAAGCGTTTGGCCGAGGAGCCATTTTCGCGGCGGGTCATTTCTTTTTATCGGTACGTGGTTATCGGTGATCCGGTGGCGCTCCGGAACGAGCTTTTTACGGAGTGGCAGAAACTGGGGTGTCTCGGGCGCATCTATGTAGCCAAAGAGGGGATCAATGCCCAGATGAGCGTGCCCGAGCCACAGTTTGAGAAATTCAAAGAACTGCTCTACGCGCGGTCAGAATTTACCGATGTACCGTTCAAGGTGGGCGTGGAACAATATGACGAGGCCTTTTGGAAGTTGACCATCAAAGTGAAAAAACAGATTGTGGCTGATGGCCTACAGCCTGAGGATTATGACGTCACCAATGTGGGGACGCATCTGTCGGCTCGGGAGTTTAACACTTTGCTCGAAGAACCAGAGACCGTGGTCGTTGATATGCGCAATAACTACGAATCAGCCATTGGGCGTTTTGAGAACGCGCTCACGCCGAACGCCTATACGTTCCGTGAGGAATTGCCTTTGGCCAAAGAGGCTCTGCAGGGGAGCGAAGACAAAAAAGTGTTGCTCTATTGTACCGGTGGTATCCGTTGTGAAAAGGCCAGCTCCTATCTGAAACACCATGGCTTCAAGAATGTCTACCAGCTCCATGGCGGCATCATCGATTACAAACATCAGATTGAACGCGAGGGACTGCCATCGAAATTCAAGGGCAAGAATTTCGTGTTTGATGAACGTCTAGGAGAACGGATTACCGATGATGTACTCGCTCAGTGCTATCAGTGTGATGCTGTCTGCGATGACTATACCAATTGTGCTAACGTCGAGTGCAACCTTCTCTTTATTCAGTGTGGCGATTGCAAGGAAAAACTTGCCGGCTGCTGCAGTGTGGAGTGTCAGGCTATCGCAGCCCTGCCCGAGGCCGAACAAATGAAGCGTCGTAAAGGAAAAATACTTCCAAAAAATCAAACGGTCTTCAAAAAGAAAATCGCCGTCACGGTTTAGCTTCCATTTTTGGCTTGGTTCGGCTATGATAGAGAGCATGAAGCAGCTACTGCAGAAGAAAATTGATACAGCTTTGCGGGGACTCCAAGAGAGCGGGGAGTTGCCTGAGTTTGGTTTGCCCGAGATTCAGGTGGACCGGCCAAAGGACGAGCAGTTCGGAGAATACACTACAAACGTAGCTTTGGTATTGTCCAAGCTGGCCAAGAAGAGCCCGATGGAGATTGCAGAACTTTTGAAGACGAAACTTACAGCGGATGATTTTGAAAAAATAGAAGTAGTAAATCCCGGCTATCTTAATTTTTATCTGACACAGCAAGGACTCTCTTCTGTGGTGGAAAAGATTATGAGGGAGGAAAAAAAGTACGGAAATTCTTCTCTCGGTGCAGGGACAAAAGTAAACAATGAGTTCATCTCTGCCAATCCGACCGGGCCGCTTCATCTTGGGAATGCGCGAGGTGGATTTTATGCAGGTGCACTATCAAGCGTATTGCACAAGACGGGGTATGATGTGATCAATGAATACTACGTGAATGATGCAGGGGAGCAGCTGATGAAGTTGGGGCATAGTGTTTTGCGTACGAGCAAGGCGGTCTACGGTGGCGAATACATAGAAGAAATAATTTCAAAGCTGGAATTGGAGAATTCATCGTTGCCTATTCGGGAAGCGGGTGAAAAAGCGGCGGCACATATTTTGAAGAATATGATTCAGCCGACTATCCAAGAAATGATGCAGATTCATTTTGATGTTTGGATGTCGGAGAAAAAAATTATCGAAGATGGTTCTGTCGAGAAGGCAATTGCAATCCTCAAGGAAAAAGAACTGACTTTTGAACAAGAGGGAGCCACCTGGTTACGTACGACGACATTTGGGGATGACAAGGATCGAGTGTTGGTAAAAAGCGATGGAACGCAGACATACTTTGCTTCTGACTGTGGTTATATTTTGAATAAGATAGAACGAGGGTTTACGGTGTTTATTGAGACCTGGGGCGCTGATCACCACGGCTATATCAATCGTTTCAAAGCGGCGGCCGAGGCATTGGGATTCAAGGGTGAAATTCGCTTCCTTATCGTGCAGCTGGTGAAAGTGGTAAAGGATGGGGTCGAGGTACGGATGAGCAAGCGCGCAGGGAACGTGGTGACGATTGATGAGCTGATTGAAAAAGTCGGACATGATGTGGCACGATTTTTCTTTCTTATGTATGCGCCCGAGACCCACATGAATTTTGATCTTGGCTTGGCCGAGGAGCGTTCGCAGAAAAATCCGGTCTACTACGTACAGTACGCCCATGCGCGCTTGTGTAGTATCCTGCGCAAGGCGGAAGAAGAAGGCGTTTCCAATGCGGGAGGAGATCTTTCGCTTTTGGTTCATCCGAAAGAACGCGAACTGATTCACGAACTGATGTTTTTCCCGGAGCTGATTGAAGCAGTAGCGACTGATTTTTCGGTACACAAACTGCCGCAGTATGCCATGAAAATCGCTGACAAATTCCATTCGTTCTATGATGCTTGCCGGGTGATTGATGCTGAACAAAAAGAATTGACAGCTGCTCGATTACAATTGGTTCGGGCAACGAAAATTGTCCTGGCCGAGACACTCGCGCTCATGGGTATCAGTGCACCGGAAAAGATGTGATTTTATGGGGTATTATAAAATCACTCTGAGCTTGTCGAAGAGTTAAAATAAAAAAGATATCAAAAATGATCAATCGTTTGCCAAAAAAATACCGCAAGAAATACAAGAAGAAGCTTGGGTGGGATGAAGAACTCGTTTTTTTCGTTGCCAAGATTGTCGGATCAACCGCCCTCATTTTTTTGGTGGCGGCCGGTGTCGATATTTACGATTTGATTCACTAGCTATGGCGAGTATTACCTTTTACCTGGTGCGGCATGGCGAGGCGGAAAACAATGTCCGCCATATTTTGAATTCTGCACCGGTCAAGCACGAATATCCATTGACAGAAAAAGGAAGAGAGCAGGCACGCAAGGCGGCAGTATATTTGGCAACGGTTGGGGCGGATATTTTGTACAGCTCACCTATTTTGCGAGCTAAAGAAACCGCGAGTATCATTTCTCAGGCCACCGGACTTTCGATTCATTTTGACGACCGATTGTGGGAAGTAGGTATGGGCAGATTTAATGAGCGAAATCAGTCGGATATGCTCAAGAAATATCCTGAACCCCAGATGCGTCTAACTCCTGATGTTGAGGATGATATGGAGAGTATGCTAGAGGTACGGAGTCGTCTCGATGATTTTTTGGATGAACTCAAAGATAAACATCAAGGGAAACAAGTGATTCTGGTATCTCACGGTGATCCGCTGGAGCAGCTCCACGGAATTCTGACACGCGAGAGTCCGGGCATGGCGGCAGAAGGCTGGTATCCTGAGAAAGGCTCGTGTACCAAAATCGTTTTAGAACTCTAAAAAGCCTCGAAAGAGCGCTTTTTTCTTGGCGTGGTATGATAGGAATATATGATGTCCACACTCAAAGAAACGCTCGATCGAATCCCTGGGAGCCTGCTGATTACCGATACGGAATCGCGGGTCGTGTATGCTAGTGCGGCCCTAGAACGGCGGACTGGTTTTGCGGTGGCCGAGATCGTCGGCAAAAAACCGGGAGAACTGTGGGGTGGGAAAATGAGAAAGCAGTTTTATGCTTCCATGTGGAAAAAGATTGAAACCAAGCAGCAATCCTTTGTCGGTGAGGTGAAAAATACTCGCAAGAACGGAGTGAAACAGGACGAACATATCTTTATCGTCCCTATTCGCGACAGTGCTGGGACAACAGAGTACTTTGCCGAGGTGCATCCGGAGCTGTCGGGACGGGAGAGCGAGATTGATTTTGGCCGAGAATTTCTCAAGCGGACGGGGAAGATGAAGCAGGATGCGGATTTTTTTACGTGGGTGTTTGAGATACTCGGCCGGAACAAAGAGGGTGTATCGTTTCTCGACAGCTCATCTGTGTGGCAAGGGGAGTTTCGAGATGCTGTCAGCTTTTTACGTGAGACTTTTATCGTTCCGACAGAAAAGAAATACGCGCGACGTCGTGAAGATGCTCTGCTTATTGCCAAGGCACAGCAGAATCCGGAGCAGTTTTCCGGATTGTATGAAAAGTATGTGGGAGTGGTGCGCGAATACTTTCTTCGGAGACTGAGTGGGGACGAAGCACTTTCAGCGGATTTGACGCAAGAAGTTTTCGTACGGGCTTTCCGTTCTCTCTCTGGTTTCCATATGGCTAATGCTTCCTACTCCACCTATCTGCTGCGGATTGCTCACAATATTTTGGTGAACTACTATCGTCAAAATCATACTCTGTTTGTCGCTTTATCCGGCCAGGAGGAATCAGCGGCTGTAGAGATTCCAGCTCCTCCTGTCGGCCTGGAAGAGTTACTCCAGGGATTGACCGTAGTAGAGCAGCAGGTGATGCTTTCAAAGTACCGTGACGGACTGAAAGTGCGTGCTATTGCGGAGCGTCTCGGGAAGACGGAAAATGCCGTGAAACTGATTCTGTCGCGTACTCGCAAAAAGTTGAAAAAAAGCTTTGGATAAAGCAAAAAATAGAGAATACATGGGTGAGGGGTGTCGTATGACACCTTTTTGTTTTTTTGGTGTTTAATACTGTGCAAGATAAAATTAATCCATTCATTTTTTGTGCGTATGCCACTCTACAAGGTTCAGAAACGAAACGGTTCTATTGTCGATTTTGAGCTCGGAAAGATAGAACACGCTATTGCCAAAGCGGCAGAGGCTATCGGGCAGACGGACCCGGTGATTCCGGGAACCTTGGTCAAAGAAGTAGAGGTGGCGTTGGAAGAAAAGTACAGCGACCAGATTCCGACCGTCGAGCAAATCCAGGATGTGGTGGAGGATGTCCTTATTCGATTCGATTATGCCGAGATGGCCAAAGCCTATATTCTCTATCGTGAGAAACGGCGCGAGGCTCGTGAGGATCGCAATGTGGTGATCGAAGTGGAGAAAACCGTGGCCGACTACCTCAATCGGGCTGACTGGCGGGTCAATGCCAATTCTAACCAGGGCTATTCTTTGGGTGGACTTATTCTCAACACGGCCGGCTCTGTTATTGCCAACTACTGGCTCTCGCATATCTATCCGAAAAATGTGGGAGAAGCCCATCGCAATGGTGATTACCATATTCACGATCTCGACATGTTTTCCGGGTACTGTGCCGGATGGAGTCTCCGGGTGTTGCTTGAAGAAGGTTTCAATGGTGTGGACAACAAGATCGAGTCGGGACCACCCAAGCATCTCTCCTCGGCAGTGTCGCAGATGGTCAACTTTTTAGGGACATTGCAGAACGAGTGGGCGGGAGCGCAGGCGTTTTCGAGCTTCGATACGTACATGGCACCGTTTGTGAAGAAAAAAGAGCTGGAAATCGGTGAGCAAATCAAAAAATATGGCATGAAGTTTGCTTCTGCCAAGGCTAAGAAGAAGTATATCGACGATGCGGTCTATGCCTACGTCTATCAGAACCTGCAGTCATTCGTGTTTAACTTGAATATTCCATCACGCTGGGGGACACAGACACCGTTTACCAACATCACTCTCGACTGGGACTGTCCAGAGGACTTGAAAGAAAAGCGTTTGCTTCTCGGTGGTAAGCCGTTTGAGTACACGTTTGGTGAACTGCAGAAAGAAATGGACATCGTCAATCGCGCTTTTATCGCCATTATGACTGCCGGTGATGCTAAAGGACGCACTTTTACGTTCCCTATACCAACCTACAACGTGACTAAGGACTTTGATTGGGAAAGCGAGAAGAACCTGCCGCTGTTTGAGATGACCGCCAAGTATGGCACGCCGTATTTCCAGAACTTTGTGAACTCAAGTCTCAATCCCGGTGATGTACGTTCTATGTGCTGTCGGTTGCAGCTTGATCTCCGTGAACTACGCAAACGAGGCGGGGGACTGTTTGGTTCAGCCGAGATGACGGGATCGATTGGGGTGGTGACACTCAATGCCGCCCGTATCGGGTATCTGGCCAAGGGTGACAAGAAAAAATTCATAGCACAGATCGATCACCTCATGAACTTGGCCAAGACGTCACTGGAAATCAAGCGCAAAGTCATTCAGGAGTGGATCGACCGGGGACTCTTTCCCTATACCAAGCGCTACCTGGGGTATCTCAAGAATCATTTTTCGACTATCGGTATCAATGGGTTGAACGAGGCCATCCGCAACTTCACTGACGACAAAGAAAATATCACCACCAAGTGGGGGCATGCCTTTGCTGAAGAAGTGCTCAGCCATATGCAGGAAACCATCAAGTCTTTCCAGGAAGAAACCAAGAATTTCTACAACTTGGAAGCCACGCCGGCCGAAGGTACTACCTATCGTTTTGCCAAAGAAGACAGGAAACGTTTTCCGGAGATTCTCCAAGCTGGGACTAAGGACGCACCCTACTATACTAATTCGTCGCAGGTGCCGGTGGGCTATACGGATGATGTCTTTGAGGTGCTTGATTTGCAGGATGGTTTGCAGACCAAGTATACGGGCGGGACGGTGCTCCACTGTTATATGAACGAAAAGATCTCCTCCCCGGAAGCCTGTCGCAACCTGGTAAAAAAGATTTTGACCAACTACCGTCTCCCATACATCACTATCACACCGACGTTCTCGATCTGTCCGAAACACGGCTACCTCTCCGGTGAACACGATTTTTGTCCCAAGTGTGATACGGAGCTGGGGGTGACGGGAGAACGATACGACGAAGCCTATCGCAAGACGTATGTCAGTACAGCAGCAGCGAAATAGAATACTCAGTAACTCTCTCAAATCTCAACGCTTATAATAGGCAGAAACAAGCACTTGTCTCATAAAATGTCCAGATTTCGGCTGAAAACCTCTCAAAGCTCGTCGGGTTAATTATAATAGCCCTCCTCACTTTTCAAGATTTTCATCTCGAAATCTGAACATTTTCTTGAGACATGAGATTTGAGAGAGTTACTACAAAATTAAAATATTTAACCAACAAACATATGACGCAAGAACCAATGGAGAAGAGCCGCACCCGCTGTGAAGTCTGGACCCGCGTGATGGGGTATCATCGCCCCGTTTCCCATTTCAATGTCGGCAAGAAAGCCGAGCACTATTCTCGCAAGCATTTCGAAGAATGTGTAGCAGATAACGTCTCGTTCGAAGCGCGCTACGGAGCGCAAGAGTAGCTATCAAATGAAACTCTCTGCTATCCAGCGTTTTACGATGCTCGACTACCCGGACAAGGTAGCATGTATCGCGTTTACGCCCGGATGCAACATGCGCTGTGGGTTTTGTCACAACCCGGAGTTTGTTCTACCAGAACTCATGAAAGAAATACAAAGCGACTTTATCGCCGAGGAAACGTTTTTCAACTTTCTTGATCAAAGGCAGGGGCGGCTGGAGGGAGTGGTAGTATCAGGCGGCGAGCCGACGATATGGCAGGATCTGCCGGACTTTTTTCGCAAGATAAAAGCCAAGGGCTTTGCGGCCAAGCTTGATACCAATGGTAACAATCCGGTCATGCTTCGGAAACTGCTCGATGAACAGCTGCTCGATTATGTTGCTATGGATGTGAAAACGTCACTTGCTGAGTATCAGAAGCTCGTGGGTGGAGGAGCCAAACCAGAACATATCGCGCAGAGTATCGCAATGCTCAAGGCATCTGGTATTCCCTATGAGTTCCGCACGACGCTCATGAAAGAAGTGCACACGGAAGAAGTTCTCAGGGATATGGAAGAATTGATCAAAGGCGCCGAGCGTTATTATCTCCAAGTATTTCGTCCTGGCCACACACTTCACCCGCTTTTCGCGACGTGCCACCCCTTTTCGCGGAATGAAATGGAGAGCTTGGCCGAACGTTTTCGCGCTCTCGCCAAGTATGTCGACGTCCGCATGGAATCTTGATTTGCCGCTCATTTCGTGGTAGATTGGCTCTACAGGCGATGAAGGAGTAATCACTCCAGAGCTCCGAGAAGAAACCGTCCTACGCCATGGGCTTCGGAACGGTATGTAGACCTCGGCGGGCAAGCCCGTAATAGCTGTAATGAGTCCGCCTCAGGCGGAGAAGCAAGGTGGTACCGCGTTCGACTCCCATAGTCGCTCACGCCCTTAGCACGATTTTTGTGTTAGGGATTTTTATTTTTATACATATATGTTCAAAAAAGTTGAATCACAAGTGAGTTTTCCGAAGATGGAGGAGGAAATCCTCAAGTTTTGGGATGCCGAGAAAATTTTTGAGAAATCGATTTCAGAGCGGCCAGCGGACAAGCTCTACAGCTTTTATGATGGTCCACCGTTTGCCACAGGAACACCGCACTATGGGCACATCGTGGCGAGTGCTATCAAAGACACTGTGCCGCGCTACTTCACCATGAAGGGGTATCGAGTGGAGCGTAAGTGGGGTTGGGACTGTCATGGTTTGCCGATTGAAAACATCGCCGAGAAGGAGCTGGGCATCACGCACAAGAAACAAATCGAAGAACTCGGTGTGGCCAAGTTTAATGAGATTTGCCGTTCCAAAGTGCTGGAGTACGTAGCAGAATGGAAGAAAGTGATCGGACGCTTTGGGCGCTGGGCCGATATGGAACATCCGTACAAGACGATGGATCGGGATTTTATGGAGAGTGTTTGGTGGGTGTTCAAAGAACTCTGGGATAAGGGGTTGATCTACGAGAGCTACCGCACCATGCATATCTGTCCGCGTTGTGAGACGACCCTGTCGCAGTCTGAAGTAGCAGAAGGCTACAAAGACGTGAAGGATTTGGCGGTGACAGCTGAATTTGAACTCATCGGTGAGTCCATCAAGACTTCAGTTTTGGCGTGGACGACCACTCCGTGGACCTTGCCGGGGAACGTAGCCTTGGCTGTCAATGAAAGCCTCGAGTATGTCACCATTGAGAAAAAAGATGAAGGAGCCGGTGAGGTAGTTCGTTTCATCGTAGCCAAAGAACTCCTCGAGAATATTTTTGGTGAAGAGGGGTATGAAGTTGTGGAAGAATATAAAGGTACCAAGCTTGTCGGGAAATCGTACAAACCACTGTTTAATTACTACGCCAACGACGCAACACTGAAGGACAGAGAAAACGGTTGGAAAATCTATCATGCTGATTTTGTCACGACCGATATGGGGACAGGTATCGCGCATGAAGCGCCAGCCTTTGGTGAGGATGACATGCAGTTGGGAAAAGCCAACAATTTGCCATGGGTGCAGCATGTGCATATGGATGGCACTATGAAGGCTGAAGTGACAGACTTTGCGGGGCGTCCCGTGAAAAGCAAAGAGGATCCAAGTGCGATGGATGTGGAAATTATCAAATACTTGGCCAAACAGGGGACGCTTTTTTCCAAGGAAAAATACGAACACAGCTATCCGCATTGCTGGCGTTGTGATACGCCGCTTCTTAACTACGCGACGAGTTCGTGGTTTGTGAAAGTGACGGATATCAAGCCTGAAATGCTCGAACTGGCCAAGGGCATTCATTGGTCACCAGAACATATCAAAGAAGGACGCTGGGGCAAGTGGCTCGAGGGAGCACGAGATTGGTCTATCAGTCGGCAGCGGTACTGGGCGAGCGTCATGCCGATCTGGAAGTGTGTCTGTGGGGAACTGCGAGTCTTTGGTTCAGCAACGGAACTGGAAGGAGTGAGTGGGGTGAAAGTGGATGATCTCCACAAACATATTGTCGATGGAGTGACGTTTCCGTGCGAAAAATGCGGAGAAGTTATGAAGCGTATCCCGGATGTGCTCGATACCTGGTTTGATAGTGGCTCGATGCCCTATGCCCAGAACCACTATCCGTTTGAGAACAAAGAACAATTCGAGCAAACGTTCCCAGCTGATTTCATCGCCGAAGGTGTTGATCAGACTCGGGCCTGGTTTTACTATCAACATGTCATCGGAACAGGTATCAAGAAAAGTAACGCCTTTCAGAACGTCATCGTGAACGGCATTGTTTTGGCTGAAGATGGTAAGAAAATGTCCAAGCGGTTGAAGAACTATCCGGATCCGATGGACATCCTCAATAAATATGGAGCCGATGCCCTACGCTACTATCTCCTTTCTTCACCGGTGGTAGCCGCCGAGAATCTCAATTTTTCCGAGCGTGACCTCTCTGATATCGTACGCAATGTCTTTCGTATGCTCTGGAATTCGTACTCATTCTTTACGACGTATGCTAGTATCGACAACTGGGTTCCGAAGGCAAATGCAGCAGCGTCGGAAAATTTGATGGATCGCTGGATTCTCTCCGAGCTGCAACTCCTTATCCAAGAAGTGGATGGCGCCATGGGACAGTATGAACTGAACAAAGCCACTCGCGCCTTTGCACCGTTTGTCGACAATCTCTCCAACTGGTACATTCGTCGAGGGCGCAAGCGTTTCTGGAAGAGTGAGGATGATAGTGATAAAGAACAGGCCTACCAGACCCTCTATACCGTGTTGGTCACGCTCTCGAAACTGATGGCGCCGTTTACGCCGTTCCTTTCGGAAGAAATTTATAAGAACTTAACTAACGAACAGTCAGTACATTTGGCAGATTATCCGGTGGCAGATGAAAGTATGATCGATGTGAAGTTGAATGAAGTCATGTCTCTGGCTCGAACGGTTATCACGCTCGGTTTGCAGATACGAGCCAACAATAAAATTAAGGTGCGTCAGCCGCTTGCTACGGTCTATATTCGAAATTTGAAAACTGAAAAAGAAATTGACGAAATGATCAAGGACGAACTCAATGTGAAGACGCTTGAAGTCATAGAAAAGCTTGAAAAGATTGACGCAAAAATAGTGTGGGAAACAACAGGGGAAATAGGTATCGGTCTTGATCTCGAAATTACCCCTGAGCTGAAACTAGAAGGTGAGATGCGGGAAGTGGTGCGGGCGATTCAAGAAGGGCGTAAGAAGGCCAAGTTCAATGTGGAAGACCGGATCACCTTGGGTTACGTTGGGAAAGAGGAAGTCTTTGACAAATTTGAAACCGAAATCGCCAAAGAAGTTCTCGCTACGAAAGTTGAAAAAGGCGAACTACCGAATACTGAATACACCGAAACCGTCAACCTTGATGGTACAGAATTTTCATTCACGCTAAAACGGGTATGAGCAAGCTGATTGTCATTTGCGGATTACCGGGTACTGGCAAAACAACGCTGGCTAATGAATTGTCACGAAGGTTGAAAATTTTTTGTGTCCACAAAGATTCTATCAAAGAGTCGCTCTTTGAATCGCTCAAGCTGTCGACTCTGGAAGAGAGTAAAAAAATCGGGTACCCGGCGGTCAAAGCAGCACTCGATGTAGTCGAGGAGAATATCGCACGAGGCATCGATGTCATTTTGGAATCACCTTTCAATTTTCCAGAAGAAGGAAAATTGTTTGAAGATTGGAAGAAAAAATATGACCTGGATTTTTTTGCTGTTATTCTTCAGGTTGACCACGAGGAGCGGCAACGCAGATTTGTCACACGAGAGCGCCACCGTGCCCATCATGATGCTGATCGCTTACGAAGGACGGACAGTACGCTGGTGGAGTCTTGTACGTACGATCATATCCCGGACAAGAAATTGTTTCTGGATACCGATAAATCCATCGAGGAGTTGGTTGATGAAGTCTTGCAGTTCCTCTATGCTTGATTTTGGCGTTCTACGCGTTGCCGATAAACAGAGTTTGGAGTAGTTACTGGAGTCGTTGAAGCCAAGGAAGTATGACTTGGAGAGTGATGGCGAGTGTAATTATGAATCCGGGGATGATGTAATCCAAAATCAAATTGAGCATTTTTTGGTTTGGAGAAAAGCCACATTTTCTGAGGTAATGGTAATAAAACCCCTCGTTCTTTTTTCCGAATTGACCCATAGTGAGGAGACAGCCTTTGGCGAGCCATAGTTGCAAGTAATAGGCCAACACGGTACCAATCACGATGCGCCAATCCAGGTAGAATGGCGATGTGTACCAGAGGGTAAGCAACAGGATATGGAGCACCAGGAAAAAAGAGGAGCGGAATGAACTCATAGTGTGAGGCACTAATGGTAATTTCGGGTGTTACCAGGTATCTATCAAAGTGTCTAATCCGGCGATATCTTTTGGGGTGAGGTCGAGTTGTTCCAGTGATGTAAAAATCGCTTGATCCAGAAAATGCCCAGTACGGGCCGAATACTGGAGCATCTCGAATGTATACTGCCAGTATTTTTTGTCGGCCTTGCCTTCGCGTACCATTTGTGTGAATTCCGGCTCCCAGCTGGAATAGCCGATCGTGGCGACATCGACCAATCCCTGGAGTGGGATAAGCACGTTATTGGTAATAAGCGGACTATTCTTGTGTCCATCGATGAGTCCCAAACGATTGACTTCTGACTTGATGAACTCTTCAGAAAGGTTCCAAGCATAATAGGGAAACACGACCCGGGGGATATCCTCAGGTGTATATCTACTCCCGTCCCACCAGTAGTGACGATCTTCCTCGAGAGAGAGATCTTCGATGGTATAGACGGCAGCTGATGTACGCTTGGCCGGATCCTCATATTTTGTGGGTACTTGGAGGGATTCAATCTTCACCTGCTCGTGGGAATAACCGATGATGAGGAGGGGGATATTCATGGTAGCAGCTGTGACCCGTCCCTGATCGATGAGGAGTTCACCATCGAGCATATCGATGGTGGCTGAGCATCCGAGGCCCTGCAAATGCATAAAGGAGTGACGGAACATGTTTTTAAACACGCGTGCTTTGGGTGCCATGATCATGTGGTCGATGCCGAGTTTTTTGGTGACACTCGCGGCATTGTCCATAGCGATCGCGCTCATGAAAGAGTTGTTGATTGTGAGAGCGAGCAGACGCAGATGAGGGTGGGTCTCCTTGAGTCTGTAGAGGAGGTAACTACTGTCCTTGCCTCCGCTAAATAGGACCAGGGCATCGTAGTGGAGCGTGCCTTTGGCTTCAAATGAGGTGAGAAATTGCTCGAGCTCATTTTGTAAAGGAGTATCATCTCCCTGGTCAGTGACTGATGAAAGGTGTTCATAATCCTTACATAATGCACATATACCATGGTCATCGAGCGGACTGCATTCTGTTGCAATACCACAGTGATGACAACGGAGCGAATAGTATTTTTTGGCAAAGATACGATGGATGGGCCAAATGTGGCGGACATAGAATTCAAACAGAGCCGTCTGTGTTTCTATATTGAGGCGAAGGCGCATAGAGGTAAAGAGAAAAAGTTATGTCTGAAAAGGAAGTGCAGTTTGAATAGGCTTATCCATAGAGTATCACAAGCATGGCGAGGGCCATCAGATGTGCCAGGCAAAGCGCCCAGAAATTGTTGGTTTTTTTGTAAAGAGCCCACTGCATGAGGGCAAAGACGACCAAGAGAAGAAACATGAGGATAGGGAAAACATGACCTGGGCGCCAGTGAACGGCTGCAAAGAGTGTCGCAGCGATAAGGGATGGAATTTTGGTGTGGAGCAAATAGACACGAAAGAACAGTTCTTCGGAAAGAATCATGATGAGAGCATACCCAATCAAGAGCCAGACGCTGCCAATCATGAGATTGGATTGTATGAAGAGTGTGAAGGAAGAGTGGCCGATGGTAGTATAGCCGAGACCGAAGAGGGCGATACCGTACCCGATTCCGTACAAGAGAGCGAGGCGCATAGCTCTTGGCGAGAAGCGTAAGGTGGATGAGAGCATGCTTCGTAGTTGGTAGAGAGCAAAGGCTGCAAGGAGGATTTCAGCGGCATCAAAAATAAAACTATTCATAAATACAAGTATTAAAGAGGATACTTTATTTCTCTCTTTATAGTATACCCGAGTTTTCTTTGAAGTATAGTCAGTGGGAATATGTACTATAAAGAATAATATATCACAAAGTGTAGCATCGGGTCAGTCAAGAGTCATAAAAAAAGACCCTCGTATACTGACGAGAGCCTGGCTTCACTTCGTGAAGATGAGTGCTGCGTGGATGCCACCAAATCCACTGGTGATTTTCATAGCAGCTCGAGAATCATGAGGTGTTGCCTGGAGGAGGTGTCTGACTCCCGGAAATTCACACCGGCTATCAAAGCTGGTGCTGATTCCATGCGTAGGGAGCCAAATTTTGTGGTTGAGCATCTGTACCGTCAGCATGGATTCAAAGATTCCAGCAGCGCCAAACAGATGCCCCGTGAGTGGTTTGGTCGACGACACATACGGTGGATGCTGCCGATCAGTCCAATCATTGATGCTGGCAAGTTCGGCTACGTCACCAGTGGGTGTCCCGGTACCATGGCTATTGACATAGCCAATCTTCCTAGCTTGGATACCAGCCATCCCCAGGGCTCGCTTGGCCGCTCGCATATTGCCCCAAATCTGAGAGGGTTGAGTGAGAGCGCTACCAGGTTCACCATCTCCAGCGATGCCATATCCGGCGATATGCGCATATATTTTAGCTCTTCGATCTTCGGCATGCGACTTTGCCTCCAGAATGAGCGCTGCCGCCCCTTCTCCTACATGGAACCCAACTCGCCCCTGTTGGTAGGTTTTGGTCTCATCTGTGATGAGACCTATTTGGGCTAGAGCCGTCATGAAAGCCGGCGTGATAGTGGCACTACTGCCCACACACAACATGGCATCAGCCTCGTTATTGCGGATGATGCGTAGGGCACTTATGATGGCATTCATGGACGCGCCGCACAGGCCAATTTCCGTTTGGTATGGCCCATGGAGGCGATAACGGTTTTTGACCGCATTAGGTAATATGCCAGACATGTACTGCATGGCCTCGGTAGGTAATACGACGGTCGTGGCTAATGCAGCTTGGGTAATAGCAAAAGCCTCGGCGGTATCACCACCCGTAATAGCTCCGGCATAGCCAAAGCGTTCGGCTATATCATGCATATCTAAATGGGCAGCTTCAATGGCCTGCTTGGCGGCGAGGCCGGCCAGCAATTGGGTGCGACTGTAGCGTCGCGCCTCTCGATCACCGAGCAGTTTGCCCAACTGTACATTGTTGGCTGGTACTCCGGAGACGAGTCGTGGGATATTGCGTCTTCTGTGTTTGGACGAATTCGCCCGCAGGATATCGGGATCGAAGTGGTATTCGGGATGGATAGGCATTAATCCCGAAGTCTTTCCTTGGAACAGAGTTCCCCAGATTGTTTCTGGAGAATAGCCGCTGCCCGACACGGCACCCATGCCGGTAATGACGACGTCCCTCATGTCTTCTCCTTAGGAATTTTGGTAAAGGTTGGTAAAGTGCGGTAGAAAAAAGCGATCCTATGGTAACACTGAGACGTTTGTTTAGCAATAGGTTGTGCACGAATAACACGCGCGAGGAGTCTAGTGAAAATTGGTCTCGTGGCGTGTGGGGTGGAATTTTTCAAGTACGCCAAATTGTTTTTCAACTTCCAGTTCAGCTTGGGCAATGGTGCGTTCATCACCGATGATGCCCTTGAGGCGCAGCTTGGGGGAGTAGAGGAATTCGATCGGGCCGACAATGGCGCGGTGTTCGGAACGGGGCATGAGTTGTATTCCTGCTGTCTGGAAGAGGTCGTCGACAAATTCGCTACAAAACATCCCACTTTCCCTTTTGAGTGGGTTGGCGATGGAAATGGGGCGTCGTGAAAGTAAGCCGGAGAGAATATAGAACACCCCGATGAGACAGGCAGCTTCACATTTCATTTCTGGAAATCCATATTGTTTCTGGAGTACCTTGCTGCTTGTCTTGGCTTCAGCGATGCTGCGGTAGCGTCGAATTTCAGAAAAAACATCGGAGAGTTTGGGATCGGGCAATGGCTCTAGGACCAGGAATAACTCTCCTTGATCGGTGTGGCCGTCCAAAAATCCTAGACCCTCAGTCGTGTCATCGGACATGAGCAGCTGTGGGGTACTGGAGAGTTCATGGCAGGCGATCATGACATGGGTAATAGAACTATTAGTGGCTGTTTTAATAAAGAGTGATAGAGGTGAATGTTTGAGATAGTATCCCGTTTTGTATGAAAGTACGATGTCACCCATTTGCAGATCTTGTGGCGAGAGTGTGTGTGCCTTGAGAGAATGTCCACCGAAATGTGTCTGAAGAAACTTCACCGCTTCAAAGAGGCGTTCGGCGTGTCCGAGCCAGAGGAGTGCTGTGAGGCGAGCCTGATCTCTGCGCTGTTGATCCGCTGATGTGTCGAGAAGCTTGAGGAGTTTTCTTACTTTGCCAAGGTGGCCATTGATGCAGGTGACGATCCACCAGCGTTGAAAGAGTATGGGGACACGAGTGAGATGTTCCTTGATGGTTGCGTGTGGAAAGTCGTTCAGATAGAGAGTGAGCGCTTTTTTTTCGGTGTCATCGTGGGGTAAACCGGCAAATGTTTCACCGAGTACTGAAAAGATATTTTTTTCCATGGGATATACCTAATGCCTCAAAGAGTATAATGGGATTAAAGTAAAGCAAATCTGAAACAAGTATATCAGAGTTTTTTCGGGAGTCATATTAGCAGATAAGGCGGCACGGGAAACAATGTTGATGTTCGTCATGAGGTCATTTTCACTTCTGTCTGAGAAAAAGGTATACTATATGTAGTACTTTACGGTTCTGCCGTGAGGTGATTGATGAGGAGAAAAACAAAACGGTTTTTACTATGGGACTTTTTGCACCATTTATTTCTTACGTATTTCGTGACACAGTGAGAAGCAAAACGCTGCTTACCCTTATTTTGACGGTGCTTGCGGCTGCTTCGGCTGCCATACTGTTGACGCTCGGTGTGCTCGAGGGTTTCCGCACGATGCTCGCCGATGGTGAACGTGGCTGGTTGGGTGATGTTATCGTGTCGCCCCGTGATGGCGATACCAGTATCAAACTCTCCGACGAGATAGAAAAGAAATTGGCTATCATGCCCGAGGTTGCAGCTGTTGCTACGCGCAGTCACGCTTTGACTGGGGTACGGTACAAAGAAAAGATCTCGGTGCCTTTTCGTACTCTGGGCATTGTGCCGGCAGATGACAAAGAGGTGACATGGCTCGGGACAAAGGTGATAGAAGGAGAATTTTTTTCTGACAGTCACAGTACAGATGAAGTCTTGCTTGGAAAGACACTGGCAGACGATTTGATAGGAATAGA
>CAZBFG010000008.1:0-34641 GCA_964491155.1 uncultured Bdellovibrionales bacterium | reverse complement strand
GTGGACCGTACAGGACTCGAACCTGCCACCCCCGCATTGCAAATGCGGTGCTCTACCAGATGAGCTAACGGCCCAGAAATACAATACTGAGTGTAGCCGAAAAAAGAAATATTGTCTACTATATATGATATATGGGAACAACACACAATACTTATCTTCACGCCTTCCGTTTTATTGAAGGCATCGGCAATAGCACCCTCGAAAAACTCTTTTCTCACTTTGGAAGCAGTGAGCAAGCATGGCGTGCCACAGAAGCCGAGCTCGCTCTGGTTCCCAAGATGAGCCGCGACAAAATCACTCTCATCATTGCCGGTCGTAAAAATCTTGATCCGGAAAAACTTTGGGAGAGTTTTCTTGAACTCGGCATCACTTTGCACGGAAAACAAGACTCTACGTATCCGACGCTCCTGAGGGAGATTCCCGATGCGCCACAAGCTCTCTATACCCGAGGCTCCTTTGACTGGAATCAACAGCCGCCCATGATTGCCATCGTAGGATCGCGCAAACACTCTGCCTATGGAACGCAAGTAGCCAATCGTTTGGCAGAAGACCTGGCTCGCGCCGGATGCGTCGTTGTTTCGGGTATGGCATTTGGCATTGACTCGGTGGCACACACGGGCGCCATGGCGGCCGGCAGCGAAACGATAGCTGTACTGGGAAGTGGGATTGACGATCGTATGATCAGTCCGGTTTCGCATTTTCAATTGGCACAAAAGATCATGCGTCACGGTGCCCTGGTCTCCGAATATCCACCCGGTACCCAGGCCAATCAGGGTTCTTTCCCGCAGCGCGATCGTATTATCGCCGGGCTGTGTTTGGGCACAGTGGTTATCGAGGCTTCCGAAAAAAGCGGTAGTCTCATCACTGCCCAGTGTGCCCTCGACTACAACCGAGAAGTCTTTGCAATACCCGGCTCTATCCTTTCTCCTTATTCCACGGGCACCAATTCCCTCATCAAACGCGGCGCCAAGCTGGTCACGGGCGTTTCAGATATTCTGGAAGAATTACAGCTCGATACACTCTTTCCCGGTGCAGAAAAAAAACATATCACCATCGACGTGTCCGGACTATCTCCAGAAGAACAAAAGATACTGACTGTTCTCACTCATGAACCACTTCACGTTGACAAGATCATCAAACAGACTATACTCGGAACGGCGCAAGTATCATCAATCCTCTCACTTCTCGAAATCAAAGGTCTTGCCAAAAATGTCGGCGGCATGCACTATATTAGAGTAGCTTCTTAGTTTTTAGCTTTTAGTTTCGTTAGCTTTTTTTATTTGCACCCATGAAACTCCTCATCGTCGAATCTCCATCAAAAGCTAAGACCATCGAAAAATATTTGAAGGGCACGTACAAAGTCGTGGCCTCGGTTGGTCATGTTCGCGATCTACCAAAAAATAATAAAAAGGCCATCGATATCGAAGGAGGATTTGTTCCACATTATGAAATTTCACCAGGCAAAGAAAAAGTGGTGAGTGAGCTGAAATCACTGGCCAAAAAAGCAACCGAGGTCCTCCTCGCAACCGACCCCGACCGAGAGGGTGAAGCTATTGCTTGGCACGTGGCCGAGACCTGTGGATTAAAAAAACCCAAGCGTGTCCTCTTCTATGAGATCACAGAAAAGGCCGTTATCGAGGCCGTCGCTCATCCGCGAGCACTCGATACCAACCTCCGTCGCGCCCAAGAAGCACGTCGCGTCCTCGACCGTCTCGTCGGATACGACCTCTCCGGACTGGTTTGGAAAAAAGTACGCTATGGCCTGTCGGCTGGGCGTGTTCAGTCCCCCGCTCTTCATATTTTGGTTGAGCGAGAAAAAGAAATCCGCGCCTTTATTCCGGAAACCTATTTTGTCATTACCGCCCTGTGCCTCACCGACAAAAAAGAAGCGCTGCTCTTTACCTGTGTAAAGCAACCGCAAACTGAGGCCGAGATGAAAGAAATCATCTCTCTCGCAGAAAAAAAACCGTGGGAAATCATCGAGGTCACCACGACCGAGGCACTGCGTCGTCCCTACGCGCCGTTCACGACTTCGACCCTGCAACAGGCCGGATCCTCTCGTCTCGGCCTCTCACCTTCACGCACCATGCGTGCCGCCCAAAAACTCTATGAGAAAGGAGCCATCACCTACATGCGTACCGACAGTACCTCCATTTCCGAGACGGCTCTCCCAGATATTGTCGCCGCCATTACCAAAGAATTTGGTGAAAAATATTTGATGGTTCGTCACTACAAGACCAAGAGCAAAAATGCCCAGGAAGCCCATGAAGCTATCCGACCCACCGACCCAGCCAAAAAAACTGCCGGCTTTACTGATGACGAGAAACGCCTCTACGCGCTTATCCGTACCCGCACCTTGGCATCACAAATGACCGATGCCGAAATCCTGCGCACAAAAATTATTGCCAACACGACTGATCGTGCCCTGCCAAACTTTTCACTGAATGGCTCGCGATTGCTCTTTGATGGCTGGCTCAAACTCGATACCGCTGCTCGTGGCGATGATGTCGAGGTACCATCGGTCCTCGCTTCTGATCCGCTCTCTTTGCAAGAAATCCTCTCCGAAGAAAAGCAAACCGAACCACCACACCGCTATACCGAAGCAGGACTGGTGAAAGAATTGGAAAAACGCGGGATTGGTCGTCCGAGTACCTACGCCTCGATCGTCAAAACCATCCAGGATCGTGGCTATGTCGAAAAAGACGGCAAAGCGCTCATGGTGACGGATACCGGCATTGTCGTTGATGACTTTCTCTTTGAACACTTCAGTGCTATTCTCGCTGAAAGCTTCACCGCCGAAATGGAAGACAAGCTCGATGATATCGCCAATGGTGATCGCGAATACGAAAAAACTCTCAAAGAATTCTATACCCCCTTCGCCAAGCAAGTGAAGAGCAAAGACAAGATAGACAAGGTCACCAACATGGGTGATGCCCCAGAGGGCACGGTCTGTCCCAAGTGTGGTAAAGACATGGTGGTCAAACTCGCTAAAAATGGAAAATTTCTCTCGTGTTCTACATTCCCGGAATGTACCGGTGCTCGCACCATCGATGGTGTGGAACTCGAGGGGCCAAAAGAAACCGGCGAAGCCTGTCCAGACTGCAAGGATGGAAAACTCGTCGAGCGTGATGGACGCTATGGTCGTTTCATCGCCTGCTCCAACTACCCCAAGTGCAAGCATATCAAACAAGACGCTTCACTCAATCCGACCACCGGTGTCAAATGCCCTACTTGTAACGACGGAGAGATGACGGAACGCCGAGGACGCTTCGGAATTTTCTATAGCTGCACCAACTATCCCAAGTGCAAAAACGCTATCAAAGCCAAACCAACCGGCAACCTTTGTCCGCTTTGCCAATCACTCATGATGGAGGGCACAAAAACAATCCCAGAAAGATGCAGCAGCAAAACTTGTCCAAATCACAACCCTCATAAATTGAACAAGTAATCCTAAAGCCCATGCAAACTGCTTTGCATGGGCAATTGTTTTTGTGAGACGGAGCGATGTTTTGTCAGCAGACAAAACCGTGAGTCGGGGTCGCGGAAATCTGACCGTGACGACGGGCGGATTATCTGTGACCGAAAACAATCCCCGAACGATGCAGCAAAAAAAGAATGTCCCAACCATCGACCTTATAAACTGGAGAAGAAATAGAAAAGAAAAAAGGCGTCCCGTCACTGCGGGGCGCCTTGTGGTTTGAACTTCAGTCCACCATGGTGTCCACAGCACCAAAGTAGAGACCGAGAACATCGTCGTCTGGCGGAAATCGTCCAACGAGCTTAACGTTGGTACCAATGTACACCAACAACTCGCTCAGTCGTCCTTCTTGAACCACGAGCTCAACCTGGACCGGAAAGAGGTTGAGCAAGAAATCGAGAAATCCGCCTTCAACCTGATGCCGGGCGCTGGCCTGTCTCCAGCGGTCGAAATAGTCTCGATGATTCGGGACTTCCGTTAATTGAAAAGGACAGGTACGAATCCGGATCGGATCCCTCCCCGAAAAATCGCCAATCGTCACCACCGCAAAAATCCCTGATTCCAGACGGGGCGGCGTAGTTACGCTCTGGAGTTCCAGGCGAACAATCGCGCAACTCTGTATCCGATACTCTTGCCCTTGTACCGATACGTCCTGATGTTCCAGTAACATGCAACCTCCGCATTATTGTACGACCTTAATCAAGGCTTACCCAAGCCCTGAATGACCATATCGTACACTACAGAATTGACTCCTGTCAACAGTGATTGTTATTCAAGAAAGGTGAGTGCTGCCATGGCGGCGACACCGCAGATGACGGCCGCCAGTTGATAGAGAGAATCTCTAAAGCGCTTGGTCTTTTGTAATTCAGGAATGAGGTCGGCTACGGCGATATAAATAAAGCCACCGGCGGTCAATGGAATAAAGTAGGCCGTGAGAGGGGCTGCATATTCACCAATCGCCAAAAAAAGCGCGGCGCCGAAAAACGCGGAGAGAGCAGTGAGGAAGTTCAAAAAAAACGCCCGCCTCTTGGTATAGCCAGCGTGCAGGAGCACTGCAAAGTCACCGACTTCTTGTGGTATTTCATGGAGGACAACCGCTAGTGTCGTAGCCAGACCAACCGGCACGCTCACCATAAAACTAGCAGCGATAATAACACCGTCAAGAAAATTATGAATAATATCCGACACCAGTACTAGTCTCCCAACCGGATGGATATGGGAGGCTTCAGTATCTTCACCATGGTGATGCCAATGAAGAAATTTTTCCAAAACAAAAAACAACAGAATGCCTGCGATAATGAGCAAGCTCATGATTGTGGTATTGCTACCAACCAATGCTTCGGGAATCAAATGAATAAAAGCATCACCCAAGAGAGCACCAACAGCGATGCTAATAAACAACGGGATACACTTACGAAAAATCGCCTCCCGAAAAGAGAGGAGAAGAATACCAGTGAGAGAAAGGACGCTCACCACGGCGATACTTCCAAAAGTATACAGATAAACAGTTGTCATATGTTTTGTCGTTAACTACACATTTTACACAGACCAAAAAACTCCAGCGAGTGACGAAAAACTGAGAAACCTTTTTTTCGAACGAGTAGTGCCTCTTGTCTCAAAAGATCGGACTCATCAAACAGGACATCCTCCACTTCGTCACACTCGATACAAACAAAATGATGGTGATGATCGCGAGTCGCGAGCTCAAAGTACTGCTTGCGATCTTGCAAGGAAAGACTCTTCACCATACCAACCTTTTCGAGTTGCTCCAGCTCCCGATACACCGTCGTCTTGTTCACCGAGAGCCCACGGCACGCCAGCTCATCCAAGATACGCGACACCGACAGGGGAGTGTGCGTTGCAACGAGCAGCTCCAAAACAGCTCGTCGTGTCTTGGTGAGACGCAGGCCTTTATGTTTGATAGTTTTAAAAAGTATTTCCGTATTCATATTTCTATATTAACGCAACTGAGTTGCGTTTGTCAACCCCGTTAGAGAACGCTGCGCCTCTAGCGCAACTTCAGTCGCTTGCAGCGACTTTTCTCTAACGGGGTCAAACAGAGGAGGATTAGGGGTGTTCATACCAAAAATTCTCTTGGGCGACTTTGTAGCCGAAAGCACGGCCTTTTTGTTCTAACGAAAAGTTTCGGCGTTCAACGTCAGTCAAAATCACGCTGGGATTTTGACGGCACAAGAGAGTTGTTTGGGAGGAACACCCCTTATACAATATGTGCGGGATTGCTCTCTCGCCTTGCAATCACTATACTAAAGATATTGTGATCACCAATTGTATGACCCCCATCATCCTCAAAGATGTCTTCTCGGCTGCGCCACGTCCCCTATCGGGGGAGGCGGAGAAATTTATCACCTCTGCCTATACGTTTGCCGAGGCGGCTCATCATGGCCAAAAGCGCAAATCCGGTGAAGACTACATCGTCCACTCCCTCCATGTGGCCAAAAATCTGGCTGAAATTGGCATGGATGAAAAAACCATCGCAGCCGGACTACTTCATGATGTTCCCGAAGATACTTCCTCTACCCTGGAAGATGTCGAAGAAAAATTTGGAAACGAAGTCGCTCTCCTGGTTGATGGCATTACCAAATTGGGCAAGATCAAACTGCGCGGCTCTCAGGAAGAATTTTATCTCGAAAATCTACGCAAGATGTTTCTGGCCATGGCTCAGGACATCCGAGTCGTCATCATCAAACTGGCTGACCGACTGCACAACATGCGCACGTTGGAACACCTTGCCCCGGAAAAACAAACGCGCATCGCCCGCGAAACATTGGAAATCTATGCCCCTATCGCCAACCGACTTGGTATTGGAGAAATCAAAGGAGAACTCGAAGACCTTTCTTTCAAATACCTCGATCCGGAGCATTATGAAGAAACTCAAAAACTTGAGGAAACCTATCTCCACAAAGGCAAAGTTTACATGGAAAATACTATCACTCTCTTCCGCGCTGTACTCACCAAACAAAGAGTCCGTGTCACTGACATTTCTGGTCGCACCAAGCACTTGTACCGGCTCTACCAGAAACTCAAACGTCATGACATGGACATCACCCGGATCTACGACCTGGTAGCTATTCGCATCATCGTCCCAGACATTGCTGATTGTTATGAAGCACTCGGTATTATTCATCGCGAATACCGACCGATGGTTGGCCGTATCAAAGACTACATCTCTCTTCCCAAACCCAATGGCTACCAGTCCCTTCATACCACTATCTTTGGTCCTGACGGCCGTATCATCGAAGTCCAGATTCGCACCCAAAAAATGCACGACGAAGCAGAGTATGGCATCGCCGCCCACTGGCTCTATACGGAAAAATCACGGTCCATCTGGCGTCATATTTTTTCCAGCCGAAAAGAGACCAATACCCCTCTTCCCCGGGAACTGACCTGGGTCAACCAACTCAAAGAATGGCAAAAAGAAATTGGCCGCGATGATCAAGAATTTGTTGAGGGACTCAAAATTGAGTTTTTCAAGAATCATATTTTTGCCTTTACTCCGAAAGGAGATATCATCGAGCTCCCTGAAGAAGCCACTCCTGTTGATTTTGCCTATGCTATCCACAGTGAAATCGGCCACCGCACGACTGGTGCCAAGGCCAATGGAAAAATGGTGCCGCTTGATTACTATATCCAAAATGCTGAAGTGATCGAAATTCTGACCGTAAAAGACAAGAAAAAACCGAGTCGCGATTGGCTCGATTTCGTCAAAACTTCAAATGCTAAGTATCATATTCGCCGAGAACTCCGCCACGCAGAGTTCGGCAAGGAATAATCCCGCGCCCTTCGACTGACTCAGGATAATCTTCGATTACTCCTTGGTCGCGCGCATGACCTCTTCAAGTGACGTCGTCCCCTGCACAATTTTTGCAAACCCATCCTCTACCATGGTCGCCATACCGGTCTTTCTGGCTTCTGTTTCAATTTCTTCCGTCGTGGCGGCCTGAGTGACGAGTTTGCGGATATTGGTATCCATAGCGAGCACTTCGTAGATACCGTTGCGGCCTCGATATCCCTCACCGCCGCACTGATCACAACCCACCGCTTTGTAAAAAGGCACTTCTTCCCAGGTCTTCACACCATCCACAAACTTCTTGCTCTCGGGAGCTCTCTTCAAATAAGCGAGGACGCTTTCAATATCATACGACTTGGCCAGCGAGTCCACTTCTTTCTTTTCCAATTTGTATTCCTGACGGCATTCTGGGCAGAGACGGCGCACCAAACGCTGCGCAATGATGACGTTGACTGTCGAAGCGATGAGGAACGGCTCGGCTCCCATATCGAGCATACGTGGCAGCGTCGCAGCCGCCGAGTTGGTATGGAGCGTCGAGAGTACCAAGTGACCGGTCATCGCAGCGTGCATAGCAATCTCCAGTGTCTCTTGATCACGAATTTCACCCACCATGATAATATCCGGGTCCTGGCGGAGGAGGGCGCGCAGTGCCGCCGCAAACGTCATACCTACCTTTGGGGCGATCTGTGTCTGATTGACACGAGGCATTCGATATTCCACCGGATCTTCAACGGTTGAAATGTTGACCTCGGGAGTATTCAAAATATCCATCACGGTATAGAGCGTGGTTGTTTTCCCGGATCCTGTCGGCCCCGTCACCAAGATCATACCGTTCGGCTTGTTGATTTCCCGGTGTACCGCTTCGAGTGCTTGACCATTGAGACCCATTTTTTCAAGTGTCAGACCCTTGCTCGATTCATCGAGCAAGCGCATAACGATTTTTTCTCCATCAAATACCGGAAGGATACTGACTCGAAAAGAAATCTTGTAGTCATCCTTTTCAATCTTGAATCGTCCATCCTGTGGCAAGCGATGTTCATCGAGCTTGAGATTGGAAAGCACTTTGATACGCGCCACGAGCCCGAGCGCCACATCTTTCGGGAGCGTCATAGCATCATGGAGCACGCCGTCGATACGGTAACGCACATGCACTTCTTTTTCTTCGGGTTCAATATGAATATCACTGGCCGACTGCAAGATAGCATGCTTGAGAAGCGTATCGACAACCCGGATGACCGGCAGTCCAGCTGCCACCTGCTCCAGATTCTGATCATCATCACCGTTTTCCGGTTTGACATCGGCTGTGAGGATATCGCCGAACTCGGCCTCGAGACTCTTGCCGTACTGACGAAGCATGCTTTGGATACTCTCACGACTGGTCAGACAAGGAACAATCTTGAGACCCGTTTTTTTCTTGATGAAATCAATCGTCTGCAAATCATCCGGGTTGAGCATAGCCACTTTCAGATTGGTCCCGCTCTTCTCAAACGATACGATGTTGTACTTCTTGGCAATGAGCTCGGGAACAATCTGAAGAATTTCTATCGGCACCGCCTCATGAGAAAGATCAACAAATGGAAAGCCGAGAATATAGGCATAGGTCTTTTGCAATTCAATCTCTTTAATGAGATTTTTTTCGAGCAAAAGCACTCCCAGATCCTTTCCTTCCTTTCTGGCCAACTCCACGGTCTCGGCCAATTTATCAGGAGGCACCAAATTGGAATCGATGAGAAACTGCTCCAGTTGTTTCAATTCAATACGCATAGATTTCTCTTTTGTTTGCTTTTAGTATACCACAGCAAATATGTTGAAAAAAGAAAAAACCCGCTTGTTCGACGAAGCGAACAAAACGGGTAGCATCCAAAAACCTCCATCAAGCAACCGAGAGAAATGTCTGTCCTTCGCGGCAAGGACTCTTGCTCTCGATTGCTGACAAATTCAGCCACCACGCTGTGTGGATGGCTTCGAAATGAAGCGAGAGCGAGACGAGTTCTTTGATGAGGGATTTTTCATCGGCTCCTTTCGTCTCCATAAAGAATGGTACGGGGTATTGAGAAGCCAACAACGTCCTCTCTCCTTTCGCCACATACCTCAAGAATGGCCGAATTACCCACCACGGTACCGGTTGATTCTTCCCCTCGAAACCCTGGTGTGCTGCTAACCAGGCGCAATCCTTTCGGAGAGTCCACACAAACAAATGACTCACACTTGGCTTTTCAGGCTGTGCCAACAAGTACGGATGAAACTTTTGAAAAAAATCCGTACCAAGATAGAAACCACTCTGACAGCGAAAGTGTGTCCGCGGATGTTCAGTAGCCACGGGACGTTTAGCGCCGTCCTTGACCACTCGAGGAACAGGGAAATCGATGAAATCGATCAAGGGAATTCTCACCTTGCGATACAGTGCCGTTTCTGGAAGTTCTTCGAACATTCTTCTCTCCAAGAAAAGGAACTCTTCCTCTGCGCTCGGAAGAAGCGGGTTTTTGGTCTCCACCAAAACAATTACACTATACTCTCAATTTTTTCTTTTTTCCAGTTTCTGTCAAGAGATTTTACAAGCGAAAAAGAGGCTTGGAAAAGCCTCTTTTTAACACATCTCAATACCCTTCGTCCGCCAGCTGGCGGATCAGGGTGATTCTCCTTAGTGGAGAATCACATCATCCCGGGCATTCCCATACCTGGCATGCCGGCTCCACCAACTGATTCAGCTTTTTCTTCTTCGACGATAGCTGCTTCAGTCGTAAGAAGAAGAGCTGCCACAGACACAGCATTCTCAAGTGCTGCCCGCGTCACCTTGAGTGGATCGATGATACCAACCTTGACCATATCATCTTCATACGTCGCTGTCAGCACATTGTAGCCACTGTATACTGCTTTGCTCACCGAAACTTTCTCGAACACTACTTGTTCCATGACACCGGCATTCCTGGCCATCTGCATGAGCGGTTCGTTGACAGCCGAAAGCACTGCCATGTAGCCGGCCTTGTAGTCAGCAAACTGTGGATCAGAAAATTCTTTTTTCTTTTTAAATGCCTCTTGTACTTTTACCGATGCCTTGACCAGGGCCGTACCACCACCAGCCACGATCCCCTCTTCGATAGCTGCTTTGGTTGCGGCCACGGCATCTTCCATCTTGTGCTTCATGTACGTCAGCTCCGTTTCGGTGGCAGCACCCACACGGATAACAGCCACACCACCGGACAATTTCGCCAAACGCTTTTGCAACTTCTCGCGTTCATAGTCATTCTTGGCCTTTCCAATCAGAGCCTTGAGTTCCGCCACGCGCTTTTCAATAGATTTCTTTCCGCCCTTGCCACCAACAATCGTCGTATCATCTTTGGTCGCAATCACTTTCTGTGCTGATCCGAGCATGGCAAGCGTCGTCGTCTCGAGCTTCATAGCCTTGTCACTCGAAACCACTTGTGCACCGGTCAAAATAGCGATATCTTCGAGCATCGCTTTGCGCGTATCACCAAATTCCGGCGCCTTGAGAGCCAAGACATTGAGCACGCCACGAATCTTGTTGACGACCAGCGTAGCGAGCGCCTCACCATCGATATCTTCTGCGATGATAACGATATCTTTTTTTCCGGTCTTGGCTAGTTCATTGAGCAATGGGACGATTTCTGCAATAGCTGAAATTTTCTTGTCCGTAATGAGAACAGCCGGGCTTGACAATTCTGCCACTTGATCCTCGGTATTGGTCATGAAATACGGCGAGATATAGCCTTTGTCAAAATTCATGCCCTCGACGATTTCCTTGGACAAACCAAAGGTCTGTGATTCTTCGGTGGTCACGACGCCATCCTTACCCACCGTATCCATGACGTCTGCAATGAGATTGCCCATCTCAACGGATTCCGCAGAAATAGTCGCTACCTGCGCAATTTCTTTTTTGCTGTTGATTTGCTTGCGTGCCGCCTTCAGAGCCACCACCAAATCATCTTTGGCCTGTTCCATACCATGACGAGCACTGACCGGATTGGCACCAGCCTCTATGGCGCGCAACCCATCGCGCACCAACGCCTGAGTAATGACCGTAGCCGTCGTTGTTCCATCCCCCGCCACGTCATTGGTCTTTTCGGCCACCTGTTTCACCAGACTGGCTCCCAGATTTTCCAGCCTGTCAGCCAGTTCAATTTCTTTGGCAATAGAAACTCCATCATTGGTAATAGTCGGACCACCGTAGCTCTTGCCCAAAATGACATTGCGTCCCTTGGGACCCAGCGTTACTTTGACGGCATCCGCTACCTGATCAATCCCTGCTTTGATTTTCTTGCGCGCCTCCACTCCGTACGCTATCTGTTTGGACATACGTTTCATGTTACCGTATTAGCACTCTCTATTCTAGATTGCTAGAAAAAAATCGTCAAGCAGCGATTTTAGCACTGAGTAGGACGCTCGGTACCAATAAAGTAGAGTACTCGTTTTTTATCATCAAGAACCGGAGTGACACGAATATTTGCCTGATAGGCCTGTCCGTTCTTATGACGATTGGTTACGGTTCCTTCAAAAACCTTTTTCTTCAAGCGAATCGTTTCCCAGAATGTCACGTAGAACTCCTTGGGCATTTGTTGTCCCCAGAGCGATGGCGTTTTCCCCTGCATCTCAACACGTGAATACCCAGTCATTTTTTCCGCAGCCAGGTTGGAATATAGTATCTTTCCCTCGTTGTCGGTAATAATCACACAATCAAAACTTTGATCAAGTGCCAATCGATATTTGGCGATTTCATCCCATGTCACGTCAGTCAAGTCATCTGACTGTTTGATTTTTTCTACTGCACCAGTCATCACGCCTGCCAAGTAAGAAAAATCATCCAAATCACTTTCTTTCGCCCCTCCCAAATGAAGCGAGTTCACCCGACGAACAACCTGTCGAATTTTTTCAATCGGTCGTACCAAAAATACTTCCACACACAAAAGTAGAACGCCCAGATAAAAAAGGAATCCAGGAAAAATTCTTCCCAGTGTCTGACCACTGGAGGAACGGCTATCTTCCACAATTGCCGCCGGATAGTCAATTCCAAGAACAAGCGAAGGATTGCCGAAAATATTATCTACGAGCAACCTTCCGCGCACTGCATCATCACGCACATCAATCATCGGTACGTTGCGACTGAGCACCCCACTCTCCATCGCCGATCCCGCAAACCCATACGGGGATAGCATCACCTTCATACCCGACAAATGACTGAGGGTATCGACATACTGCGAATCAGCATACCGGGCAAATATAAGAGTTCCCCGCCGACTCCCCTTGCCATCACTCGTAGTTATAGGCTGGGATGTCACCAAGAGCGTGTGTTCCGGCGTCACCAGTACCCCCTTTCTCACGAGTACCCGTTCATCAAAATCCAAAAGAGTATTCTTACCGATAAACGAATGGAGAAATTCTTCCGGAATAGATTGCTCACCAAACGCCTGACTGTAGACTTGTTTTCCATACACCAACTCACCGGCGTTATTGACAAAAGCCATCATATTAATCTCGATCGATTCGAACGATTCATCATTCAGATTCGAAAGAATATACGAGTCGTTTCGATCGGAAACAAACTGGTACGTATCATCCCAACGAGCCCAATCAGCCTGCTTTATCACCTGATTTTCCAATTCATTCTCCAATAGACGATTGAGCAAAGCAAGTTTCTCTTGTGCATCCTCATACTGGACATCCATGGCCGACCGATTGCCAGTATACCAAAGATACAAGCACAGCGCCGCAAAGAAAACGAGCAGCAAAGTGATGATACTCCCATACGTTTTTGTTCGAAAAGATAGCTTCATAAACATAACATGTTACTTCTCACTTTTTATTATGAACGAGTCGCCAATAAAGATTTTAAAATATCGTGAGCTGTTACGATACCCACCAAGGTTTTACTTTCATCGACAACCGGCAACGTATTGAAGCTGTTATCAACACACAATTTCCCAGCTTCTTCAACGGACATACTCGGAAGCACCGACAAACAGGGGCTGGTCATGATTTCTCCAATCGTAATTTCTGAAAGTGTTTTTCCCTCGATGGCGCTCTTTTTTGCAAGATGATTAACCAAATACGATGCCATAGAAACCGGGCCCGAGTGTCCATAAAAAAAGTCTCCCTCAGCTACGATACCCTGCAATTCAAACAATTCATTGACAATAGGCACAGCATGGATCTGATGCTGTGTGATGAGATCCACTACCGCCTGGGCGGGACTCTCCGGTTTTACGGAGATAACGTTGGTTGACATGATATCGCGTACAGTTGCTGACATACGATTGCTCTTTAATAAAATTACATTATTACTCATACCGCAGCGCATTCAGTGCCGAAATACTTGTGGCACGACGCGCCGGATAAATCCCCGTTACAATACCTACTATCAAGGAAAAAATCAGAATAGCCACAATAAACACGGGAGGAATATATGACACATCAATCGCTCCCGCACCCTTGAACAAAGAGAGAAGCGACAGCCCGGCCCCCAGCGCCTTGCCACCAATCAACCCGACCAAGAGTCCCAAGATACCTCCAAAAAATGCCATGACCATTGACTCAGTCAAGAACAGTTCCTGCACTTCTACTGATTTCATACCGATTGCTTTCATGAGGCCCACTTCACGCGTCCGCTCCAAGAGCGACACAGTCAGGGTATTGAACATCCCGAGGGCCGCCACGCCGAGTGCCACCATACCGAGCAAGCCCAAAATAATTCGTGCGCTGGCAAAAAAAGAATTGATCTGGGTCACCGTATCCGCGACAGACGTGGTGACGTATCCCATACCCTCCACCTGTTTCCGAACATCCGCTAGCACTTCTTGATTGTTCGCTGTTATTTTGACCTGCGAATAATACTCAATGCCCAGTCCTCGCAAATCAATAAAAGGCACATAAAATATTGGGCTCTTATCTTCGGGTATCACTGCCACGATGGTATAGTCAGCGGCAACAGATTCTACTTTTTTCTGGGAATCCGAAAGAAGACTACTGGTAATAACAAAACTCGTATTGAACGTCTTTCCGATGGCCGTGGCTTCATCGATAGCCAGTACCCTGAGCATCGCCCGACTGACGACGGCTTCCCGGGTCGCACTCGCTACCAGCGCTACTCGTTCAATATTTTCAGTCGCAGTGACATCTCCCTCTCCCTCCACCTCCACCCAACCATCACCCGAGTCCGTGATACTGAGTGTCGGGAGAGCACCGCCACCCTGAGAGAGTTCTGCTAATTCTTTGGCAGTGAGATCACGGAGTATGAGCCAATCATCCGTAACGGCAAAATATGTTTGTTTCGTGATCGGTTCATTTGCCTCATCGCGCAACAACAAATACTTACCACCGACGCAGTCTGTTTCTGCTGTCGAACAGGTTGCTTCCTCAAAAACAGAAAAATTGGCCCGTACCCATTTCCCGAGCATTTTCCCGCTCGCATCAGTAGCAGCACTCCCAAATTCATCTGCCGCATCATAACTGCCTCCCCAGACAACGGTTCCAAACTGTTCCGTAGCTTCAATTTTTCCAAATCCTACCAATGGTGCACTCGAATCCGGAGACTCCCTCAGGCGAACCCACTTGAGACCATCACTCAAAAAAGCTGTCTCCTCAACCGTATCACCCAATTTTTTTGGTACCTCTTTTACCGCTACCGCTTCTCCATTTTCATTTGGCTGTATCGTACGGTCATTACTGGTGAAGAATTCTCCCTGCACCGGACGAACCGCTGACTGTCTGAGATATTCATACGTCACGCCATACACCGCCATATCGGATACCGAGTTTTGATAATTCACTCTCCCCACCACAGCAATGAGCGGTGCTACTGACTGTACGTTGGGAATTTGTTCAAAATCGCTAATCGTATCATCGCTTATTTTAATCTTTCCACCCGGCTGAAGCGATACATCGGCCTGCTGCATTTCTTCCAATTGCGCCACCTGCGAAATAACCAGTCGTTGTAAACCATACCCTATAGAAACTAAGAAAACGATTGACCCGATACCGATAGCCATACCACCGATAGTGACTGCCGTACGTGTCTTTTTTCCCTTCATGTTACGAATGGCTATCTCAATCAAGCTAATCTTGTCGATACTTTCGCCGCTCGAGGTATGAAAGAGCTTGAAGAGACGACTGGCATACCGAGAAAAAAGAATTTCAGATGGAGTATTGGCAGCCAACGTTTCTTTTGAACCATGTTTTTCTCGCCACAGGACACGCCAGTACCAAATATGGAAGGTAATCTTGGCCAACAGATAGGCCAGAATCAGGAGGATAAACATGGTAATTCGAACGAAACTATAGCGGAAAAAATTTCCTACCGATCGAAACCACCCTCCAATGCCCCAGTGTTTGGGAATAGCGGCACTTTCCATCTGGACAGATGGATTACTTGGCAAGGCAACTTCTTTTTTTCGAACATTCCAAAAAGCCATATTTTTATTTTTTTTCCAACACACTCAAATCAGCTTTTTTGTACGTCAGCTTCGATTCCAAAATCGCCTTGTCAGCATCGCGATAGATACCCTCAATTCTACCATCCTTCATATTAAGCGCCGTTTTGGAATAGCGAATATACTCGAGGTCATGCGTTACCATGATAATGGTCTTTCCCATATGATTCAAATCGTTCAACAAATACATCAGGTTTTGACCGGCTTCATAGTCAAGGTTGCCCGTCGGTTCATCGGCCACCAATACTTCCGGATCCGTAATAATAGCGCGAGCGACAGACACACGCTGCTGCTGCCCTCCAGAAAGCTCCATCGGGTGATAGTGCGCCCAGTTTTCCATTTTCATAAGCTTGAGCGTCTCGTACGCTTTTTCCAAGCACTCTGTCTTTTCCTTACCCAGTAGCATCAGTGGAAAAGCAACGTTTTCGAGCACCGAGAGTGACTTTACCCAGTTCGACTGCTGGTACACCATACCGATATGAAGCTTGCGAAACTGCGCACGATCATCTTCACTTCGGCCCGCATACATATCTTCTCCAAGAAAAGTAATCGTGCCCTTAGTGGGCGGTTCAAGTCCCAAAAGAATATGGAGGAGCGTTGACTTTCCGCAACCGGAGGAACCAAACAACACAGCAAAGTCCCCACGGGTAATCGAAAAGGTGACGCCCTTCAAAACCAGCACCATCTGCGTTCCGATGTCAAAAGCCTTGATGATGCCATCGGCACGAATAATCTCTTTACCAAGCGGCTCCGCTGATGGCGAAAGCAGGCTCGATGAGGTAGCGGCCACAGATTCAACTGGCGGATCAACCGGGGGTGTCGGCTGATCGACGACAGGAGCGGGAGGCTCCACTGCTGGTTCTGATGCCTTCTTTTTGGTACGCACAGTGCGCGGAACGGGAGATGCCATGTGATGTGTATTTTATTGACCAAGAATTGAACGGAGACTGGTGATAACGAGATCGAGAGCGTTGGCTGTAGCCTTGGGAGTGATAGCAACCGTATCAATCGAATTTCCCACATTGCTTGCTTTATCGCGAGAAATGATCCGGAGGTGATATACCTTGGAAGGTGTCAGTCCCGAAATAATCACCGTGTGGTTGGTCACGAGTCCCGTATCTTCCTGGGTCTTCTGTGAATATGACGTCCCTGTCCCCTCTCCGTATTCTACCTGAGAAGTAGATTGTTCATCGGTGGTCCACGAGACTACCAATTGCGCTTCTGCTTCCCCTTCGGCACCATCTCCACCGCGCGTAGCAACAGTCCCCTCCACATTGACTTCTGAGACCTGAGGCGCCCGTGTATCCGTGGCTGTTGTAAATCGTTGCGGGTCTGACGCTGCCTCATTTCCTGCCTTGTCACGACCCTTCACGATGAGCATATACGGCGTCTGCGGCAGCAGATTTCTCACTAGTACCTTGTGCTCCCCTTTCTGTAGCTTCACATTCACTTCATCGAGCAATTCCTCCGGTTTTCCTTCGGGATAATAGCTCACGATAGATGAGGTCTCGGTATTGGTAGACCAAGTAACGAGCATGACCGTTTGCGCCGATCCACGCACCTGCTGAATGCGAACATTGGAAATTTTCGGCCGTGGAAGCGTTTCAAATGACAAAATACTTCCGTCGTATTCCTCTTCCTCGGTATCCAGGGTATTGATCTTGTAAAAATACTTGGTACCATCGAGCAAATTATCGAGTGTCACATTGTACGTTGTCTTGGTCGTCGAAGTAGCAATCTCTTTGATACTTCCGAATGCTGTGGTTGTTCCATAATATATTTTTACCGAGCTTGCCGCCTCCACAGTAAACTCAAGCACCGTATCAGAAAGACCAACACTTTTTGCCGTAGGATCCGTAACTGTTGGTGCCGGTGCTGTTTCGAAACTATCTTCCGTTGAAACACCGGTATTGCCATCTTCGTCTGTCCACTTGGTCTTAAAGTAATACCGGGTGCCCGGAGAAAGATTAGACAGTTTGATTTCATGATCAGTCAGTTGATCGGAGTTACTTGGCTCTTCGCTAAAATACGAACGAGCACTCTTTCCATATTGTACCTTGCTATCAGAAGTGCGATCGGTACTCCACGTAATCGTGGCAGAGCGTGTGGTTATAGCGGAAACCTTGGGCTCGGAAGAAAGCTCGGCAGCAGTAGTAAATCGCCCCGATGGCAGCAATTCAACGGCGGTACTAAATGATCCGCAGTTATGGACGTTATCACAGGCTCGCACCTTGTAGTAATACGTCGTTTGCGCTAGTCCGGTGTCAACAAAGGCGATACCTGTCGTAGCAGCTGAATAGGTATAAGTCGTACCATCCGTAGAACGATAAATTTCGTAATCCTCCACTGTTCCCGAAGCTGGTGGTTCCCAAGAAAGGGCGATCTTCCACGAATTGGTACTCTTCACCGAAACGTCGGCGATCTCCGTATTGAGCGGGATACCAGGGGCACTGGTATTGGCCGTAAACGAGACACTGTCATACGCACCATAGTTGATAGCTCCACCGACACCGGCATCATTCTTGGCTACTACATAAAAGGTATTCGTACCTACCTGGGTCGCAAAGGCAGCAGCAGAAAGCGACGTCGCTCCTGCGGAGGTAAAACTACAGGTAATTTCTGATGGCAACGTGTTAATGGTATAGCAATACGTCAACGTCGATGCTAATCCCGAATAACTCGACGGGGCATCCCAAGAAAAAGCAAACGAGTTGGCTGTGTTGGTGGCTGGTGAAACATCAACATTTTGCGGTGCGGTCGGACCACTGCCAGCATAGTAAAACGCCACCTGCACATTGACACTCGACACATTGCCGGCATTGTCCAGTGTCCGCAAATGGAAAAAGTTTTCACCAGTCTGATAGGCAGCGCCCGGCAAATTGACACTCGTACTCCCGGTCGTCACCGACCAACTCCCCGGATTGACGGATGCTCCAACCTGGTACTGATAGCCGGCCACTCCTGAAGCAGCATCACTCGCGGTATTGGTCCAAAAGAACGTAAAGTCATTGGTCGGTGAATATCCGGTCGGTGCTACCGTCACACCGGTTGGATTTTGTGGTCCTGTACTATCGAGCTTGTAAATAAATGCCGCATAGATTGAACTGACATTTTGCGCATTATCTCGCGCTCGCACCCGCAGATAGTATGTCTGACCACTCGTCATACTCGAGGGCTCGTAGGTACTGCCTGCCTGAAATGTCCCGGCAGTCTGTGGATCCGCTGTGTTGTCAGTCCCAAAGTAGACATAGTACCCACCGACACCCGATCCTCCGACATCGCTCGCACCGCTCCAACTAAAATACGGTGTCGTGTAGGTATACCAGGTATTGGTCACGAGTGACGTCAGTCCACCATTTTGATTGAGAGCGGTAAGTGTGTCCGGTGCCACTGGTGCCACCAAATCCGACGTTGATTCCATTATCACTTCATTCAGTGTCACGAGTTGGTTTCCATTTCCCAAAAATATCGCCTGCCAGAGGAATCCATCATCTGTCACGGGAAAAGTCGGGATATTGGTATTGATATCGGCTTTGGTATTAGCCTCGGTAAAACCTGATGACGCTGCCCAAGCACCACCATCCCAATATTTCCAGGTCGTACCACCGTCGTCCGAAAGTCGATAGGTAATCGCACCTCCATTGACGGTTTCAGTAGCAGCAAAAGTATCCCACGACTTGATACCGGACAAACGAACAGCCGCTGATGGCCGAAGTGCCACACGAGTACTGGTATACGGTGTCGTATTGAACGAAGAACGAGCGATATTGCTGATACGAACTTCATCAAGCATACCAGTAAAAGATGACGGTGCTCGACCTGTGGTCGTTGATCCGGCCTGCGTACCCAAAAGCAGCGGATGTACGGTATCAGACATAGTCGCTGTCGTAGCGATACTCGTGTCTTCTACCCCATCAACAAACAATGTCAAATCACTGCCATCGTAGGTCACAGCGATATGATGCCAGTTCGTATCTTGACTCGTGGCCGTCGACTCGAGCACGATATTCCCACCATACGCCCAAATCGTCGCATCACTATTGGCCGTAAAGCCTGACCCAGCGTACAGTCGCCCCTTATAAATAGCCATTGAACCGATACGTTCGATAATGTTAGTCCAACCGGAGTTGGCGCTGTCTCCACCAATACGGGTCCAAGCGCTCGTATTGTAACGCCACACTTCACCTTCTCCAGTTCCATCGCCGAGACTAACAATCAGATCCCCATTGTAGGCCACCAACGACTTGATACGCTCATACAAGGTATCAGTCCAACTCCCATTCAGCCCATCACCGGCAATGGCAGCACTCCCCCAATTGGTCCCGTTCCATTTCCAGAGTTCTGCATCACCAGTACTGGCACCGAGGCCGGCATAGAGCTCACCGCGATACCACGTCAGAGCCGTCACTTCTTCGTAAGTGGCGTTGGCCCAGCTTGAGTTGACCGCGTCGCCTCCGAGTTTGGTCCAGCCAACCGTTTGTGTGCAGGTTGCCGCCGTATCACAGGTCCACACTTCGGCATCACCAGCACTCGTACCCAGGCCGATGTAGAGATTGGTACCTCGCACGGTCATACTCCACACTGCCTCAAAGGTCGTATTGTTCCAAGATTGACCACCGGCACCGGTAGCATCTCCTCCCCTAAATGTCCAACCCGCAGTCGTCGTACAAGAAACTGCCAAATCACACGTCCACAATTCTCCGTCACCGGCGGAGGTTCCTTGGAGTCCCACATACAATGTCGAACCAATAACCGTCATTGACGGAACTGAACGCTTGGTTCCAACCGCCCATGATTGACCGCCTGACCCTGTCCCATCGCCACCAATTTTGGTCCAAACACTCCCGTTCCAACTCCAGACTTCGGCATCGCCAGCCGTGCCACCACCAAGTCCCACGATGAGTGTCCCGTTGTATCCTGTCATCGAAGTCACCGAACGGATAGTCTGAGCGGTTGATGTCGGGTGTCCATAGGCCCACGAACTATTTTTTCCCTGACCACCAATCATAGTCCAATTTGTTCCATCATATTCCCAAACGGTAGCATTGCCATTCGATGTTACAGCCGCCACGTCATCACCTGTACCGGCATAGAGTTTGCTACCAACTGTGGTCATAGAAGGAATACCGTTCAGTCCATACACACCCCAACTGGTGTTAAGGTAATCACCAGCGACTCTGGTCCAACCAGCCGTGTTGTTACACGTAGCTGCGGTATCACAGGTCCACAGTTCTGCACCGGATGTCCCAGCCGAGGAACTCGCTCCCACAAACAAGTTGGTTCCGATGAGAGAAAGACTCGATGCGTAGAGAAATGATGCTCCCGCCACGCTCCCCCAAGACTGACCACTGATACCCGTGCCATCGCCACCGAGCTTGGTCCAAGCAGGAGCAGTACTACAAGTGGTGCACATCCACACTTCAGCATCTCCTGCGGTGTCACCGAGACCGGCATACACCGTCGTACCACTAGCCAAGAGCGACCAGACGCGTTCATAGTTCCCTGCCGCCGTCCAACTCGCTGTTGATCCGATACTATCACCACCTACCTGGGTCCACCCGGACGTCGTCGTACATGTACCTCCAAGGTCACAGCGCCAGACTTCAGCTTCCGCAGCTGTCACACCGAGACCCGCATAAATAAATGTTCCGCTTGATGTCAAAGAACGTACTTCATCATAAGCCACTGTCCACGACTGACCGCCACTACCTGTGGCATCACCACCACGCTTGGTCCAACCGGAAGTGGTCGTACACGATGCTGTCGCGCAGGTCCACAGCTCCGCATCCCCGGCGCTGGTTCCAAGACCCACGGCGAGCGTCGTACCATTGACGATAATCATGGAAGCAACTTCTTCATAGTTGGCCGCCCACGACTGACCGCCTGCACCTGTACCATCACCACCAATTTTGGTCCAAGCCGGAGATGAATCACAGTTGGTACAACGCCAGACTTCGGCATCACTGGCTGTTGTACCTAAGCCAGCATAGATAGTTGTCCCATCTGCAACCATACTTGTGACACGCTCGTAGGGACCAGGGGCTACAAGGAGCCAACTCGAGTTCACCGTATCACCCCCGACTTTCGTCCAAGCAGATCCATCATAACGCCACACCTCCGCTTCACCGGAGCTGTTTCCAATACCAGTGTAAATATTCGTGCCGTCAGAAACAATCGACGAAGCATCTTCGTAAAAACCATCCGCCCAACTTGAGTTCAGTCCATCGCCACCAATTTTAGACCACACTGGCGCCGTGGCACAGGCCGTACACTTCCATACTTCCGCATCACCAGTCACGGTTGTTCCTGTGGTGATACTTCCGAGTGACACATAAATATCACTCCCCAGCACCACCTGATTCCACAGAAAGTTCTTGCTATTGGCATCCCAACTCTGATTGGTTTCGGTATTGATCGAAACACCGTTGTTGTTGAGCATATCCGGACCAGCTACCTGCGTCCAACTATTCGATGAGGAAGGCGCCATCTCAAAAACCACCTTGCCCGTTTCGTTGTCGTAGTACATCTGGTACGGTCCTTTGTCGAGAACACCCTGACGATTCCGATTGGATGTCGCACTGAATGATGCATCAAATTTTGTCCATGCTTCTACCGTAAAATCACCCGTCAAAGAAAGCGAGCTCGAGTCAGCTGCGGTGAGCGAAGCAGTCGAACCGTTAAATCCCAGAGCGTTATTGAGACTGCCCGATGAATACGTTCCATTGGCCATCGTACCGGTATTCCCATTGGCCGAACTGTCTGTGGCATTGCCACTTGATTCATCCAAGTGCCACAGGGCGGCGGTATTGGCATCCGACACATAGTTCTGCACTTTGAGTCGCGCGGTTCCGCCAGTTACCTCGACGAGATTAGCGTCCGAGGGAGTATAGTCACCAGAAACAGAAAAATCCCACGTATCAGTCGTGTCAGCGGCAAATATTTTTGGAATGACTCCGGAAAGGGTGAGGTAAAAACCCACGAAACTACCAGTAAATAAAAAGATAAGACTGAGGAGATTGAAATGCCAGCGCAAAATCAGGATTTCTTTGGTAAAAAATCCCCGCACCCATGACCGCTGAAACCACTTGTGTTTTTGTTGTGCCGGTGACATGCGCTTCTCTCTCAAAAAACCGGTAACATGATAAAAATATCCGCCTTGCAGACGGATGAATTATACCACAAAAAATCCTTTATCTGAAACTAAACCTTGAAGACAATGACATCGCCATCTTGCACGATATAGTCCCGACCCTCGAGGCGAAGCGTTCCAGTATCACGCGCAGCACTCCATGAGCCAGCTTCAAGTAGTTTTGTGAAGTGAATAACTTCGGCTCGAATAAATTTTTCTTCAAAATCACCATGAATAGCAGCCCCCGCCTGCGGTGCGGTCGAGCCAATACGAACTGTCCAAGCCCGTGTCTCCATCTCACCAGTAGTGAAATAGGTCATCAGTCCCAAGAGCTTATAGGCCGCCCGTGCCAAATCCCCGATATGCGAAACGAGTCCCATCTCGGCAATTTCCTCCTCCGTCATTTCAATCAACTCTTCCTCGATCTTGATATCAAGCTTGGTGTGCGGGCGCGCTTCCAGTTCCGGAGCGAGCGTCACTTCCACGTCGGACACATTGTACACATAGAGAAACGGTTTAGTGGTGAGGAGCTGCAAATCACGCACAATTTTCTTCTGTTCATCCGAAAATGTCGCGACCAGAGCATGTGGCAACTGTCCAGCCTGAAATTCTGCCTCCAGAGCTTCGAGTACCACCATTTCCGCCACCGCTTCTTTCTTGCCAGCCCGCGCTTCTTTGATTGTTTTCAACTTCCGCTTGGCAACCGTTTCCATGTCAGCCAAGATAAGCTCGGTATTGATAATCTCGATATCTTCTGTCGGTTCGACGCGATTGTGGACATGGATGATATCAGGATTCTGGAACACTCGCACCACCTCGACGATAGCATCCACTTCCCGAATATTCTGAAGAAACTTGTTCCCCAGTCCCTCGCCCTCACTCGCTCCTTTCACGAGGCCGGCGATATCGACAAACTCGATGACAGCTGGAATAATTTTCTTGCTTCCGGACAGTTGAGACAGCTTGGCCAAGCGCTCATCAGGCACTTCGACAATCCCGATATTGGGTTCAATCGTACAAAAGGGATAGTTGTTGATATCCACTGGCTTGCGAGTAAGCGCCTTGAACAGCGTGGACTTCCCCACGTTCGGCAACCCGACGATACCAACTTTGAGTGACATAAATTCAAGCTTATAGCTTTTAGCTTCCTTAGCTTCTTAGCCAGAAAAGAACTCCTGGCCAACAAAAGCAATACTTCATTCTTCCAGAAAAAGACCATTTGGTCAAAGAAAAAGCGCCTCAGCTCGTCGAAACGAGAGAGGCGCATGTGGCGCGTTGGCCGTTGGCTGTGGCTAGCAGCCGGGCAGTCGGTAGGAGAACCCTACCAATGGTGGCTGTATCACCGCTGTCACACCGGTGTCGAAACCCCAGATGAGATCCGGTGGGTTCGGTGGCGTGGCTACCGAGAGCCAGCCAGCTACATCACCGTAGTGAATCTGATCCGGCGGATACCCGAGCACCTGACGGTGCACGGTGATATTGCCGGTATCGACGCACTTGAGTGTCGCACCACTGAACACCACCTGGTACTCCTTGGTGGCCTCGTTCCACGACCGGTAGGCCTTGGTCGGCGGATTCGTCGTCGACCGGAACACAAATTCAAAGTGCTCCCCAGTGAAACTCGTCGGCACGCCGTCGAGTCCAAAGCCGGCCAACTGATTTCGGCCAAAGGACAATACGAGCTTGCCGGCCTCCACACTGATGCGCGGCTTCCGGTAGCCCACCCCACCCTCCGAGTACTCGACAAACCCAGGGTTGGCTGGTCCGGCATACCGGCAGCCTAGACCCTCACACTGCCAGTACGTGAGTTCGCTCGGATTGAGTCCGAGCCACACATACTGGCCAGGGGTCGTCGTCCGGAGCGTGTACTGCACCCGGTCGTTGTTCGTGACATTACCGATAACGGCTTTGCCATTCACAAACGGACCGCAGGCCCGAGTGTTGCCATCAAACCCAAGTACGAGGCTCTCGGCGCAAATCGCCGTCACCTGCGCCGGGTCGATCGTGCCCGTAGACACGCCGCTTATCTTGCCACCCACCAAATTCGGCGTGACCGTATGAGTGGCCACTTCGATTTTGATAGTGCCGGCAATGGTCGGCGCCACACCACAAGCTGTCGGCTTGACCTGGCAGGTGTAGTCAGACAACTTGCCGTAGCTAATCAGCCTGCCGTCCGAGAACAACACATAGACCCCACCGCCATCGGTGATGCCGATGTAATGTCCCGTCGTGTAGGCGCGGTAGTTGAAATGCTCTCCCTCGTAGTCGATGGCACCATCCGCAGCTCCTTGCGCCGGAAACGTGGTGGACAGCAATGCTTGTGCCCAGACGAACAGCTCTGCCCGGGTGGGGACCACTGCCGGCGCTGATTGTGGATCAGCCGAGAGCGCATGCCGGCGCTCTTCACGAAGCACGCGACCGTCGAGGGTCGTGGTGCTTTGCTCCGCCTGGCTCATGTCGCCAAGCGAATTGGCTACCGACGTCGCTTGCGCGACAATCGGCTCCTGCTCGCCCCCACCGCACGCGGCGAGGAAAATCCCCAGGAGCAATACTCCCAGGATACGATGCCATTTCATGGCGTCTCCTTGGTTGAAGCTCGAAACCCGAGCCGGGTTGGCCGAAAGGCCGATAGTAAGGTAAAAGAACCTGAACAGCGCTAGACGCACTGAACCATATATTATACACCTTTTTAGATATTTTGTCCAGCCCGTAGACAGATGCTATACTAGAGCCAATAATTCCTTTGACGCCCTTATGAAACCAGAGATCTTCAAAGCCTACGACATCCGTGGTATTTATCCATCAGAAATCAATGAAGACGATGCCTACCATATCGGACGTGCTGTCGTTGAACATTTGAAACCAAAGGTTTTGGGCGTTGGTCGTGATATTCGCGCATCGAGTCCTAGTCTCTTTGAAAGTTTCGCCCGTGGTGTCATGGATGGTGGTGCCGATGTCATTGACCTGGGAGTTATCACTACTCCGATGGTGTACTTTGCCGCCGGTCGCCTCGATATCGATGCTGCTATATCACTGACCGCTTCGCACAATCCCCCAGAATACAACGGCATGAAGATCGCCCTCCGCGGTGCCGTGCCAGTCGGTGAAAACACCGGCCTCAGGGAAATCCGTGACTTGGCTCTGCGCCAAGAATGGCCAGCTGTGGCCGAGCGCGGCACACAGACGCACGAAGACATCAAAGCTGCGTACTACGGCTACTTTGCTTCCTTTGCCGAGCTCCATGACAAACGCTTCACACTGGTCATTGACACCGCCAACGCCATGGGCGTGCTCGAACTCCCTATCTATGAACAATTCGCTGAAAACCTTTCTGTCGTCAATCTCTACAACGATCTCGAACATCCCTTTTCCTGCCATGAAGCCAATCCCCTCAAGACCGAAACCCTCGATGAACTGCGCGCCAAAGTAACCGCAGTGCATGCCGATCTCGGTATTGCTTATGACGGTGATGCTGATCGTATTGGATTTGTCGATGAACAGGGTACGATTATCCCGATGGATCTCATCACAGGCCTCGTGGCTGAAATTATCCTCAAAAAGAGGCCTGGCGCCACTATCCTCTATGATCTCCGCTCCTCACGAGCCGTCAAAGAAATCATCGAAGAAAATGGCGGCACTGCCAAAGAGTGCAAAGTCGGCCACGCCAATATCAAGCGACAGATGCGTGAAGACGGCGCTATTTTTGCGGGCGAACTCTCTGGCCACTACTACTTTGAAGAAAACTCGTTTGCTGAGGCTGGCACTCTCCCTGCCCTCTTGCTCCTCAATCTCATGACCGAAACTGGCAAGCCTATCTCTGAACTAGTAGCTACGCTCCGTCGCTATGCGCACTCTGGCGAAATCAATAGCGAGGTCCATGACAAGGACGCCGTACTCGCAGCCCTGAAAGAAAAGTATGCAGATGGAAAGCAACACGAGCTTGATGGCCTAAAAGTTGAATACCCAGACTGGTGGTTCAATGTCCGTCCATCCAATACCGAGCCCCTGCTCCGCCTCAACCTAGAGGCCACGACGCCAGAACTCATGGAGGAGAAGAAAGCCGAACTCCTCGCGCTCATACGAGGGTAAAAACTTGCGCGATTTTTCAGGTGGGTGTATCATATCCACTAATGAACCAGACACACGCACACAATAAAAAAACCGCCTTTACAAAAGCGTGAACAACCGCCATTGGGGCGGTTTTTTTCTGGCTCAGAAACAGTTCTCTCACAATTCAACCGCGAGGCTACAATGGAAGAAAAAGTTCAAGAACTATTCGTTCCGCTCCATGGAGCCGACAGCTCACGCATGAGTCGTTTTCGTTTCTACCATCCGGATGGCAGAACATGGATGAGCGAACACGGCGAACGCACCACATGGGAACCCACCAAAGATCAATCTTTGTCTCGGCCTATACCAGAACAATCAGACAAGTGAGATTGGTCGCCAAAAACTCGCCCAGAATCTGGAGCGAGTCTACCCGCCTACGATACGCGCAAGCGCTTCGGGCGGGCTTTTCTTTACTCCAATAAAAATTTACATGCAGTATTTTTTATATGCCTCCAGCCCAAGAACCTCTAGGGACAACGTTGACCGAGCCTCTTGTTTATTGACTCCATCCGCATCATAGCTATCAAAGTACTGCAGTATTTTATTATTCTTCTCCTCTAGAGCTGCTCGGGCTGCCGACGGCACTTCGTTCAAGCCTATCTCCAAAGCATCCAAAACACGGAGTGCCCCCTTTCCATACGCAAGTTCCACATCGCGCAGGTGCATCATGTCTCCCGTAAACTGACCCTTCTTAATTTTTTTCCAGACCTCCTTCGGAGGAATATTTTTGAACGCTGCCACACCATAACAAAGATTCTTTATTGCTTCCCGAGAGGTCGGATAGCTATAGGTGTATCGCTCAAATTCATCATATGAAAGAGACAATCTTCTTCCTATCTCCCGAAAATTTTCTTTAAACAATTCTTCAGTTGTCGCCTCAGTAACTCCTTCATTGAAGGCACTCAAGTGAACATGTACATCGTTTTTTCTGATCGGATTCTTGATTCGGTAACCCAATCTGTATGAACCTATTGCCTCATTCTCAACATTAAGCCAGTGCTTTTGTCGAGATACCGAGTGAATCGCCTCATGAAGTATAGTATTATAAAAATCCAATCGAGAACGTGATCGGTGACGAAATAACATGGCCTTGTCCCCAAAAGAAGCGTACGATCCAGAACCAGAACTAGCTTCGTCCATGTTTGCATTACACCACGCTTCCGACATGACATGAAACCTCTCAGGCCGAAGCTCCGGAACTTCTGGTATGTCCGAATCCAAAAATTCCCTTTTTAGTACTTTATCAAAAAGCTCTATAGCAACACGTTCTTCCGGTGTCTTTTCTATCTCCCCTTCCTGAAAAAAGCTTTCTTTTCTCTGAACTGACGCCAGGCGATGCGTTGCCCGTACCTCTTTTTCCGGAGTAATTTTTGGACCAACGAAGTCGAATTGGTGTCGCATACTGTATAACTAGTGAGAAATAATTCCGATTTTTTCGTACACCTGGCGGAGCTTGGTCTCGGCCAAGGGGCGAACTTTTTCGGCACCGGCTTTCAGAATAGTGAGTACTCCATCATCAGAGAGCGCAGCCAAGCGTTCTTGGAATGGCGAGAGGAAACTGACGATGACCTCGGCGAGATCGGTCTTGAAGTCACCGTAGCCTTTGCCTACATACATGGTTTCAATTTCCTGGGAGGTCTTGCCAGACAAAAGCGTGTAGATATTGATCAAGTTTTTCAGGGCCGGTTTATCATCAGCATAAACAATTTCGCTCCCACTATCCGTCACCGCTTTTTTGATTTTGCGCCGGACGGTATCGGCATCATCCGTAAGGGCGATATAGTTGTATTCACTGGCCGCAGACTTCGACATTTTCTTGCTCGGGTCATCGAGTCCCATGATGAGTGCGCCTTCTTTCGATAGTTTTCCCTCAGGAATGATAAACGTCTCGCCGAAACGCTTATTGAAACGCTCGGCCAAGTCGCGCGCCAACTCGATATGCTGCATCTGATCCTTGCCCACCGGCACTATCTCTGTATCGTACAGCAAAATATCCGCCGCCATGAGTACGGGATACGTAAACAATCCGACACCGGATTCGGAAGCACCACCTTTTTGCGCCTTGTCCTTGAACTGCGTCATGCGTTCCAGTTCCGCTATGCGAGCGATAGTATTGAGTATCCACCCCAGTTCAGTATGAGCGGAGACATGCGACTGAATGAAAAGTGTTGCTTTTTTCGGGTCGACACCGGAAGCCAGATAGATCTTGGCGATTTCGAGCGTCTTTTTGCGGAGCGCCACCGGATCCTGTGGCACCGTGATAGCATGCAAATCAACGACACAGTACACCGCATCGTTCCCCTCCTGCAACTCTACCCACTGTTTGATAGCGCCCAGATAGTTCCCCAAATGCAGATCACCCGACGGCTGAATCCCCGAAAAAAGTCGTTTCATAGTAAAAATTCCCTACCATTTAGTGGTTTTATTGTATCACACTGTTTTTTGCACTCGAGAAAGACCCAAATCAATGACGCGGTCGAGCAGCTGAGGCATGCCGATACCGGCAGCCGCGGCCGCCTTGGGACACAGGCTCCCCGTCGTAAACCCAGGCGAAGTATTGGTCTCGAGAAAGTACAACTGCCCTGCTCCGTCCATACGAAAATCTGTCCGCGAGAGCCCATCACAACCGAGTACTCGATGCGCCAAAAGCGCCTGTTCTTTGATTCTCTCGGTCACAAACTTGTCGACCGGTGCCGGACAAAGTTCCTGGGTCTCTTTGGAAAAATATTTGTCGTTGAAGTCAAACACTTGATTCTGGATGATGATCTCGATCGGCGGCAACATGATGAGATCCTGGTCAGCACTATTCCCGAGGATGCCACAGGTAAATTCGCGGCCAAAGATATAGCGCTGCACGATCACCTGTTTGGTGATATGGCCAGCCTTGTCCAATGCCTCGGCCAGCTGTTCCGGCCGTTGGACGAGTGTCAGCCCCAGAGTAGAGCCGCTGTCATTGGGTTTCACGATGACTGGATACCCAAAGGACGATGCTATTTTGTCAGCCACCACACTTTCCGATTGCTCCTCTACAGCGAAAAATTCCGGCACCAAGATCTTGTTCTTGGCGACGTATTCCATAGTCTTGATCTTGTCGATAGCTAGTGTGCTGGCTGCGGCGCCAGAACCCGTATAGGGCACCCCGAGCTGGTCGAGAAACGCCTGGAGCTTGCCATCTTCACCATAGGTACCATGAAGGACATTGAAAAAAATCTGAAAAGACTTCAAAAACGCCAAATCTTCCTCGCGCTTCAAATCAAGCACGCGCTTGGCGCCATCTTCGCCATACCAGTGCCACTCTTCTTCGCTCACCACATCGATGCGACTGACCAGGTATTTGTTCTGATCCAGATACTTCATCACGTTTTCACCAGACAGGAGCGAAATCTGTCGCTCACCGGAAAATCCACCGCACAAAACCGCTAGATTCATCTTTGTCATTTCTTCCATGGTAATTTTTCTCAAAGTACTCCCATTGTAGCATAAAAAGTCCTGACATTCTCCCTCACCTAGACGCGATTTTGGCTCTGTTACTACCGCAACTCCTCGTTCATGCGCTCTTGGTATCGCCATCCGCCACGACCGGCACCGGGCGGCTGGATGCCCTGTTCTTTCCAGTACTGCCTCATCACGCCCTGCATCGGCCCCCGACGAGACAAAGCATCGTTGATCCCCATCATATCTACAATCCAGCCGGCAAGGATAACGGCCAGCACAAATCCGATAACGATGGCCTTGAAGTTCTTTTTGTATGAAAAATCATAACGACGAAGGAGCACGATGCCGATGATGAGTCCCAAAAGAGCTACGGCGACCGTCCACCAAGGAAAACTAGCCAAGATCCGCTCCAATCGGTATTCACCCATCGGACCATGCGAACGTAGCGAGAACCGCACCAGACCGACCAAAAAAACCGAAACCACTGCCGAAGCAACGAGTCCGACAAACGTGAGCAGTGAACCCAAAACGAAATACGCTTTCGGACGCATCTTGACCCCATCATGACGAATCTTTTCCATGACGGATCCAGTCAGATTGTTTTGTTCTTCAGACATACGTGTTTCATTAATTTTTTCGCCCGACTGATGCGCGTGGCCACCGTGCCCATAGGCAAACGTAATATATCACCAATTTCTTCGTAGGATTTGTCTTCGATATAGCGGAGAACAAGCGGCTCTGAGTAAAGCAAAGGGATTTGATTCAGACACTGCTTCACGAGAGCACTCAATTCTTGTTGCTCAAGATTGTCTGCGATATCCTCATCACTCGGGATGTCGATATCATCAAACAGCGGCATTTCCCGCGGATATTTTTTCACCAGATTCATCGCCTCGTTATGAACGATGCGGTATATCCAACTGGAAAACTTTTTTTTAACATCAAAACCACGCAAATTTATGAAAGCTTTGAGAAAAGACTCTTGAACCGCGTCTACCGCTGCGTGTTCGTCCCCGATCAGGCTCCTGGCATAGCGGAGCAGCCTACCCTGATACCGCTCAACAAGCACAGCATACAGCTCCTGATTGTCAGATCGGACTTTCAAAACAATCTCTTCATCGGAAAAGTGTTCGTAAGAATTCATACTAGGAGTATATCAGACATCGAACCAACAAACCGATAGAGAACCCCGGAAAGCGGGGCCCTCTACCATGCTCTCACTCTCCTCAACGATTCATACCTCTCCCCATGCCCGACTTCCCGGAACCATGGTGAGCACCAAGACCCAACTCCTGACGAATCTGCTGTGCTTCAGCTGTCTTGCCTTGCTCAGCCAACTCGTGTGCCTCAGCAAATTTGGCGAAGTTGTCCTTGTTGATGACTGTAGTCACCCGGCCTCGCCCCTGCATGAGATTCTTCCAGGCATCGTAGTCGTTGCTTTCGAATGCCTTTTCCATCGCTTCATGACGCTCGGGGGTATAATTCGGACCTTGGACGGCCGGATTTCCCTGATAGGCAAAAGCGCTCGACACACCCATGGCACCGGCTACAAGAGCAAGCGCCCCCAACCCCAATACTGTCTTTTTCATATATTTCTGTGTTATGCCTCCAAATTAAGAGAGATTTCGCGACATCTCTACCTTTGATACAATGTCGACCCGTATTTTCTTTCACCGACACGGCTTTCCTTATGTATATAAAAAAAACAGCCCTTTCGGGGCTGCTTTTCTACTCCTCTACTCAAGCTTACACTTCTATCACAACCGGCAGGATCATCGGACGGCGCTCGGTTTTGGTAAACAGAAACTGCCCGATGTTTTCGCGGATTTCGTTCCGCACCATATCCCAGTCAATCGACGTGTCCTTGGAGGTAGTGTCCTTGACCACTTTCTGGACCTTGCGCTTCACTTCATTGACCAAGTCAAAGTTCTCTTTGACGTGGATAAAGCCGCGCGAGGTCACCTGAATGTTGCCGATAACGTTCTTCGACTTGCTATCAATAATGACCGTGATGACCACCATACCCTCGGTAGCGAGCATCTGACGATCGCGGAGTACCACATGGCCGATATCACCGATGCCCAGACCGTCGATAAAGACGTAGCTGGCATCAGCTTTTTCAGCGATGAGATGTGGGAAGCCTTCATTGGGAGCCGGTATCTCGAGCACATGTCCATTGTCCATCACAAAAACATTTTTGTCCGGATATCCGAGACGATAGGCGATCTTGGCCGCTTCCTTCAAGAAATAGTGGTTGGCATAAACCGGGAGAATATAGGTAGCCTTGACCTGACGGATGATTTCTTCCATCTCCCAGATGGTACCATGACCACCGATGTGAATTTCCATCATATCGGAGTGAATGACATTGTCACACTTGCGATACAGGTTGTCTTTGAGACGCTGGATGCTCCGCTCATTACCAGGAATCACCGAACTCGAAAACACGATGGTGTCGTTTTTCTGCAACTTGATAAAGCGATGATTGTCAGTCACGATTCTCGTGAGCGCCGCATTGGATTCTCCTTGAGCACCAGTACAGATGACCACCACCTGATTGTCCGGATACTTGTGAATATCATTGACCGTAATCAGTGTTTCTTTTTTGACCTTGATATAACCGAGTTCCTTGGCTACCTCGATATTCATCTTCATGCTATAGCCTTCAAGAGCGATTCTCTTGCCCTGCTGCTCCGCATATTCGATGAGGTAGGCGATGCGACGCACCTGCGACGCAAAGGTCCCAATGATGATACGGCCAGGTGCCGTACGGATCAGATTCTGGAGGTTAGTATGGACTTCGGTTTCAGATGGTGGACGATTTTTCTTGAGAGCACCCAAACTTTCCAGCATCAAAAACGTCGGCTTGGGAAGTGTTTCCAGATGGTTATACGTCGGCTGTTCGCCATGCGAAACAACCGGGTCGTTGGTGATAGTCCAGTCACCCATATGAACGATAGAACCATTCGGAGTGACAAGCGCGATACCCATAGCATCCATAATCGAGTGCTCTACTTCAAAGAAACGCACTTCGAAGACACCGAGTTTGATACGATCCTCGAGCGATTTGACGCGCACCATCTTGAGACGGCTGGCAGCGCCTTTTTCTTGATCTTCCACTTTGTGCTTGATCAGTGCCAGAGTAAAATCACGACCGATAATTGTCGGGTAGTTCAACTGCCTGAGCAGGATTGGGGCAGCTCCGATATGGTCGAGATGACCATGCGTAAAGAGCACACCACGGATGTTCTTTTCCTTGCCTTTCAGATAGCTGACATTCGGCACGATGTAGTCGATACCAGGCATATCTTCTTCCGGGAATTGCACACCCATGTCGATGATGACGATATCGTCACCATACTCAAACACGGTCATATTGCGTCCAACTTCCTCCTGACCGCCAAGCGGAATGATACGGAGGGTTTTTTCGGGGATAGATGGAATTGCCGGGCCCATTTTCTTGGGCTCCAGTCGATTCGGCATCGTCTGTTGAAAACGACGATTGCCTCCACGGCCACCACCACGTCGAGGACCTTTTTCAGAAGCGCCCTTGGGCTTTCCTCCCTGATGTGACTGAACCGGCTTGGTGCCTGGTTCTTGTTTTTTCATAACCGGCCGATTCCCGGCATGTTTGGTGACGACACCCACCCGAGGTGTACCCTTGGGGGCCTGTTCACGAGCGACGATACCCTCAAAAGCACCGATCCCCTGAGGAGATACTGGTCTGAGGCTCTGATTGGGACGCGGCGCCACTGGTCCGCGACCAAGAGGGCTCCGCTGTCCTTCTGGACGACGATTCCCCTGAAACGAATTATTATGCTGTTGCATACTGCATTGCGAATCTCTTCCCACGCCCGAATTCGAAAGAACTCAAGGGCTCGAGATGGATTCATACCTAAAAATGATTTACACGAAAGAGCTCTTTTTTACACCAAAAGAGATGTTTACGTTGTGCCCTAGGGGAGACTCGAACTCCCATGTCCTTGCGAACGCTAGCACCTGAAGCTAGTGCGTCTACCAATTCCGCCACCAGGGCCTATACTATAAAAATGATCAATTTCTAATTTTCAATTTTCAAAAAATTTTCAATGACTCAATTTTATAATTGAGAAATTTAAGCATTGTTTGGAAATTGAAAATTGTGAATTGAAAACTAAAACTATACCAATAGTTTTTTCAATTCCTCCACCATAGCAACCGGTGTCGGATCCTGACCGTATTCGAGGGCCAGGTAATAGGA
>CAZBFG010000007.1:15483-35307 GCA_964491155.1 uncultured Bdellovibrionales bacterium | reverse complement strand
GACCACCACCGAGACCTGCACCGCGGTGTCGACCGACCGCGTCGATTTCATCGATGAAAACGATAGCAGGCGCATTTTTCTTGGCTTGTTTGAAGAGATCACGGACGCGACTGGCACCCACACCGACAAACATTTCAACAAATTCGGAACCGCTGATATTGAAGAATGGAACCCCAGCTTCGCCGGCCACTGCTTTGGCCATCAAGGTCTTGCCGGTTCCTGGAGGACCCAAGAGGAGGACGCCTTTGGGAATCTTGGCACCCATGTTGAGGAATTTTTTGGGATGCTTTAGGAATTCAACCACTTCCTCAAGTTCGACTTTTGCTTCGGTAGCACCGGCCACATCGGCAAACATGATACGCTTTTTTTTGTCTTTGGGATCAAGCATACGTGCCCGGCTCATTCCAAATGAAAGAGCCTGGGAGTTTCCACGCTGAGCTTGGCGCATCATGAACCAAATGAAGGCTGAGATGAGGAGGAAGGGGAGGAGAAACGGCAGAATAGCGGCCATCCAAAAGCCAAACCCGGAGTCCTCGGTGATATTGAGCGTGACACCCTTCAGTTTTTCTTTGTCGATACCATAGTTGTTGAACGTTTCAGACAGTGAACTCTCCGGTTCTTTGCCAGCTTTTTCTTTGGTTCCGTCTTTAAGCTCAATGGAGAGTTCATTATTTTTGACGGTAATTTCCTTGACCTGATCCTGATTGATCTGTGAAACAAGCTCGGAAAGCGATACTTCGGCCGGTTTGACTTCGGGAGATTGGTAGAGGATAACTATTCCTGAAAGAAGGAGAAAAATCAGGATGAGCGTTGAGAGATTCTTGAGTATTTTTTCCATAGTAACGAGGTGATAATTGATATTAGAGGTAAAAATCGAGCAGTCTCACTGTATCACCTTTTCGTTCTATATTCAAGCCACGAAAAGTGAAGGATTGAGCCTTGTTTTTGGTGCTTTTGAAGAGCTTGAGACATTCGTCGATAACCCCTTTTGGCGGAGATTTTTTGTCATAGAGTGACCGGAATAAAAGACGGAGTTGGTGACGGAGGTGGGCTTCCGGAAAATGGATCAATTCTCGTGCCGAAAAGACCAGATCGTAGCCGGATATCTTGTGCGGTAGAGAAAAGTTTTGCTCTAGGAGGCCGTAGTCGTGAGCCAAGAGCGTGGCTGTGTCAGCCAGAATTTTTTTGATATTGGGCTGGTATTCCTTTTCAAGAAGAGGAATAAGAGAATGACGTAACCGGTTACGTAAAATGCGCTGATCGGTATTGCTCGTATCGGTACGGTAGGAAATACCCCGCTCCTTCAGGTAGCGCAGTATATCAGCGCGGCTCATATCGATGAGAGGTCGAATTAAGAGCTCGTTTTTTGGTCGCATGGCGGACAAGCCCTGCATACCGGAACCACGCAGGAGGCGGAGGAGAAATGTTTCGGCCTGATCATCCTGATGGTGAGCGACGGCAATGAGCGTTGCTTTTTTTTGGAGACGAATCTTTTCAAAAAAACGATACCGGATGTCACGCAGTTTTTCTTCGAGGTTGGCGGAAGATGTTTTTTTTGGTCTGAGTACAGACAGGTTGAGTCTGTAGTGCTCTGCTCGTTTTTGTACCAGTATTTCATCCAGATTGGAATCTTCACCCCGCAGACAGTAGTTGACGTGAGCGATATGGAGGGGGAAAGGGCGCTTTTGCGAAAGGAGGAAGAGTACATCGAGGAGACACAGGCTGTCCGCTCCGCCAGAAACCGCTACAATAAAGGAATCTTGTGGTCCCCAGAGTTGGTGGGTTGCGACGGTGTTTTGGACACGCTTCAAAAAAGCCCTGACAAAAGGTGTGAGTGGACTAGTGTTGTTCGGAGTGTTTTTTGATGATGTCAGCGACTTGCTCAATGGTTTGTGCAAGCTTGCCTTCTTCATTTTCGATGACGTAGTCATAGATATCGAGATGTTTGAGCCATTCGCGGGTATAGGCCATGCGTTCTTGGAAATAAGCCTCGTCTTTATTTGTGTCACGTGAACGGAGGCGTGCTTCGAGGATTTCAATGGGGGCTGAAATATAGAGTGCTTTAATCTCCGGGTACAATTTTTTGATAGCGATAACGCCTTTCCAATCTACACGCCAGAGAGCGATTTTGTTTTTACTGGTGATGCGTTCGAGTTCGGATTTGGTCACGCCATAGTGGGCGCCATTTTCATTGATCGAGTGTTCTATAAAAAATCCATTTTTCAGGCCAGTTTCGAAACTTTCTACAGAGACAAAATAATAGGGCTGACCTTCGCTTTCGGAAGGACGCATCTCTCGTGTAGTAGTGGTGATAATGCGTTCGATGGGGAGTATCGATTGGAGGCCGTCTATCACAGAGTCTTTGCCTGAACCGGCTGCACCAGAGATGATGAAGACATTTTTCATAGAAACAAGCTTATTGTTTGGAGAGGCTTCCCGAAATATTCTTTTTCTTCCTCCGGGTGCTGTCGGTAACATTTCTCTCGAGCGAGCCGGTAACAGTCGAGCGAGTAGGGATGGTCTCGACCAGTGAGCTCCCTGTTCGGCAGAGCGAGTCAGAAATGTTCGACGGTCACGAAAGGGGAGGAAAAAGGATGATTTTGGGAAAAGCCTCAATACCAAGTAAAGAATCTTGAGAAAATTAAGAGTACTTACCAAAACACCCTGACAGAGCAGGGTGTTTTCTTGTTTTACGCAGCCACTTCTTCCTTGGCAGTCTCTTTGGCAGCCTTTGGAGCAGCTTTGTCCTTGACTGGGAGGAGTCCCATACGATGACTCTTGGGTTCGATAGAGAGGATGTTCCAAGTGTAGACTTCGCCTTCCTTGAAGACGTCTTCAATCTTCTTGCCGGGGTAAACATCCTGGAATTCGCTGACATGAGCCAATCCGTGGATATCTTTGTCGAGATAGACGAAAGCACCGAAATGGTTGATCTTGTCGACCTTTCCGGATACGACATCACCTACTTTGTATTTGTCCAAGACTTCGTTCCATGGATCCTTTTTGAGGGCCTTCATGGAAAGCGAGATACGGGTTTCTTCGATACCGATGATCTTGGCTTCTACAGCATCACCAGTCTTGATCATTTCGCGTGGATCATCGATGAGCTGCCAGGCCAGTTCGGAAATATGAACCAATCCTTCCAGCTTTTCACTTGGCTTTTTGCCATCTTCGCGAATGGGAGGAGTAAACTTGACGAAGGCGCCGAAGTCTACCACACCACTGACCTCACCAGAAACAATGTCGCCGACTTTCAAGAGGTTGATGAGCTCGCGTTCTTTTTCGCTCTGTGCAGCCTTTTCAGAGACAATCAATTTCTCGCTTTCACGGTCGGCATCAAGAATACGCACCTGAATTTCTTCGCCGATGAGTTTTTTCAAAAGATCAAGAATCTTGTTTTTGTCTCCATCTTCAACGCGTGGGTAGTGTTCGCTGGCCAGTTGAGAAACAGGTAAGAAACCGACAATACCGTTGATTTCCACCATCAGTCCGCCTTTGTTGGCTTCTGATATCTTGGTAGCAACCACTTCACGGTTTGTCAGCTTGTGTTCGATATCTTCCCAGGATTTTTCGTAGGAAGCCTCGCGGATAGAGAGTTCGATGTAGCCGTCTTCGTTCTCATAGCTCATGAGGGTGGCGGTGACGGTTGTTCCTACCTTGAGTTTGCCCTCTGGACCAAGGCCATCGCGCATCTCTTTGCCTAAAACGATACCGGTTCCCATGGGACCGAGGTCGACCAAGGCATAGCTGGACGCAACAAACATGACGGTACCAGGGATAACGTCTCCAACTTCAGGGATTTCAACGACGTGCTGGCTCAAGAGCTCTTCCATGGGGGAAGAAACAACGACTTCTTCTGTAGCTGTAGTGGTTTGTGACATAGAATTCTTCTTTTTGCGAGAGCGTCTAACCCGCTATTAATGATAAAAGACGCTAAAATCTTCTTCTTTGTCTCTGTAAAAACAAAAAACACCAGAAAGGCGTCTTGGAAACAGGGGAAAGCGAGGAATAGTCTTCCTCGTATTCGATTGTGTTAGCCAATTACGCCAAAACTCACTGCGAGTTCTCCTCATACTAGCGTATATTTGAAATTATGGCAAGTCTGAGATGCTCCTAGGAAGGAAAAAAGAGAAAAATGAGGCTTGTAGGAGCTGGAAACATCTGTTAGAATGGATGTACTAAAGAAATGATTTGACCTATGATTATTCAGTACTACGGAGACTATTGTTTCAAAATCAGCACTAAACCAGCCGGAAGAGCCACTGATGACGTGATTATTTGGACGGATTTGTTGGAAAAAGGATCCGGCTTACGAGCGCCGCAAGGTCAGGCTGATATCGTGTTTTTGTCTCATGGCGATACCGAAAGTGTGAAAGAAAACCTCAAGGGGGAACCGACGGTTATCGATGCTCCAGGAGAGTATTCGGCGAGAGGTATCGCGGCTCTGGGTTTTCCGACGTTTCAGGATACGAAGGAGGGAGCTAAGGAGGGTCAAAATACGGTGTATATTTTTGAAAGTGAAGACATCCATGTTGCCTTTCTGGGAGCGTTGGGACATGATTTGTCCGCGGAGCTTCTGGATAAATTGAGCGGTGTAGATGTTTTGTTTGTGCCGGTCGGTGGAGCGGGAACACTTGAAGCCAAGCTCGCCTGTGAATTGACGAGAAAAATTGAGCCAAGCCTGGTTATTCCGATGCACTATAAATTGCCAGGACTGACGTTGCCTCTGGAAACTGAAAAGGATTTTTGCGAAGCCATGGGGAACTGTCCCAAGGAAACAGTGCCAAAACTCAACATCAAAAAGAAGGATTTAGAAGGAAAGAAGTTGGAAGTGGTTCTTCTGGAACGAGGAAGCTAAAAAGGTGATTTTTTCGTATGGCATTTTCGTTGTGGGAAAAAGTTGAGGCGATACGCCAAGAGCCGGAACACGTGCGAATGCGGTATGTGATGTTTTGCGTTGCCGGATCAATGGTGGTGATTGTCGGTATCTGGCTTCTTTCTGTGCGGGAGAGTTTTACGAGAACAGCCGAGGAAATCCCGGATGTTGTCGAACAGGGGAAGCAGGGGATAGGTAACATGCCTTCGCTCAATGATTTGTTTGAGCAGTCAGCTCCTCTTCGGATTGAAGACAAAGAAGTAGATGGGTCACAATTTTTTGAGCAGCAATTGGAAAAAAAGAACGGTGAGGGAACGAGTGTTTCAGAATAATTCTCATTTCAATCAAATAGCATAGGGATCTTATGGAAGAAAAGAAAGAATTTCATGATGGGAAAATTGAGCTCCGTTCTATCACGGATGAAGTGCGCCAGTCGTACCTGGATTATGCCATGAGCGTTATTGTGGCGCGTGCTCTTCCTGATGTTCGTGATGGTTTGAAACCGGTGCATCGTCGTATCTTGTACTCGATGTGGTCAACGGGGCTTCGCTCGACAGCCAAGTTCCGCAAGTCGGCAACGGTAGTCGGAGAAGTATTGGGAAAATACCATCCCCATGGTGACACGGCCGTGTATGACACGATGGTGCGTATGGCTCAGGATTTTTCTCTTCGCTATCCGCTGGTGTGGGGGCAAGGAAACTTCGGTTCGATGGATGGTGACAGTGCTGCTGCCTACCGGTATACCGAGGCCAAGCTGAAAGCTATTGCCGAAGAGATGCTCATTGATATCGACAAGGATACAGTAGACTTCATCCCGAACTTTGATGGCATGCATGAGGAGCCGCTGGTGCTCCCGGCCAAACTGCCACAGCTGCTTTTGAACGGAACTGTCGGCATCGCCGTCGGTATGGCTACTAATATCCCTCCGCATAATCTGGGTGAATTGGTGGACGGTATTTGTCACCTTATCGATCATCCGGAAGCGACGATAGATGATCTCATGCAGTTTATCAAGGGACCAGATTTTCCAACCGGCGGTATTATTTACAACCAAAAGGATATCCGCGAAGCCTATGCCACCGGCAAAGGTCCTATCATGGCGCGTGCCAAAGCAGAGATTGTGGAAATGAAATCAGGGATGTTTCAGATCGTGGTGACGGAGATGACCTATGCCACGAACAAAGCGTCGCTCATCATGAAGATTGCGGAGTTGTACAAAGAAAACAAACTGCCCGGCATCAAAGACTTGCGCGATGAATCTGACAAGGATGGTGTGCGCGTGGTTATCGATTTGAAAAAGGAAGCGTTTCCACAAAAGGTTTTGAATCAGTTGTATCAGATGACTGATTTGCAGAAAAATTTCAACGTCAATATGTTGGCGTTGGTGGATGGTGTTGACCCGCAAGTGCTGACACTCAAGTCGATTCTGGAACACTATATCAAGCATCGGGAAATCGTCGTGGTGCGTCGGACGGAACATGATTTGAAAAAAGCCAAAGATCGCGCTCATATTTTGGAAGGACTCAAGATTGCCCTCGATCATATCGATGCGATTATTGAAACCATCAAAAAGTCGGCGACGAAAGAGGAGGCTCACATGAACTTGATGAAAAAGTTCAAGCTCTCCGAATTGCAGGCAACTGCTATCTTGGAAATGCGTCTGCAGACACTGGCCGGCTTGGAACGGAAGAAGATCGAAGATGAGTTGGAGGAAAAATACAAACTGATTGCGTATCTGGAAGATCTCTTGAAACACCGGAAAAAGATTTTGGCACTGGTCAAGAGCGAACTCATCGAGGTACGGGATCGTTTTGGCGATGAGCGCAAGACCAAAGTGATCAAGGGTGCTATCGGTGAATTCCGTCAGGAGGACTTGATCCCCAATGAAGAAGCCATCATTACGCTGACAGAGGATGGTTACATCAAGCGCATGAATCCAACCGTGTATCGAGTGCAAAAGCGCGGTGGCAAAGGCGTCATTGGGGCGACCACCAAGGAAGAAGACAAAATCGCGATGGTGCTCACTATTGAAACACATGATAGTCTGATGTTTTTCACAAACTCCGGCAAAGTGTTTCAGACGATCGGGTACGAGATTCCGGAATCGACACGAACATCCAAGGGACAGGCCATTGTCAATTTCTTGCAACTGTCACAGGAGGAAAAAATTACCGCTGTGGTCGGTCAGAGCAAGGGCAGCGACAACAAGTATCTCTTTATGGCCACCGAGAAAGGAACCATCAAGAAGACGAAGTTGGAAGACTTTGAAAATGTCCGTCGTAGTGGTCTCATTGCTATTACACTTGAAAAGGGCGATACGTTGGGTTGGGTATCCGCAACTACCGGGAGCGATGAAGTGGTATTGACCACCAATGACGGCCAAGCTATCCGTTTCAGAGAATCCGATGTACGACCAATGGGACGCAATGCTGCCGGTGTCCGTGGTATGAAGTTGAAAAATGAAGACGTCCTCGTGGGTATGGATGTGGTTCTCAAGGGTGACAAGGATCTCGAGTTGCTCATTCTCTCGCAGAACGGATATGGCAAGCGTAGTGAACTGAAATCTTACAAGGTTCAGAAGCGTGGTGGATCCGGTATCAAAACCATGAAGGTCACTCCAAAGACCGGTAAACTGGTGGGAGCGAGAGTCGTGAGTATGGCCAATATCGAAGATGACCTCATCCTCACATCATCCAAGGGCACCATCATTCGTATTCCATTTAAGAGCGTACCGAAACTGGGTCGTGTTACGCAGGGTGTGCGTGTCATGAAACCGCAGTCCGGAGACAGCGTCGCCGCTTTCACGATACTGTAAAATCACTACGAAGATTGAAAATGAAACCCCGCTCATGTAGCGGGGTTTTGTATTGACGAAGGAAGTCTCATGAGATATAGTCTTCGTATCTATCTTTTCATAGCCAAGGAGGTTGACATGATGATCTTCCTAGAAGATCCGAATTATGCGGCGGATGGAGTTCTTTTGACGAAGGAGGGGCGTCTGACGCGGCCTGGGCGGCAATGTCGCCATGGATTCACGCCGAACAACACTTGTCAGTGCTATCTGCATCCCGAAGTCGACCCGGGAATTGACGGATGCCATGGGCGGGACTTCGCTGAGCAGGCGGTTGAGAAGGTCGTTACCCTGACTTCCCGTTAAAGCGGAACTCCGCTTGCAATTTGAGGCACGCAACGCGCGCCTTTTTTCTTTGAAAAAACGGGGAGTTGCTAAAAGTGAAGAAGCGTGTTACAGTGCTCTTGTTATTATTTATCACGAGCAGATGTTGGTTCACTTTGGAAGTGGACGAGTATCTCGCTGACACATGTATGGCATTGACAAACAAGCAGAAGGAGAAGGTGACATCACCAGTGAAGCGGCACGACAAAGACACCGGCTCACCAGAGTACCAGGTGGCCAAGTTTACGGAAGAAATCAAGCGTTTGACGACGCACTTGAAGAAGAATAAGAAGGATTTCCATTCTCGTCGCGGACTACTCAAGATGGTTTCGAAGCGTAAGAAGCTCCTCTCGTACCTCGAGAAGACCAACGAAAAGTCACACAAGACACTCGTGAAAACACTGGGCCTCTAGGCCCTTTGTTTTTTTGAGGGATTTTAAACCAGAAGATATTTTATAAAAGTATGGCAAAGTTTGCAGAACAGAGAGTGGGAATATTTGTAGACATTCAAAACATGTACTACAGTGCTCGCGTGCTCTATAGCAAGAAAGTGAATTTTAAGAATGTCCTGCTTGCGGCTCAGAGTGAGCGCAAGCTCATCCGGGCTTTGGCCTATGGAATCAAGACAGTGGAGGCGACCGAGGACAAGTTTTTCGAAGCGTTGGAAAAGAGTGGCTACGAAGTGAAGACCAAAGACCTCCAGATTTTCCATGATGGTTCAAAAAAAGGGGATTGGGATGTAGGAATTGCGATTGACGCCATCAAAATGGCGCCCAAGCTTGACGTGATTATTATCGTTTCCGGCGATGGAGATTATACGTCGCTCCTTGAATATCTCCAAAATACCTATGGCTGCCGTGTCGAAGTGGTGGCCTTTGCCGAATCCGCTTCGGCCAAGCTCATCGAACAGGCTGATGACTTCATCAACCTTTCAGATGACAAGAGGAAGTATTTGATTTAGGCCTTCTTAGAGGGATATCCCACACTCTTTCTCCAGAAAAAGTGTGGGATTTTCTTTGACAAAATTGGTAAAAGAACGTTAGAGTAAAGATGGTTGTTTAATTCATTGTTTTTCTGGAGGATATCGGCTAATAGGTACACGAGTGAGGTCACAGACCCCAGTCGCGTGTTTGTTAGCTTATCTTCCGGACAATATGGTCTATGGAAGGAAAAAAATGGTCCCTCCAGCTGGGAGGGCGCGAGCTCGTCATTGAGACGGGTGTATTTGCAAAGCAGGCGAGTGGAGCGGTTATGGCGCGCTATGGTGATACCGTAGTACTGGCTACAGCTGTCATGAGCAAGGAAATGTCCAAAATAACGGGCTATTTCCCGCTCATGGTGGATTATGAAGAGCGGTATTATGCCGCCGGGAAAATCAAAGGATCGCGCTTTATCAAGCGTGAGGGGCGTCCGTCGGATGACGCTGTTTTGTCTGGCCGCGCTGTCGATCGGACGGTACGTCCATTGTTTGACAGCCGTATGCGAAACGAAGTGCAGGTCGTGGTCACGACGCTCTCTGTTGATGGGGAAAACGATCCTGATCTGGTAGCGATGATCGGTGCCTCTGCGGCCTTGACACTGTCAGATATCCCTTGGAATGGTCCAATCGGTGCCGTACGAGTGGGATTAGCAGAAGACGGGAGCTTTGTGCTCAATCCAACGAGCGAAGAGCGCAAAGTGAGTAATCTTGATCTGCTCCTTTCGGGTACCAAGGACAAGATCAATATGATCGAAGCCGGTGCCAATGAAATTACTGAAGAAAAAATGGCTGAAGCCTTTCATTTCGGCTTTGCAGCTATTCAAAAGATTGCTTCCTTTATTGAAGATATTCGCAAAGAAGGAGGCAAAGAAAAGCGGGCCGCCGCAGTGCTGCGAGGTGATGAGGCTTTTGAAGCTGATATTCGGAAAGTGGCGATGGCATCAGGGCTGGCTGAGGCGCTTTATCTCTTGCCTAAGCAGGCTATGGAGGCAAAGACAGCGGAAATTAATGCCAAAATTGCTGCTTATGCTACCGAAAAGTATCCCGAGCAGAAGAATCTCTCCGAACTCCTCTCGCTTATTACTGATGAAGTGGCTGACGAAGCCGTGCATCAGAATATTCTTGAAAAAGAGGCTCGTCCAGATGGTCGCAAACTGACAGAAATCCGTCCTATCTGGTGCAAAGTTGGCGTGTTGCCACGTACTCACGGGACAGGAGTCTTTACCCGTGGTGAGACACAGGCACTCACCGTGACGACGCTCGGCGCTCCTGGCGATGAGATGGTAGTAGATACGATGGAAACAGACGAAAAGAAACGCTACATGCATTTTTACAACTTTCCTCCATATTCTGTAGGCGAAGTCAAGCCAATGAGAGGTCCGGGTCGTCGTGAAGTCGGTCACGGTGCACTGGCTGAAAAGGCGTTGGTACCAGTACTCCCAAGCAAAGAGGATTTCCCGTACACTATTATTTTGGTGTCGGAAGTATTGGAATCAAACGGTTCGTCATCGATGGCTTCGACCTGCGGATCAACCCTGTCTCTGATGGATGCTGGTGTCCCTATCAAAAAGCCGGTGGCAGGTATTGCTATGGGTGTTATCACCGGAAAAAATGGCGCCTACAAGGTGCTCTCGGATATCCAGGGACTCGAGGACCACTACGGAGATATGGACTTCAAGGTGGCTGGTACCAAGGACGGTATCACGGCCATGCAGATGGATGTCAAGATCGATGGTTTGACTCCGGATATGCTCGCTGTTGCCATTGCTCAGGCCAAGGAGGGACGCATGTTTATCATGGGCAAGATGCTCGAAGTCATGCCAGCTCCTCGCACAACTATGTCACCGTATGCTCCGCGTATCATCACACTTCATATCAATCCAGAAAAGATTCGTGACGTCATCGGTCCTGGAGGCAAAATGATCAATCAAATCATTGATGAAACAGGTGTTTCTATCGATATTGAGGATGATGGATCAGTCTTTATCACATCGGCTGACGAAGTGAGTGCCGCTAAAGCAGTCGAATGGGTGCGGAATATCACACGTGAAGTAGCGGCCGGCGAATTATTTCAGGGCCGAGTCACACGCCTGATGAATTTCGGAGCTTTTGTGGAGGTGTTGCCCAACCAAGAAGGATTGGTACATATTTCAGAATTTTCCGATGAGCGTGTTGAGCGAGTAGAGGATATCGTGAAAGTAGGTGACATCATCCCGGTGATTGTCAAAGAAATTGATAGTCAGGGTCGCATCAATCTGTCACACAAAGCAGCCAAGAAACGAATGAGTACTGAGGCAGTTTAAAACTCCTACCGAAAAATTCGAAACTCTTGTATACTAAGAGAGGTCGCGGTGATAGTGACCTCTCTTGTGTTTTTGTTTTTAGAGTTATGAAATTATTTTCATCCCATTCGTCAGATGCTTCAGAAGAAGATGCTTCTCAAGCAATACCCAGTGAAATCCTGAATGCCGTGCGAGTGATGGGTGATTCTGTGGCTCACGAAGGAGTCGTCGAAAAAGACCTGTCCACTGAAAAAAAAGTAACTCCATCACGCTCGACAAGTCCTTTTTTGAGTGGCTCTGATGAATCGCGCAATGTTTCATTTTCAGGGGAGGCTACCAATGAAGCGCCAGTTTCTCGTACTCCGATAGTGAGTCCGTCAATTATGTCTGAGCCTCAGCCTCTTTTTGATGCTCCTGATACGCAGAAGAATGGAGAAAAAGGCTCTCTTTGGGTGTGGATTGTGGGAGGGGTAGTAGTACTAACTCTGGCGGGAGGATTTTTTTGGTATTTTGTCATGAGAGAGCCAGAATCTCAGGTACCTGCTCCGACAACTCCTCCACAAGTAATGATAGAGACAATCCCGGTTGTTCAAGTTGAGGAACCACCTTATTCAGTTGAAAATCCTAATTATCTGCCTTTTGATACAGAAACAGTGACAGTAACAGGCTTTCAAGAACTTTTGAAACAAGCTTCAACCCGTATGCGTGAAGCAAATATGAGGCAGCCAGTGGAGTTTTATCTAACAGATAAAAATAACAATCCTATTGCTTTTAGTCGCTTCGCTTATCTCATGAACATTGAGGTGAAGCCGGAGTTTCTCGCCCAGTTTGATGAAAAGTTTTCACTTTTTTTGTATAACGATGCCGGTCAAGATCGGATAGGACTGATGCTATCGCCCCTACCAGCTGCCGTGGCGGCTCTTTTTGAGACTCAGAGAGAAGGATCGATACCAGCTGCCTTTGGAGCCTTGCTCTATGAGGGGATAACTGTGCCAAAGGAGGTTACTTTTCGTTCCGGTACCTACCAGGAACAAACGGTTCGCTATGTGAACATCGATGCTTCAAGAAATATCTCTTTTGATCATGCAGTGACAAAAACAAAATGGTTTATTGGAACCAGCAAAGACACACTGCGAGCCATGCTTGATGCGGTGAGCGAGAAGTAGTACTTTTTTGGCTCTATAGTGGGAAATCTTTTTAAGAGAGATACTCAATAAAAAAGTCCATGACTTCTTTTTTTGTGAGAAATGAATATTTATTTTCAAAATGATATTCAATGCTCCAAAAAAGTCTTTCGTAGAGCACTTTTTACAAGTAACTGATTGACCAGAGGTGTTTTTTCTGCTATAATGAACTTGTGACGTTGAAATTCTTTGACAACTTGCTCCCTGCCGCCGCTTGGCGGACCGTTATCGAACGGTGAAAGAGTTTCCTATCACAATTCCCCCTAATTGTGAGGGGAATTCTTTCACTGTTCAAGAGTCGTGGCAATGTACCATGACCGCTCCGTCCTAACACGGAGATCAAAACAAAAACAAAAAACCTCCTGAAAAATAATACAGCAGGAGGAAAAACAAAAAGAAACAAAAAAACAAGTTCTTTCAAATAGAGGTGTTGACTACACAGTGGTCGGAAACCATTTGTGGCTAGTGTGTAGTCAATAACCTCACCAAAAGGCCTCGCGCCAGAGAACGGTGAAGGGAGAAGTGATGAGCAAGTTAGGATCATCGCGAAAATTGCAAGTGCGCAAAATACAGATTCAAATGGATTATAGATGCTTCCTCACCCGTAGCTATATAACCTAAATATCTGTTGGCACATGCAACGTTCGGGCGTACAGCCAAGATTTTATTATTTGGGCGTCGTACGCCCGGACACCAACATATTCACAAATGAAAAAGACAAGACAGTGGTTTCAGGACTCCCGGAAGGGTGTTTTTTTGTTAGTATTTTCCGCTATAATAGGGAAGATGAATGTTGATCTTACAAAAGTATAAAAGTATGGGTACATTTCGTTCTTCTTCGGAGCTCGGGGTTCTGGGAGAGGAACTAGGAGAGCGTTATTTGAAAGAAAGGGGCTACACAATTCTTCAAAAAAATTATTGTAATGCGTTTGGGAAACGATTAGGTGAAATTGATATTGTGGCTGAAAAAGGCCAAGAACTGATCTTTGTTGAGGTGAAAAGCCGTTTGGGAACATGGGGGAGCACACTGTTGCCGGAAGCTAATATCACGAGAGAAAAACTACGTAAGCTGGAACGGATTGCCCAGTGCTATCTGCGAGAAAAAAGAAGTGAAAAACGCCCGTATCACTTTGATGCTCTTTCGGTGCTCTATGACCCGGCTCTCAAAAAAGCTCATATCCGTCATCTGGAGCATATTTTCATTTGAGACAGTTATGAGACCTCTCTCCATGGACAGACCGCGACACTTTGCTATAATGAGGTGGCAGAGAAGATACATAACTATTGGTATGAAATACTATGGCCCTTGATACCGAAACACTGGCTCAATTGAAAGCAAAGCTTTTGGAGGACAAGACTCGTTTGGAGAGTGAACTCGGTCGTTTTGCTGATTCGACCGGAACAGCGGGAAGCTACGAGACCCGCATTGAAGATATGGGTACTGATCCCGATGAAAATGCTTCGGAAGTAGAGGAATATGTCGACAATCTCGGATTGGAGCAAAATCTGGAGGCTCAGTTGAAGGATGCCCTAGATGCACTCGCAAAAATGGAAGCTGGTACCTATGGTATCTGCGAAGCGACTGGCAAAGAAATCGCTCTCGACCGGCTCATGGCCTACCCGGCTGCTCGCACCGCTCTCTAAAACCGTTTTTATGAAGCTACAGAAAGTCCTTGTCGGGGTATTTTCTGTAGCTTTTTTTGTTGTCTGTCTTCAGGGAGTGCGAGTGATACTCGCAGAAAGAGTTGGCTCGGTCTGTAATATTTTTGGACCACTCGGTACAAATATCCCAGGGGTGGTTCTTGTCTTTGGGGCGTTGGGAATCCTCATCTACTTTGGTGTACAATGGTGGAAAGAGGAGACAACAGACCTACGCGTATGTTATTGGTTGTTTTTGGTTGGGGGAGCGAGCAACCTCTGGGAGCGTTTGACATATGGGTGTGTGACAGATTATATCAATTTTGGAACGTTTTTCGTGTTCAATGGCGCCGATGTGCTACTCGCAATAGGAGTGGTAGGTATTGTATGGAAGGGATTTCTAAAAAAATGAGCTGATAGTAATTTTTTTAGAAATGAGAGATTGGTAATTAGAAATTTTCTGCTTATGTCTGCCAAAGTGTATTCTGCGGCCACGCTCGGTTTGGAAAGCGTCTTGGTGGAAGTAGAAGTTGATGTTTTGCCCCAAGGACTGCACAATTTTACTCTGGTAGGATTGCCAGATACGGCGATCAAAGAATCCCGTGATCGGGTGGGTGCGGCCGTGAAAAATAGCGGTTTCAAGCCACCACATCAAAGTGGACGGATTACGGTTAATTTGGCACCAGCCGATTTGCCAAAAAATACGCCCATCTATGATTTACCTATGGCGCTGGGGTTTCTTTTGGCGACTGAGCAAATAACCTTCGACCACAAGAAGCGACTGTTTGTCGGAGAGCTGGCACTTGATGGGATGGTGCGTCGTATCCAGGGAGTGCTCCCCATAGCGCTTTTTGCCAAGGAAAACGGCTTTTCAGAATTGTATGTGCCGGAGGACAATATCAAAGAAGCGGCACTTGTCGATGGTCTGGTAGTTTTCCCCGTGAAGGATCTTACTCAAGTAGTGAACCATCTGCGGAAAGAGTCGCTTATTCCTTCTTTTACCAATACTACTGAAGCGCCTCCTCTAGAAGAAAGTGATGCCGATATGGCGTATGTGCGAGGCCAGGAGCACGCCAAGCGCGCCCTTGAGATCGCAGCAGCCGGTGGTCACAATGTACTCTTTGTTGGCCCTCCGGGAAGTGGCAAGACACTGTTGGCTAAAACATTACCAACTATATTACCTAAACTCGATTTTCAGGAAAGTCTGGAAGTAACAAAAATTTTTTCGGTAGCCGGGAAATTGCAGCGGGGCGATGCTCTGGTATCAAAACGTCCCTTTCGATCGCCACATCATACGGCCAGTGCTGTCTCGCTCGTCGGGGGTGGCACCTATCCACGACCCGGAGAAATCAGTTTGGCGCACCGAGGAGTGCTTTTCTTAGATGAATTTGCCGAGTTTTCTCGGACAGTGCTGGAAAATTTGCGTCAGCCGCTTGAAGACGGGGAGGTCACAGTTTCGCGAGCTAAGGGGTCACTGCGTTTTCCGGCGCGTTTCATGCTCATCGCCGCTATGAACCCGTGTCCCTGTGGTTATGCCGGTGATCCGGAACGAGTCTGCGCCTGTGCCCCATCGCAGGCGCATCGCTATCGCCAGAAAATATCCGGTCCCATTATGGATCGTATCGATCTCCATGTCGATGTGCCACGACTCAAGATAGAAAAACTCGATGAGACTGGACAACAGGGTGAAAAGAGTATTGATATCCGCAAACGGGTAGAACTGGCTCGAGAGGTGCAACGAAAGCGTTTTGCTGACAGAACCTACGCTACCAATGCCGAGATGTCGAGCCAGGTGGTCAAAGAAGTGTGTGCGCTCGATGATACCGCTCGCAATGTACTGCGCGAAGCGGTGTCACGGATGAAACTGTCCGCGCGCGGGTATATGCGCATACTCAAAGTTGCCCGCACCATTGCTGATCTGGAGGGGAGTGAACATATCGCGCTCTCCCATCTCACCGAAGCGCTCCAGTATCGATTTCAGGAGTAGGAGAGTGTACGCATCTCGTTTTAGGACTGAGCTCTTTGTAATGGGACAGAGTTGTGATAACAGTAGAGCGGCATACTTACCGCTTTGGTGCTTGACGAAAGATGGCAAAAGAGACTAGTATGCTGTTTAATATAATATTTCAAATATGGAAAGAAAACTTTTGGCGGTGGTAGTAATGACGCTTGGTTTATTGGTTTTGTGGTTGGTGATGAGCAAGGATCCTACGGGACAATCGGTTCCAATACCAGTGGCAGAAAATTCTTCTCGAAACTTAGCGGTACCGGACGAAAAAATCCGTGCTTATACCAGTGAAGAATATGGATTTGCGGTAAGCATTGAAAGTGAAATGCCGCTTTATGGTGTGAATTGTGCCATGAATTCATATCATGCCTATAGCCCGATTACCACTATCCCGTTGACATTCAAGAAAACGGAGTGTGTATGGAATCAGGATCCGGTTGCTGATTATATCGAGAAGAGTCAGATGATTTCTTTGGTCAGCATCTATGATTTGACCAAGTGTCTTGCTCCCCAACCGAGTCTAAAGGAAGACGATACATCGATACGGATTGGTGACGATTATTTTTGTCGTGCTGTGGCGGCACTGCCGATTCAAACCGTACAAAAAGTAACAGGCTTCGGCGATGAAATGAGTCAGCGTACCACGCTCGTACTCAAGAATGAAAAGTACCTGATACAATTTGAAGGCGCAGATAGTGAAGGGAGTGATCTCGATGTGATTACAGTTATTCCGACACCGATAACCAAATCCACTCAGGTTTATCAAGATTATGTCCGTGGATTTTCGTTTGAATATCCTAGCGGATATGAGGTGAAAGTTGATGTGGAGAAAGCGGAAGAGCTGGATCTGTCAGTGAGAAAAATCGGTGATCAGGAGGAAGCAAAAAATATCGATGGTGTATGTGCCGATTGTACGTTCAGGTTGCAGGTACTATCAAAATTTATTGGCGGGTCAGGCAAAGGTGATTTCAAAACCCCCGGAGATTGGGTGAAATTCCAACAGGGTATAGGGGCGCGCTACGTACAATCGACAGTAGCTGGTGACACGGCATATGCCTTGACCGAGCAGGAATCAGGACGAACGACCCACCTGATTTTTAGAGCTAATGGATCTCTGTACGATAGATATGACCTAGAAGTTGAGAGTGGCAATAATGCCGCAAACACGATACTAACGACATTCAAATTCACGAAGTAGGCCACAGGGCTTCCCTAGTATAGTCCATCTAGATTGTATCCAGAAAGAGAGGCTTGAGAGAGCCTCTCTTTTGATGGCTAAAATAAGATTGAAATCCCTCATTGACTAGCCCAGAAAGAATTGATATATTGCCAAATCCTTGAATCCAAGGATAAGTTCTTCAACCAGCACTCGAAGGAGGGCAGTAGAGATGAAAAGACTCATTCTGGTCAGGCATGGCGATTACGTCGGCAGTACGCTCACCGACTTCGGCCGTAAGCAGATGCAGGAATTGGCGCCTGTTCTTGCGAACAGCGTTGTCGGCAACATGCTTCTCGTGAGCTCAACAATTCGGCGAGCCAAGGAGAGTTCAGCAATCCTGGCAGAGCACTTTCGTGTTCCTGTTATCGAGCACGGGGTGTGGGAGGCCGAGGGTGATTGGTCTGACAACGACGGAGCATTTCAGTTCATCGGTGATGTTGACACCAACATCGACACGCTGGTGGTGGTCACGCACTTGCCTTTCTTGCAATCGTTTCCGGCGTACTTCGGGAAGAAGGCACTCAATGTGTCGCTTCCCTACGGTGGGGTCGAGAAGGGGCAGGCGCAAGTAATCGACTGCGAGATGAAAACGATGACTCGTGTCACGCTGGCACCGAGCGAGAACAAGGGCGAGTCATTGACGGTACGGCCTACGCTACCAATTTTTCGGACAAACGGAGGCTACACCAGGGAGCATGCAGAACGCTACGTTGCCATGCTGAAACGGGCTGCGCCTAAGAACCGCCTCAAGAAGGTCTATTTGTTTGGCAGCATCGCCAAGCACGGCTCAGGCAACGACGTCGATCTGGTGCTTGAAGTGCCTCGCAAAGTGTTCCTTGAGTTTGCATCTGCATGTGTCGGTGCACTGGACGGTTTCCATCCGGTGACTGTGCAGTTGTCACCGTGGGCGAGCGCGTATTGGGACTATGAATCGCCAAAGGAAGCGCGAGCGAAATACGCATTGAATGCCATTACCGTGCCGCCCGATGTCACCGTCGGACTGGCCGAGATTGTCCCATACGAGAAGGTCGACATCCTGTGTTTGCCAACTGACTGGCGAGGCAAGGCTGATGTGAACCAGATGCTTCACAAGGCATTCGGCTTCGGCAAGGACCCCAACTTGTTGCAACACATCATTGACTCGGCTATCGAACTTCGTTAAGTTGCCAGGCATAACCGCAATGCCCGCTGCTCTCGAGGTGAAGATATTTTCGACAACAAGCGTACGACCTACGGGAACCGGCGCTTTTTTCTTTTCCAATTGTCCTGGGGTGGGAGAAATGAGATAATGGTTGGGAGATAAAAGGAAGCGATACTGAGCAGTTATTAAGAGGTACTATGATTGGAAAACGTAAGGTAAAAATGAAAATAAGGAGATGGTTTCCTTTGGTGGGGGTTGTAGTGCTCCTGGTTCTGGCTGTCGGTATTTTTGATGTATGGCCAGAGGATGATCGGTTTTCTGGCGTTGCGAAAGAGATAGTCGTTTCAGATAATGGCTTGGAGTTTGTTTTTCAGGATGTTTCGGAAAAAACGGTGGGAGAATTTTTGGTGGCACGAGGATTAGCACTCCGTGAAAGAGAAACGGTTTTTCCTGTGTCTGAAACTACCATTACACCGGGTATGAAGCTGTGGATACAACGGACACATGAGGTATCGGTACAGGCAGACGGTACACAAAAATCGTATGCGGTTCTTGCGACATCAGTGGGTGAAGCGCTCGTGGAAGCCGGAGTAACACTCGATGAAGATGATATCGTCAAGCCAGCGAGAGAAGCAGTAGCAGCTCGTGGAACGGGAATCATTGTGACACGAGTGGATATTCGAGAAGAAATCGTTGAAAAGTCGGTAGCCTTTGAAAAGAAATCAAATGAAGATGATGAGCTGTCGTGGCGCAAGACGGTAGTGACACAAAAAGGAGAAAAGGGGACGGATCGTTTGGTGTATCGAGTCAGTAGTCATGATGGCAAGGAAGTCAATCGCAAATTGATGCGGACAGAACGGATAAAAGAGCCGGTGACAGAAATTGTCACGCAGGGGACGTATGTGAAACTGGGGAAGAGTCACAGTGGTGCTGCTTCGTGGTATGCTTGGACGGGGACGATGGCTGCGGCCAATCCGTGGCTGCCCAAGGGGAGTTTTGTGAAAGTGACCAATACGGAGAATGGCAAGAGCGTCATCGTGGTGATCAATGATCGCGGGCCGTTTGTGCCGGGACGTATCATCGACCTTGATAAAGTGGCCTTTGCCAAAATAGCCAGTGTTGGCGCTGGTGTGATCAATGTCAAGATGGAAGAAATAACTAACTAGCTTCCTAGCTTTACCTGCCCGAATCGCTACGCTTCGCTTGCGAATCGTTGCGGGCGGGGCTTCACTAGCTTCGTCAGTAAGAAAAATGTATGAAAAAGGTTGTTGCCAAGAAGTCGCTCGGACAGAATTTTCTCAAGGATGAACGTATCATTGAAG